>DATFPK010000088.1:0-2206 GCA_035264885.1 Solirubrobacterales bacterium
CCGACCGTCGCGCTGGCGAGCATGAAGCAGGCCATCGGCTCCGCCGCCCACGCCGGCCTGGTGCAGCACCTCGAATTCGAGGCGTGTCTGCAACAGCGCCACGCCACCACCGCGGACTACGCCGAGGGCGTCGCCGCCTTCAAGGAGAAGCGCCCGCCGCAGTTCCGCGGGCGTTAATCCTTCCCGGCGCCCACGATGGAGACGAACGACACGCAGGTACCGGGCCGCCCGCCGAGATTGTGCGTGAGCCCGAGCTGCGGGTCGTCGAGCTGGCGGCCGCCCGCCTCGCCGCGAAACTGCTGCCAGCACTCGAACAGCATGCGTAAGCCGCTCGCTCCGACCGGGTGGCCGAACGACTTCAGGCCGCCATCAGGGTTGACGGCGAGCGCGCCGTCGAGGTCGAACGTGCCGGAGAGCTCGTCCGACCACGCCGCGCCGGGTTCGGAGAACCCGAGGTCCTCCATCAGGACCAGCTCGGTTGGCGTGAAGCAGTCGTGCACCTCGGCGAGCGAGATCTCGCTGCGCGGGTCCCGGACGCCGGCCTGCTGGTAGGCGTCCTGCGCGCAGCGAACGACCTCCGGGAAGGTCGTGTAGTCGTAGTTCGGGTCAATGCCGCCAGACGCCGGCCCGGCGACCATCGACAGCGCCTTGACGAACATCGGGCGGTCGGTGTACAGGTGCGCGTCCTCTGCGCGGACGATCAGCGCGCAGGCCGCCCCGTCGGAGACCCCGGAGCAGTCGAGCACCCCGAGGCGCCCGGCCACGATCGGCGACGCGGCGATCTTCTCCTTCGGGATCTCCTTGCGGAATTGCGCGCGCTCGTTCTTGGCTCCGTTGGCGTGATTCTTCCAGGCCACATGCGTCATGGCCTCACGCATGTCGTCCGGGTCCACGCCGTACTTCTTGCAGTACGCCGGGTCGAGCAGAGAGAAGGCCGCCGGGGCCGTGATCGTGAGCTCGGGGGCTGTCCCGTCGCCAGGCACGTTCGAGCGCACTAGGCCGGAGTAGCCGGAGTCCTTGAGCTTCTCGACGCCGACCGCCATAACCCGGTCATAGGCGCCGGAGGCGACGGCGTAGCAGGCGTTGCGAAATGCCTCGGAGCCGGTCGCGCAGAAGTTCTCCACGCGGGTGACCGGCTTGTAGTCGATCCCCAGCGGCCGGGAGAGCACCAGTCCGGACTGGCCGGAGTTCATGGTCCCGAGCCAGAACGCGTCCACGTCGTTCTTGCCCAACTCCGGGGTGGACTCAAAGCACTGCTGGGTGGCGTCGATCAGCAGGTCGTCTGCGGACCGGGTCCAGTGCTCACCGAACGCCGTGCAGCCCATGCCCACGATCGCGACCTTGTCGCGAATGCCGTTGCTGGCCATCAGAGCGGACGCACCTTCCAGAAGTAGTTGTGGACGCCGTCCACCGTGTAGAGGCGCCGGAATGTCAGCTCCAGTTGGGTCCCGATGTCGATGTCCGCCGGCCCGGCGTCGGTCACCTCGAGCGTGTAGCGGCCGCCGCCGTCGAAGTCGACCACCGCGTCGATGATCGGGGGCGATGGCGAGTACGCCAGGCGGTCCACCGTGTAGGTCGCGGCCACGCCGCTACGTCCGGCCAGCGGCGCACGGCTCATGCGGTCGACCGCGCCGCAGCCGGCGCACACCCGTCGCGGTGGCACGTGGACCTGGCCGCAGCTGTCGCACTTCGAGCCGACGAAGCCGAACTTCCACGCCTCCGAGCGCGCGGAAGGCGGTCCCGCCGGGCGCTCCGGCTCCGGCCGGCGGGGCGGCTCGCGGTCCAGCATCCCGCGCCAGGTCAGGTACGTCGCGTAAAGCAGCTCACGCCCGCGGGCGGCCTGAACGACCACCGGCTCGGCGGCCCGTCGGCCCTCGAGCGCCGCGGTCGTACGCAGCACCAGGGCGTCACAGCCGTCGGCAGCGGAGATCACGAGGATGGTCTCCCCGGCTGCCGCCCTGTCGAGCACCGCGGCGAGCCGGACACCGACATCGGCCGCGCCGGCGTAGCCGATGGGCAGCGGCTCGGCCTCGACCCGCCCCTCGAACTGCTTCGCGGCGGCCTTCGCCGCGCGCGCGTGCGGAGACGAGACGATCACGTGGTCGCCCTGCTCGATGCCCGCTTGCTCGAGCGCCCGCTGCGCCGCCGTCCTGATCAGCGGCAGGTACATCTCCAGCCCGAAGCGCTCCTCCCAGCTGCGACTCGA
>DATFPK010000089.1:0-2130 GCA_035264885.1 Solirubrobacterales bacterium
CGAGGGAGCGGTCATAGAGCTCGCGGAAGCCGCCGTCCGGAAGCAGCGGGAGCGTCACGAGGGCCGCCGCGGCCAGGAGGCCGACCGCGAACAGGACGAGGGGCCGCGCCCGCCGCTGTCCGTGGCCCGCCGCGAGCAGCGGAGCCAGGACCAGCGGCCCGAACTTGCTCAGCCCCGCCAGGGCCGCGAGCGCACCGCGGGCCGGCGCGGAGGCCAGCACCAGCAGGCAGCAGACGACGAGCAGCGCGACCAGCGAGTCGTTGAAGCTCGAGCCGAGGGCGTACATGGTGAAGGGGTAGGCGAGCCAGGCATAGGCGAGCGCGACGCCCAGGGTCACGCCGCCTGGCCCGGGACGGATCCGCCTGCCCAGGCCGAAGAGCGCCAGCGCCGTGAGCAGCTCGAAGCCCAGCGCGGCGGCGCGCGCCGCGGGCACGTCGTCCCATCGCCCCGACCAGGGGAAGGCGGCCTCGAAGGGAACGTAGGCGATGTAGTTGACCGGCCCGTAGACGTCGCCGCGCACATCGGAGCTCGGTGGCAGTCCGTGCGAGAAGTCGGGGCCGTAGACGTCCTCGCCTTGCGTAAGGCGGTCCGCGCCGATCACTCCGGCGAGGCCCACGTCGATCACCCTGCCCTCGGTCGCGACGTAGGCGGTGTGGAATGCCACCAGCGCAACGATCCCCGCGACCAGCCAGCTCCGCCGGGCGAATGGGAGGAGGCGGTCGCGGGCCTCGGTCGGCCGGAACCCGGCGACCAGCATCCGCAGGAAGACATAGGCCAACACCGGATAGACGAGTCCCACCGACCAGCCGATCTCCGCCCTGTTGAAGAAGAAGAGCGAGCCGCTGAATCCGAGCAGCGCGAGCAGGTCGAGGTGGACCAGCCGCAGCGGCCGTCGCGGGTCGACGAAGGGCGCCACGAAGAGCAAGCAGAGGGGCAGCCAGATCCACCACTTGTTGACCTTTCCGGCGACGGCTCCCTCGTAGCCGCGGGCGAGCTTGGTGTCGACCTGCGACCCGGTCCAGCGCTCGACGACGTCGCCACCGCGGTCGTCGATGACCACCTGGGCGATGTCCTCGCCGCCTGGCTCGAAGAAGTCGACCTGCCACTGTCCCTGGCCGTCACTGCCGAGACGGGTCCGGACGCGGGCCCGGTATGCGTGCGAGTCGAGTGTTCCGCTGACCGCCTCGCTCGCGATTCCCGTGACCGTTTCGGCGTTCAGCCTGAACCCGGGGGGGACCTCCGAGCCTGGCGGGGGCACCGCGAGCTGGTAGGTCCGACCGCCGTCGAAAGGCGGTTGGTCAGCGGGGCTCGCCGGCGATTCGATCGGCGCGTATGGCTGCGCCCCGTACGCAGCGCCATGCGCCGCGGGCGCCGTGAGCAGCGCCAGCGCAAGGGTCGCGGCCAGCGAGGGCCAGATCCGGCGGGAACGCATTCGCAATGGCTATCCGATTGGCGCGACCGGCGGCGCCAGAGCGTGCGCTACGCGCGCGACTGCGCCGCGATCGCGGGCCGGCACTGCGCGAACTCCCAGGGCCGGGGCATGTTGCGTCGGAGCATCGCCAGAGCGATGCCGCCGATGAAGAGCGGCAGCCAGAACAGGATCACGTGGTAGGCGAACACCGCGGCGGTGGTCCCGGCGGCTGACGTCCCATAGGCCACGAGGACTCCGATCAGACCGAGGTCGATGCCGCCGACGCCGCCCGGGATGGGAAGCAGTCCCCCGAGCTGGCCGATCAGGTAGCCCAGCAGCACGATGGTGATCGGCGGAGACATCCCGAAGGCGTGGAAGGTCGCCCACAGCACGGCGTTGTCGAAGAACCAGTAGCCGAAGGAGCCGGCCAGGACTCGTCTGTTGCCGGAGCGAAGGATCTTCCGGGCCTCACCGATCCCGTCGATCACCGCCCGCCGGGTCGCGCTGAGCCCCCGGCGGGAGCGCGAGGCGTCGTCGGCCGGGCGCTCCCCCGGGCCGAGCCGCGGCAGCGCCGCCACCGCCGCGATCGCCAGCGCCGCAAGCGCCGCCGGCAGGGCGGTCAGCCAGAGTGAGAGGTCCGGCCCGACCAGGCCCACGGCAAGGACGGTCCCGAGTACCGCGACGGCGACGAAGTTGACTCCGCTCTTGATCAGGAAGAA
>DATFPK010000090.1:0-13341 GCA_035264885.1 Solirubrobacterales bacterium
CTGGCTCGGGCTCGCCGCGATCGAATCCCACATGACCGCCCGGCGCCGCAGGGCTGCCGGGGCCGGCGCGGGCGGCGCCTACCTGGCGCTGCTGATCGCGATCGGCATCGGCCTCCACAACCTCGGTGAGGGCCTGGCGATCGGGTCGGCCTACGCGGTCGGCGCCCTCGCCCTCGGGACCTTCCTGATCGCGGGCTTCGCCGTCCACAACACGACCGAGGGCCTGGCGATCGTCGCACCGCTCGCGGAGCGGCCTCCCGGCGTCGGGCGCCTGGTCCTGCTCGGCCTGATCGCCGGCGCGCCGGCGGTGATCGGCGCGGTGATCGGCGCCGCGGCCTTCGACGCGAGCCTCGCGGCGCTGCTCCTCGGTGCCGGCGCCGGCGCGATCGCCCAGGTGATCCAGCAGATCCTGCCCTCGATCCGCGACGAGGAGGGCCGGACACTCCACCCGGTCGCCGTCGGCGGTCTGATCGCGGGGATCGCGTTGATGTACGTGACCGGCCTCATGGTGAGCGTCTGATGGCTGCCGGCGCCGACCGGGCCACCCACGCCCGTCCCGGGCGCGCCCCGCACAGCGAGGCGATCGAGGATTACGCCAAGGCGATCTACGCCCTGGCCAGCCGCGGCGACGGCCCGGTCGGCACCAGCGCCCTGGCCGGCCGACTTGGCGTGACCCCCGCCACGGCGACGGCGATGCTGAAGCGGCTGGACGAGCGCGGACTGGTCCGGCACGCGCCCTATCGCGGGGTGACCCTGACCCCCGCGGGGGAGCGGGTGGCGCTCGAGGTCATCCGCCATCACCGCCTGATCGAGTCCTACCTCGCCGAGGCACTCGGGATGCCGTGGGACCGCGTCCACGAGGAGGCCGAGGTCCTCGAGCACTACATCTCCGAGGAGCTCGAGGCGCTGATCGCCGACAAGCTCGGCGAGCCGAGCCACGATCCGCACGGCGACCCCATCCCGGGCCCCGGCCTCGAGCCGCCCGACGACGGGGGACGCCCGCTCTCGGAGCTGGTGGCGGGCGAGGAGGGGACCTTCGCCAGGGTGTCCGACGCCGACCCGGCGATGCTCCGGTATCTGGCCGACCGCGGCATCGGACCGGGCGTTTCGCTTCGGGTGACCGGACGTCAGCCGTTCGGCGGTCCGCTACTCGTCGAGGCCGATGGCCGCGAGCACGCGCTGGGCGACGCCCTGGTGCGGCGCATCCGCGTCGCCTAGGGTTCCGTCCGTGGCGCTCGCCGCCGACTTCCAGCAGCTCCTCGACGCGCTCCCGGCCGACTGGACCGACCTGGAGCTCGACCTGCGGATCGACGACGAGGAGCGGTACATCGAGACCGCGGTCGCCCTGAGCCAGGTGAACGCGCAGCCGTACTCGAAGAGCGACTGGCACTGGCGGCTGCTGGTCGCCCACAGCTTCGGCCACGCCGCCGCGGCCGAGTCCGTCCAGGGCCTCCTCGCGAAGCTCGACCGCGCCGGCGTCACGGGGGTCCTCCACCTCCGCGAGGTCCGCGCCGGCCGCGCCGAGGTCGTCCAGATGTGGGGCCGGCCGGAGAGCGCTCGCCGCGAGCTTCGCCGCCGCCGCGGCCTCTGACCTTGGCGCGTGTCGCCGCGATCGCGCCGGACCTGATGTTCGCCAGCAGGATCGAGGGGACCCTGGGCGCCGCCGGTCACCAGGTGACGCTCTCGCCGTCGCTGTCCGAAGCGTCGCTGGACGATGCCGACCTCCTCGTCGCCGACCTCGAGACCGAGCCGCCCGAGGCGGTGGTCGGGCTGGGGATACCGGTGCTCGGCTACTACTCGCACGTCAACGTCGACGTCAAGCAGGCCGCCGACGCGGCCGGCGTCGACCTCGCCGTGCCGCGCTCCCGGATGGCCCGCGAGATGCCGGCGCTGGTCGAGCGGCTGCTCAGCGGCCCAGGCTGAACGCCCGCCCGACGTCGACGGCTCGGTCGACGATGCCGTGCTCGAGGTCCCAGGCGGCCCAGGCCCGGAGCGCGGCGGGGTCGAGGCGGCCCGGCGGCGAGAGCGCCGGGAGCAGGACCCGCAGCTGGGCGCGCTGCTCGCCCTCCTCCAGGGCCGGGTTCGCGGCCAGCAGCGCGCCGAGCCCTTCGTCCGGGTGGCGCAACACCAGCGCGTAACCCCGTGCCGTGGCCTTCCCGACCTGGGCGACGAGCCGAGGTGAGAGCCTGGCGAACCGCTCAGACGTGCAGAGGACGAGCTCCGGGTATGGCGGCGCGCCGAACCGGTCGACCCTGAACACGCGAACCGGGACGCCGGCCCCCCGCAGCGCCACGGCCTCGGCGTTCCAGAAGCCGGTCGCCCCGTCGACCCGGCCCGAGGCGAGCGACGCCACGGCGTTGAAGCCGATCGTCACCCGGCGTACGTGCCCCGGATCTCCGCCATCGCCCGCGACCACCGACTCGAGCACGGCGTCGTCGGACGGGAGCCCGGTGACGCCGACCGTCCCGCCCTCGAGGTCCGCCGGCCGCCCGATCACCGAGTCTCGGCGGACGATCACCGATGCGAGCGGCCGCTGCACGATCGCCGCGAAGCAGCTGATCGGAAGCCCGCGCGCCCTCGCGATCCCGACGTCGTGGATGTCGAGTACCCCGAACTCGACCCGTCCCGAGGCCAGGAGCCGGGGCGCGTCCGTCGAGTCGCCCGGCACCCGCACGTCGAGGTCGACTCCCTGTTCTCGGTACAGGCCCCGTTCGATCGCCAGGTACACGCCGCTGTGCGCGGCGTTGGGCAGGAAGTCGAGCATCAGGGTCGCGCCCACGGGCGCGCCCGGTTCAGCGTCCCCCCCGCAGCCGGCGATCGCCAGCGCAGCGAGGACCGCCAGCAGCGCGGCGACCCTTCTCATCCGCGGCGAACATACACCGGCCCCTGCGCCGACCGGCCCCTGCGCCGGCCCCGGGTTAGCCTTCGCCCATGGCCGAGAGGACCGTGAGGCAGGACGAGCTGCTCGCTTTCATCGAGATCCCCAAGGGGAGCCGCAACAAATACGAGTACGACGAGGAGATCGGCCACGTCATCCTCGACCGGTTCCTCTCGTCCTCGATGGTCTACCCGACCGACTACGGCTATCTGATCGGGCATCGCGGCCGCGACGGGGACCCCCTCGACGCGATGGTCTGCGTCTCTGAGCCGACCTTCCCGGGCTGCGTCATCCCGGTCAAGCCGATCGCCCTGTTCAAGATGCGCGACGAGAAGGGCGAGGACGACAAGATCGTCTGCGTGCCGACGCACGACCCGGGCTGGAACCGCTACGCGCGGCTCGAGGACATCCCCGAGCAGCTCCAGCACGAGATCACCCACTTCTTCAGCGTCTACAAGCAGCTCGAGGGCAAGGAGGTCCAGGTCGACGGGTGGCGCTCCCGCGACGAGGGCCTCGAGGTGATCGAAGAGGCTCGCCGCCTCCAGCGCGAGCACGACGAGTCGTCGTCCCCGGGCCGGGGTTAGACTCCCGCCGCCAACCGATCGAGGAGGAGCCGAACCCGTGCAGGACAGAGGACTCGCCGCCTACATCGCCGAGCTGCTCGGCACCCTGCTGCTCACGTTCTTCGTCTGCAGCGTCGTGATCCTGTTCGTCTCGACGGGCCAGAACGCGCAGTTCGGCAGCGACTTCGCGGTCATCGGGCTCGTCCACGCCTTCGTCCTCTTCGGCCTGATCATGATGTTCGGCATCGTCAGCGGCGGGCACTTCAACCCGGCGGTGACGATTGCCGTGGCAGCGCTGCGCCGGATCGACCCGATCGACGCGGTCGTCTACGTTCTCGCCCAGCTCTCCGGCGGCGTCCTCGGCGCCCTGCTGGCGAAGGGCTTCCTGCTCGACGAGGGGCGAGCGACCGACTACGGCGCGGTCTCGCCCAGCGGGCTGATCGGCGGCAACAGCCAGGCCGCGATGCTCGAGGCGATCGGGACGTTCGTCCTGGTCCTGGTGATCCTCGCCGCCGTCTTCTCGCTGAAGAGCCCCAAGGACTGGGCGCCGCTGGCGATCGGCACCACCCTCGGCTTCGCCGTGATGGTGATCGGGCCGCTGACCGGCGCCGCGCTGAACCCGGCTCGGTGGTTCGGGCCCGCTCTCGTCGCGAACCAGTTCAGCGACGTCTGGCCCTACCTGGTCGGCCCGATCGTCGGCGCGCTCCTCGCCGCGGCGGTCTTCCGGTTCGTGATCGAGGCCGGCGGGCCGGCGCCGACCGAGCCGCCCGAGCGGACCACCGCCGACGTGGCGAGTCGCACGGCGGCGCGGCGGGCGACTTAGGCCGGATTGGGCGCAACGGCGCCCGTGTAGCCGCGTAGTAGCGTCACCGTCATGCGGCGGGTCACCTTCTCGCGCAACTACACGCTCTCGCTGTCGAGGACGTGCCAGTGCTACTGCAAGTACTGCGCGTTCGCGACCCACCGCGCCCATATCCACCCGCCCGAGGTGGTCGAGCGGCGCCTCGAGGAGGCCGTGCGGCGCAACACCAAGGAGCTGCTCGTCCTGACCGGGGAGCGCCCGGAGGTGAACCCGGAGGTCGCGGCGCGGCTGGCCGAGTGGGGCCATGGAACATTCACCGACTACGCCGTCTGGACCTGCGAGCGGGCGCTCGAGCGGGGGCTCCTGCCGCATACGAACCTCGGCGTCCTCGGCCGGGAGGACCTGGGCGCGCTGCGGGAGGTCACCGCCTCGCAGGGCCTGATGCTCGAGTCGGTCTCGGAGCGGCTGATGGAGACGGTCCACGCGGGCTCGCCGACGAAGCACCCTGCCCGGCGGCTGGAGACGATCGAGCTGGCCGGCGAGCTCCGGATCCCGTTCACGAGCGGGATCCTGGTCGGGATCGGCGAGACCGAGGACGAGCGGGTCGCTTCGCTGGAGGCGCTGGCCGAGGTCCAGGCCCGGCACGGTCACATCCAGGAGGTGATCCTGCAGAACTTCGTCCCGCACCCGCGGTACTACGGGGAGGAGGTCGCAGACATCGCCGACGCGTCGGCGAAAAGGCGGTGGGCCTCGGATCGCCCGACCGGCGACCGGCGACCGGGGACCGGCGACCGGCCGCGCCTCCCGGATTGGGCCACCCCGATCTCCATCGACGACATGAAACGCCTGATCGCCGAGTGCCGTCGTCTCATGCCCGGCGTCGGTATCCAGGTCCCGCCCAACCTGGCCGACTGGTGGCCACAGCTGGTCGAGGCGGGCGCCACCGACCTCGGCGGCCTGTCGGCGAACGGCGATCACATCTCTCCCGAGCATCCGTTCCCGGGGCCCCACCAGGTCCGCAAGGCGCTCCGGCCGCGGGGGTACGCCCTGACCGAGCGGCTCTGCGCCTACCCGCAATATCTCGACCCGGACTGGCTGGAGCAGGGGGTCCTGGACGTCGTCAAGCTCAAGTACTGGAGCTTCATCCCGCGCAGCGGCTCGGGCCGCCGGCGCGAGGAAGACCTCGACTCCGGGTTGGCCACGGCGGCGATCGAGAAGGGGCGCGAGGGGCGCGAGCTGAGCGAGGACGAGCTGACCGCGCTGTTCGCAGAGACCCGTCCCGAGGTGATCGAGGAGATGCGGGCCGCCGCCGACGAGCTCCGCGGCGGGCTGGCCGGCGAGACCGCGACCTTCGTCGTCAACCGCAACATCAACTTCACCAACGTCTGCGTCGTCGGCTGCGCGTTCTGCGGCTTCGGGCAGGGCAAACGCTCACCCGACGCGTTCCACGTCGACGAGGAGGAGTTCCGGCGCCGGGTCCGCGAGGCGGTCGAGTTCGGCGCCACCGAGATCTGCATGCAGGGCGGCATCCACCCCGACTACACGCTGGAGGAGTACGGGCGGTGGCTGCGGGTCGCAAAGGCGGAGGCACCGGGCATCCACCTCCACGCGTACTCGCCGATGGAGGTCCACTACATGTGCGAGCGCTCCGGCCGGTCGGCCGCCGACGTCTTCGCCTATCTGCGCGAGTGCGGCCTCGGTTCGACCCCCGGCACCGCCGCGGAGGTGCTCGACGACGGCGTCCGCCAGCGGATCTCACCCAACAAGCTGCCGGTGGCACGGTGGGTCGAGATCATCGAGGCGTCGCATCGAGCCGGTCTGAGGTCGACCTCGACGGTGATGTTTGGCCATATCGAGGAGCCGCGGGAGCTGGCCCGCCACATGCGCGTGGTCCGGGCGCTTCAGGAGCGGACCGGCGGGATCACGGAGTTTGTGCCGCTCAGCTTCATCCCCTTCAACACGCTCCTCGGCCGAACCCACGGCATCGAGGAGATCTCAGCGCGCGAGAACCTCAAGCACACGGCCGCCTTCCGCCTGGGGCTCGGCAAGAGCGTGCCGAACCTCCAGGCGAGCTGGGTGAAGATGGGCCTGGAGGCCGCGACCGAGGCCCTTCGGTGGGGCGTCAACGACCTCGGCGGGACGCTGATGGAGGAGAACATCTCGCGTATGGCGGGGTCACACCACGGGGTGCGCCTCGACCCCGAGCAGCTGATCGCCGCCGCCCGCGCCGGCGGTCGGACGCCTGCTCAGCGGACCACGCTCTACGAGATCGTCGAGACGTACTGAGCCCGATGAGGGCGATGCTGCTGGAGGAGCCGCGCCGCCCGCTCCGCCAGGCCGACGTGCCCCGGCCCGAGCCGGGGCCCGGGCAGGTGCTGATCGAGCTAGAGGCCTGCGGCGTCTGCCGCACCGACCTTCATGTCACCGACGGCGAGGTGCCGGGCGCAAAGCTGCCGCTCGTGCCAGGGCACCAGGCGGTCGGCCGGGTGCTCGCCGGCGGGGCTGGGGTGGAGCGGTTCTCTGCGGGAGAGAGGATCGGGGTGCCCTGGCTGGGCTGGACGTGCGGTGATTGCCGCTACTGCCGCTCGGGCCGCGAGAACCTCTGCCCGCGCGCGGTCTTCACCGGGCACGGGATCGACGGCGGCTACGCCGAGGCGCTGGTCGCCGACGAGCGGTTTTGCTTCCCGATCCCACCCGGCTACCCCGCGACGCAGGCGGCGCCACTCCTCTGCGCGGGTCTGATCGGCTACCGGGCGCTGCGCTTCTGTGGCGATGCAGAACGGATCGGCTTCTACGGCTTCGGAGCCTCCGCGCACATCCTCTGCCAGGTGGCGCGGCACGAGGGCCGCCGCGTCTTTGCCTTCGCCCGCGAGGGCGACGCGCAGGCCCAGGCGTTCGCCCGCGAGCTGGGAGCGGAGTGGGCGGGGAGCAGTGGAGAGATGCCGCCCGAGGAACTCGACGCCGCCATCGTCTTCGCGCCGGTCGGCGCCCTGGTGCCGGCGGCGTTGCGCGCCTGCGCTCCCGGCGGCGTCGTCGTCTGCGCCGGGATCCACATGAGCGACATCCCCTCCTTCCCCTACGAGATCCTCTGGGGCGAGCGCCAGGTCAGGTCGGTCGCGAACCTCACCCGGCGCGACGGGGACGAGTTCATGCGGCTGGCGCCCGAGGTCCCGGTGCGGACGGAGGTCGCGGAGCATCCGCTGGCCGGCGCCAACGACGCCCTCGAAGCGCTCCGCGCAGGTAGGGTTCGCGGTGCTGCGGTGCTGATCAATGGCTGACGTGACGGTCAAGCGTCTCGAGGACTTCGAGGCCGTTTTCGGCGGCGGGATGCGCCGGGTGCGCGCCGGGCTCGGAGTGACGGCGTTCGGCATCCAGGTCATCGAGCTGCCGCCCGGATTCGCGATGTACCCGGAGCACGACCACTCGCATGACGAGCAGGAGGAGATCTACACCGCGCTCAGCGGCCGGGCGAACCTCGAGGCGGCGGGCGAGAGCCACCTGATCGAGCCCGGCGTTTTCGCCCGCGTAGGGCCCGGCGAGCGGCGCAAGTTCACGACGGGTGACGAGGGCGTCCGGCTGATCTGCGTCGGGGCCGCCCCTGGCCGGCCCTACGAGCCCCCGGAGTGGACCGAGGAGGGGGCGGGCGCGCCGCAGATCGACAGCGAGCTGAGCGAGAAGCTGCGCGAGAAGGGCTAGCGGAAGAGGTCCTCGGATTCCCGGCGGCGTAGCGCCGCGCCGCCGGGACCGTCCTCCTCGGTCACGAAGCGGTCGAGGCCGCGCAGGACGGCAGCCGGCACTCCGGAGGCCTTGTCGCGAACGAGGTCGGCTGCCGCCGCGATCTGGTCGGCGACGGCGATCACGGTCGCCGAAAGCTCGCGTCCGGTCGCGTCGGCGCGCCCGCGCCAGTCGTCGAGCGGCGTGATGCCCGCGCAGCCGATCGCCACCTCGGCCTGGCCGAGGCGCCAGGCGCGCCCGAAGCTGTCGGCGATCACGACCCCGGTCAGCGCCCGGTCCGCCAGTTCGGACCGGATCATCCGGGCCGAGGCGTCCGGGTCGGCCGGCAGTAGGGCCACCGTCCCGTCCTCGGGCAGGTTCGACGCGTCGATGCCGGCGTTGGCGCAGACCAGTCCGTGCCGGGTCTCGGTGATCAGCACGCCGCGCTCGGCACGCACGATCCGGCGGCTCTCGTCGAGGACGAGCTGGACCTGGCGCGGGTCCTTGCCGAGGCTCGCGGCCAGCTCGGTTGCCTCCGCTCCGGGCTCGACTTCGGACAGGCGGCGGATCCGGCCCTCCGCCTTGGAGACGACCTTCTGTGAGATCACGACCACGTCGCCATCGCGGAGACGGGCCCGCGCGGCGATCAGAGGGCCCAGCCGGTCGCCTTCGCCGACCTCCGGGAGCCCATCGACCGCGAAGACATGGACCTCGCCGCTCACCGCACCCTCAGGCCCAGCACCTTCGCCGTGCGCGGAGCGCTGCCGCTACGGAACTCGAGTGCGGTGGTGAGGGCGAGGACGTCGGCGGGAGTGTCGAGGTCGAGGGCGAGGGAGGGGACCTCCTCGACCGAGTAGGGGATCTCGGCCGCCCGCGCCGACTCGACGTGGCGCTCGCGGCTGCCCTCGCCGAACGCCGGATGGATCGCGTGCGGTGGCGAGAGGATCAGGGCGTTGGTCCCGCTGCCGTGGCGATCCGGGACAATCGCGACATAGCGGTCGGGCACCCCGGTGAGGATTCCGTCGAGCTCGCGCGGCTCGAGCAGCGGGCAGTCGCCGGGGAGGAGGGCGACGCACCGGACGCCATCGGCGACGGCCCCCTCGACGCCGCGCAGGGCGGCCTCGGAGTGGCCGGCATCGTCGGGATCGTCGATCACCTCGGCGCCCGCCTCGGCCGCCAACCCGGCAGCCTCCTCCTCGCCGGTCACGACGATCATCCGGTCCACCATCCGCGACCGCTGGAGCGCTTCGAGGACGTCGCTGAGCATCGCGGCCACCAGGGCGCGGCGGCGCTCCTCGTCGACACCGGGCGCGAGCCTGGCCTTGGCGGCGCCGAAGCGCTTCACCGGGATGACCGCAGCCGCCTTCATGCGGCTAGGGCTGCGCCGAAGTCGAGCACCGCTTCCGCGACCCGCTCTCGCCCCTCCGGACCCTGCATGAGGATCGGCTCGCGCAGCACGCGAGGGTCGGACGGGGGAGGGTCGGGGTCGGCGTCGTCGACGACCATGCCGTCGAGCAGCCCCTCGTAGAGCGACGCGACACCGGCCGCGGTGGACGCGCGGCCGAGCGCCTGCATGAAATGCCCGGTCGGGCCCTTGACCACCGCGCCGGCGACGAACGGGCTGACCGCGACGACCGGAGCGGGCGCTCTAGCGATCTCCTCGCGGACGCCCCGTACCGACAGGATCGGGCCGATGCTGATCACGGGGTTCGAGGGACCGATCACGATCAGCTCGGCGCCGTGGATCGCCTCGAGCACCTGCGGGGTGGGGCGGGCGCTCTCGACGCCGAGCAGCTCGACCCCCGCCACGTCGGGCTCGCCGCGCTCGAGGATCAGATACTCCTGGAGCCCGTGCCAGCCGGTGGCGGTCCGCACGCGGGTGCGGACGGGCTCCTCGCAGATCGGCAGGACCCGCGCCTCGACGCCGAGCGCTCGCGCGATCTGGGCCTGGGCCTCGGTCAGGGTCCCGCCCTCGTCGAGGAAGTGGCGGCGGTAGAGGCAGGCGGCGAGATCGCGGTCGGACAGGCGGAACCAGTCGGGGGCGCCGAACCGGACGAGCTGGTCGAACGCGTGGAACGAGTCGTCCCGGATGCCCCAGCCGCGGTCCTCGTCGATCTCGCCGGCCAGCCAGTAGGTGACGAGATCAGGATCGGGGGAGACGTGTACGCCGAGCACCTCGACGTCGTCGCCGGTGTTGGCGATCACCGAGAGGTCACTCCTGACCAGCCCCTGCATGCCGGCGGCGAGCTTCGCGCCGCCGGTGCCTCCGGCGAGGAGGGCGACCCTCACGACCAGGGGTCGGTCTCGGGCAGCCCCGTGAAGCGGACCCCGGCGTGGGTCTTGTAGCGGACGTTGACCGAGATCAGGAGCGGCGTGAGCTGCTCGACTATTCGAGCCATCTCCAAGGCGCCGGCGTTGACGGCCCGCAAGCCTGGGATCAGCTCGACCAGCTCGGCCACCCGCGCCTTGTCGGCCTTGCGCTCGCCGCAGATCGGGACGTCCTCATCGAGGTCGCGGGAAAGGTCGCCGAGGACCGGGGCGCTGACGGTGTGGAGCGCAGCGACCACGGTGACGCCATCGGGGACCATCTCCTGCGCCTGCTGGGCGGCCGAGCCCTGCCAGACGCCGAGCGAGCGGGTGGCCTTGCCGCTGACCGCGGCCGCGAGCGGCACGGTGCAGTCGACGAGGAGCTGGCCGGGGCTGAGGGCGCCGCGGAGGTTGTTGAGGTTCTCCGACTGGGCACGGAAGGGGACGGTCATGAAGACGACCGGGCCACGGGCGGCGGCCTCGGGGTTCTCTAGCCCTTCGACCTGGGCGCCCGGGACGGCGGCGCGGACCTTTTCGGCGGCCTCCTGGGCGCGTTCGGCCGAGCGGGAGCCGATCACGACCGGGGCGCCTGCCCGGGCCCACCGCAGGGCGAGGCCGGCGCCGAGGGCGCCGGTGCCGCCGATGATCGGGATCGGCTCGGCCACGGCGCGCCAGTCTATGCTGCCCGCCGTGAGGCTCGAGGGCCGCAGAGCACTCGTCACCGGAGGTGCCAGCGGCATCGGCGCGGCGATCTCGAGACGCCTGGCGGCGGAGGGCGCCGAGGTCTGGATCGGCGACATCGACGAGCAGGGGGCGGGCGAGGTCGCGGGCGAGTTCTCGGGCCATGCCACGCGCCTCGACGTGACTGACCTCGACTCCGCGCAGGCGGCGATCGAGGAGTCCGGGACGCTGGACGTCCTGGTCAACAACGCCGGGATGGACGAGTTCGGATTCTTCACCCAGACGACGCCGGACCAGTGGGAACGGGTGCTCGCGGTCAACCTGCGCGGGGTCCTGAACTGCACGGCGGCGGCGCTGCCGGGGATGCAGGAGGCGGGGTACGGGCGGATCGTCTCGATCTCGTCCGAGGCCGGCAGGGTCGGCTCGAAGGGGTCGGCGATCTACTCGGCCGCGAAGGGCGGCGTGATCGCCTTCATGAAGGTGATCGCGCGGGAGAACGCTCGCTACGGGATCACCGCGAACTCGATCGCGCCGGGCCCGATCGAGACGCCGCTTTTGATGCAGGCTGCGGAGTTCGGCGAGATCGGCCAGAAGATCCTCGCGACGATGCGGGGAGGGACCCAAATGAAGCGCCTCGGCCAGCCCGAGGAGGTGGCGGCGGCGGTGGCCTTCCTGGCCGCCGAGGAGGCGTCCTACGTGACCGGCGAGACGCTCGGCGTCAGCGGCGGTCTGGGGATGGTCTAGTGGCGCTCGAGCCGGGAATGGAGCGAACGGACACCTTCACGGTCGAGGACCGGCTGGTGACCGACGTCGGCGGCACGATCGGGGCCAGCGTCCTCTCGACGCCGGGGATGATCGCGATGATGGAGCGCAACAGCTCGATCCTCGCCTTCGAGAACCTCCCAGACGGCAAGGCCACAGTGGGTTTCGAGGTCTGCATCAAACACGTCGCGGCGGCGATGGAGGGCAGCGAGTGCACGGTCACCTCCCGGCTGCGCGAGGTCGAAGACGACCGCAAGCTCCGCTTCGACGTCGAGGTCCGCGAGGGCGCCCGCACCGTCGGCGTCGGCACCCACGAGCGCCGCGTCATCGAGGTGGGCGAGGTGAAGCAGGGCTGAGCACCTGGGGAGGGGCGAGCCAGGTCGCCGGGCGCCTAATCTCACCCAACGTGACCGAGCTTCCCCGCAGCGTTCGCGTCCGCGAGGTCGGGCCGCGCGATGGCTTCCAGAACGAGCCCGAGGTGATTCCGACCGAGCAGAAGGTGCGGCTGATCGACCTGCTCTCCGCCACTGGGATCAGCCGCCTCGAGGTCACCTCGTTCGTGCGGCCGGACGTGATCCCCCAGCTGGCCGACGGTCCGGAGGTGCTGGCGGCGGTGAAGCGGCGGGACGACGTCGCCTTCTCGGTCCTGATCCCGAACGAGCGCGGGCTCGAGCGGGCGCTGGAGCATCGCGAGCGCTTCGACGAGGTCAACCTCTTCCTCTCCGCCAGCGAGACCCACAACCGCAAGAACGTCAATCGCTCGATCGCGGAATCTCTGAGCGGGCTCGAGCGGGTGGTCTCGTCGGCCCGGGAGGCGGGCCTGCGCTGCGAGGGCGTGATCTCGGTGGCCTTCGGCTGCCCTTACGAGGGCGAGGTGCCGCCCGACCGCGTCTTCGACATCGCCGACCGCCTCGCGGCCGCCGGGTGCGAGGAGATCGCCTTCGGCGACACCACCGGCATGGCCAACCCGCGCCAGGTCCGCCGGTTCTTCGCCGCCGCCCGCGGCCGCCTCAGAGGCCTCGAGCTCACGGCCCACTTCCACAACACGCGCGGCCAGGGGCTCGCCAACGTCCTCGCCGCCCTCGAGGAGGGCGTCGACTCGTTCGAGTCGAGTTTCGGCGAGTTGGGCGGCTGCCCGGTGCCCCCGGGCTCCACCGGCAACGTCTCGACCGAGGACGTCGTGTCGATGCTGCACGAGATGGACGTCGAGACCGGCATCGACCTCGAGCGGCTGATCGAGGCGTCGAGGACGGCACAGGAAATCCTCGGCCGCCCGCTGGGCGCCCACGTCCTGCGGGCCGGCCCGGTCGACTGGACCGGCGGCGCCGAGGTCCGGCGCGCCTAGAACCGCCGCGCGCGTTCGCGCGAGAGCTTGAAGCCGTGCTTGTTGCGCACGTTGACGCAGCGCACCCCGTCGGTCCGGCTGACGCACTTGAACCGGCCCCGCTTCACCGACTTCCCATAGCCGAGCCTGCGGCCGATCCCGAACAGCGAGTCCCCGGCGCAGAAGAAGCGACCCGGGCCGCGCTTGCCGAGCGTCAACCCGTAGCCCCAGTCCTGCCTGCACGCCTTCGGCTTCGGCGGCGGCCGCCAGTCGCGCTCGCGGATGTCGCACCTCGCCCCCTGCCGCGAGA
>DATFPK010000091.1:0-2920 GCA_035264885.1 Solirubrobacterales bacterium
GGGCGTCGCGGCGGGCGTCGAAGCCGTCCGCCGCCTGGTCCGCGCCGGTCACGGCGAGGTCTCGCGGGCCGACGCCGTTCAGCCGCCGCCTCAGGTCGCCCGGGACGGCCCCGGCGCCGAAGCTTGCCACCTGCCCCCGCGCGTGCACGCCCGCGTCGGTCCGGCCGGCGACGGTCAGCTCGACCCGCTCGCGCAAGACGGTCGCAAGCGCGGTCTCGAGCTCTCCCTGGACGGTCCTCAGCCCCGGCTGCCGAGCCCAGCCGCTGAAGCGCGAGCCGTCGTACTCGATGTCGAGGCGGCCGGTGGGCATGTGAGCGCCCTCACGCTAGCGCCGGGGGGGCGGGTGTACGGTTGGCCGGAGAGGGGCTGCGTACCGTGCCGGTCCCCGCAGAGATCGGAGAGCTATGTCCAACCTGACGCAGAGCGACCGTAACCAGTTCGACCGCGCCACCTATTCGGGCACGGCCGACCGGATCAGGCGCGGTTCCGAGCGCGGCGCCGCGATGTACTCCCTCATCGCGTTGGTCATCGGAGCCATCCTGATCGTCGGCGCGGCAAGCGTCATCGACGGCTGGGCCCAGTGGGTCGTCGCCGGCGCGATCGCCGCCACGACCCTCGGCTTCATGATCGCGGTCAGTCCCAACCGCCGGGGCTAGCCCCTCGATAAGTCCGCCCGACGGCGGCGCGTACGGCCCGTCATGGCCACCGGCGCCGGGTCAGCCGAGGCCGTCGGGGCCATTTTGGCCGACGCCGATCTGCCTGGACTTCGCCTTGGCGCAGCCCGGCTTGGGCTTGGCGACGGCGAAGTAGCTCCCGGTCCGCATCCGGTGGGCCATGATCACCCGCCAGAAGCCGCGCTGGTCGCTGCGACCTGAGCGGAAGCGGGTCACCCGGCCGCGATTGCGGTTGCGGTACACGACCACGCGGCGGTTGCGGGTGCAGCGTTTGGCCTTCGACTTGATCCGGCCCCGGAAGAACGGGTCGCCGTTCTTGGTGACGAACCCGACGCCGATCGTCGCCGTGCTCCGGCTTGCGCCGCCCGCCTGCGGCACGAGCCCGGCGAGCAGGAGGCAGACGAGGGCGGCCGCGACGGCGGTTGACGCTCTCCTCATGGGCGCGACCCTAGCCGATGCCGGCGGGCACGGGCGCAGGTCGGGGGCGCGACCCCGGCCTACACCAGCTCCAGATAGACCATCTCGGTCGAGTCCGATCGACGCGGGCCGAGCTTGACGATCCGGGTGTACCCGCCGGGGCGCTCCGCGTAGCGGGGCGCCAGCTCCTCGAACAGCTTGTGGACGATGAACTTGTCGTTCCGCAGGGCGGCCAGGGCCTGGCGCCGCGCGTGCAGGTCGCCGCGCTTCGCCAGGGTGATCAGCTTCTCGAACTCGGGCTTCACGGCCTTCGCCTTGGCCTGGCTGGTCCGGATCCGCTCGTGCTCGATCAGCTGCCTGGCGAGGTTCTCCATCAGCGCCTTGCGGTGCGCGGGGTCGCGGCTCAGCTTGTTGCGCTTCTTGGCGTGACGCATCGTCGGGCTCCCGGTGGCGACCCTACGGGTTACCTAGTCGTTGCGGAGATCGAGACCCCGCGAGTGCAGCGTCTCGATCACTTCCTCGATCGACTTCTGGCCGAAGTTCGGGATCGCGTTCAGCTCCGACTCCGACTTCGACACCAGGTCGCCGACCGTCTGCACGCCCGCCCGCTTGAGGCAGTTGTAGGACCGTACGCCCAGCTCGAGCTCCTCGATGAGGATCTCGTCGAGCCCGTCGCCGGCGGCGCGAGAGCCGTCGTCGGCGAGCGGATCGGTGAGCGTCGCGACCGCCTCGCGGGCAGTCAGCTCCTCGACCCGGTCGGCGTCGGTGAAGATCGCCAGGCTCTTGATCAGGATCTCGGAGGCCTCGCGGAGCGCTGCCGCCGGCTCGACCGAGCCGTCGGTCTCGAGCTCCAGCGTGAGCTTGTCGAAGTCGGTCCGCTGGCCGACACGCGCGGAGTCGACGTTGTACGCCGCCCGCCGGATCGGCGAGAAGATCGAGTCGATCGGGATCACGCCGATCGGCTGCTCGTCGCTCTTGTTCTCCTCGGCGCCGGAGTAGCCGCGGCCGCGGCCGATCGTCAGGTACATCTCGAGCTTCGTCTTCTTCTCGAGGGTGGCGATCGTGGCGTCGGGATTGAGGATCTCGAGCCCGGACGGAAGGTCGATGTCCTTCGCCTTGACCTCGCCCGGGCCGGTCGCCACGAGCGGCGCCTCGACCTCGTCGGCGTCGGTGTGCATGCGCACGACGACGTCCTTGAGGTTGAGGACGATGTCGGTGACGTCCTCCTTGACGCCCGGGACGCTCGAGAACTCGTGCGAGACGCCCTCGATGCGGACGCTCGTGATCGCCGCCCCGCCGAGCGAGGACAGGAGCACGCGCCTCAGGCTGTTGCCGAACGTGTAGCCGAAGCCCTTGTCGAGGGGCTCGACCGTGAACGTTCCCTGGTTGTAGTCGATCGTGTCGGCGGTGATTCTGGGGACCTGGAAATCAGTCGTCATGGTTCCTTCGGGGTTGCAGATTTCTCGGGCCCGGCTCCCTGCGGGAGCTCGGGTCGGGGGCTACTTCGAGTAGAGCTCGACGATGAGCTGCTCCTGCACCGGCGCCGAGATCTCGGAACGCTCGGGGAGGCGCAGCACCTTCGCCGTCAAGGCGTCATGGTCGGCCTGAAGCCAGGCGGGCACGGCAGACACAAGCTCGGTGGCGGTCCGGACCGTGGCCGCCGCGGCCGTGTCCGACTTGATCGAGATCACGTCGTCGGGGCGAACCTGGTAGCTCGGAATGTCCACCCGGCGCCCGTTGATCAGCCAGTGGCCGTGACGGATCAGCTGGCGGGCCTGGCGCCGCGAAGCGGCGAAACCGAGGCGGACGAGCACGTTGTCAAAGCGGGA
>DATFPK010000092.1:0-18075 GCA_035264885.1 Solirubrobacterales bacterium
GGGCGGCGCAGAGCATCACGCGATCGTCGAAAACGCCGACGTAGCGCCAGCGCTTTCGCGTCTGCCCGTTCAGCCGCAACGGCATCCGTTCGGGCGGCAGCGGGAGGTCCGGGCGGCCCGGCCCGGGGCCCCTCCAGGGAAGCTGAGCCGTGCCGGGCATGGCGCTCTACACTAGCCCGCCCGTGGGCGAGACCGAGACACGAGAGACCCCCCCGCGAACGCCCTCAGAGGTCCCACGGCCCGCCCCTCCGGACCCCTCGGACGAGCGCATGTGCGCCCGCGCGCGGGAGCGGTTCGACGGCGACCGCGGCAACCGGGTGCCGCGGCGCCGGCGTGCCCATGGCGCCCTGCCGAACCTGGTCATCATCGGCGGCCTGAAGTGCGGGACGACGAGCATGCACCACTACCTCGGGCTCCATCCCGAGGTGCAGATGTCGAAGCCGAAGGAGCTCAACTTCTTCGTCGAGGAACTGACCTGGGACCTGGGCCTCGAGTGGTACAAGGCGCGCTTCGACGACCGGTTCCCGGTCCGCGGCGAGTCCTCTCCCCACTACACGAACCTGCCCCGCTTTCAGGGCGTGGCCGAGCGGATCGACCGTCACGTCCCCGACGCCCGCCTGATCTACATGGTCCGCGACCCGATCAAGCGGATCCTGTCGCACTGGGTCCATGCGACCGGCGCCGGCTACGAGACCCGCGATCTCGTCCCCACCATCTCGCAGCCCGACAGCGCCTACATCCACCGCTCGATGTACTGGATGCAGCTCCAGCCGTACCTCGAGCTGTTCCCTCGCGAGCAGATCGCGATCTTCACCCAGGAGGAGCTTCAGGGCCGACGGGAGGAGACGATGCGCGTCGCCTTCCGCTTCGCCGGGGTCGACGCCTCGTTCACCTCCGAGCAGTTCGACCGCGAGTGGGAGAAGTCGAGCGCCAAGCAGACCGGCAAGTACCAGTTCATGGAGAAGCTGATCAAGCTCCCGGGCTTCCGCTCCTTGGATCGCAACTTCGACCGCCTGCCGGAGTCGATGCGCTGGGTCGTCGAGAAGATCGTCCACGACCCCGAGAAGCCGCCGGCGCCGAAGCCGGTCCTACCCGACGACCTGTTCGAGACGCTGCGGGGCCGCTTCGGCGAGGACGTCGCGGCACTCCAGGAGTTCGCCGGCCGGGAGTTCGAAGGCTGGCATCGGTATTGAGCTCGGAGTGGTGATCGCCGCATGAGGATCTCCGTCTCAGCCGACGAGCGGGTAGGAGTCGCCGAAAACGTGTTGGAGAGGCTCGAAGAGCTCGGGCACGACGTGACGCCACACGGCGCTCTCACCGAGGGCGAGCGCGACGACTGGGCATGGGCAAGCGAAGCGGCGGCCCGCGACGTCGCCGCGGGCCGAGCCGAGCAGGCGGTGGTCTGCTGCTGGACGGGCACGGGTGCCTCGATTGCGGCGAACAAGGTGCCGGGGGTGCGGGCGGCACTCTGCGGCGATGCCGAGACGGCGGCGGGAGCGCGCCGGTGGAACGACGCCAACGTCCTCGCCCTCAGCCTGCGCTCGACCTCGGCCCCGGAGCTCGAGGAGATCCTCGCCGCGTGGTTCGGCGGCGAGCCGAGTCCCGACGATGACGACGTCGCCAACGTGCGGCACGTCGGCGAGATCGAGGGAAGCTAGGTTTCCCTCATGGACTTCGCCCCCTCCCCGCGGGTCGAGACGCTGCTCGAGCGGATCAGGGGCTTCATGGACGAGCACGTCTACCCGAACGAGCGCGAGGTGATGGAGGCGCTCGATCGGGAGGTCCGGCCGGGCGTCCCCTACCCCGAGGTCCTGATCGAGATCCGCGACCGCGCCCGCAGCGAGGGGCTCTGGAACCTCTTCCTGCCCGACGAGGAGCACGGGCCGGGGCTGACCAACTGGGAGTACGGGCTTCTCTGCGAGGAGATGGGCCGCAGCCCGGTGGCCGCGTCGATGGCGTTCAACTGCGCCGCGCCCGACACCGGCAACATGGAGATCCTCGCCGAGCACGGGACGCCCGAGCAGAAGGAGCGCTGGCTGGCGCCGCTGCTCGATGGCGAGATCCGCAGCTGCTTCTCGATGACCGAGCCCGAGGTCGCCGGCTCGGACCCGACGACGCTCCAGACCACAGCCGAGCTGGCCGGCGGCGAGTGGGTCATCAACGGCCACAAGTGGTTCACCTCCGGGGCGGTCGGCGCCGCCGTGGCGATCGCGATGGTGGTCACCGACCCCGATGCCCACCCGTACGCGCGCGCCTCGATGATCCTCGTCCCGACCGACGCCCCCGGCTTCGACCTGGTCCGCCCGATCTCGGTGATGGGGCATGACCGCGGCCCGGGCCACTGCGAGATCCGCTACGAGGACTGCCGGGTGCCGGAGGGGAACCTGCTCGGCCCCCGCCAGGCCGGCTTCGTGATTGCCCAGGACCGGCTCGGGCCCGGCCGCATCCACCACTGCATGAGGGCGATCGGCACCGCCGAGAGGGCGATCGAGATGATGTGCCGCCGCGCGAACGAGCGCGAGGCGTTCGGCGGCAAGCTCGCCGACAAGCAGTTCATCCAGGACTTCGTCGCCCGGTCGCGGATGGAGGTCGACCAGGCCCGCCTCCTCACCCTCCACGCCGCCTGGAGGATGGACACGGAAGGCAAGCGCGCGGCGCGCCAGGACATCTCGATGATCAAGGTCGTCGCCGCCAACGTCGTGATGGACGTGCTCGACCGCGCGATCCAGACCCACGGGTCGCTCGGGATGACAGAGGACACGCCGCTGGCGACGATGTGGCGCTACAGCCGCATGCTGCGGATCGCCGACGGCCCCGACGAGGTCCACAAGATGGTCATCGCCCGCCGCGAGCTGAACCGCTGGGCGAAGCGGGCCGAAGCGGAAGCTTCAGCCAACGGCGCACCGGCCACCGCCGCCGCCTCTCGCTGAGGCGGCGGCGGCGCCGAGTCAGCCGCTACTGGAGGCAGATCGCGGTCACGATGAAGTTCACCTGGTTGGCCAGTCCGCCGCCGGCATCGCTGATTCCCTCGCCGGTCACGGAGTTCGTCGTGAAATCAGGATTGATGTCCTGGATGGCGAAATTGCTGCTGCTCCCGCCCCCGTCGAAGTGGGCCGCGGCGCCGATCAGCCGCTCGCCGGCTTGGCAGGAAACGGGGATGTTCCCCGAGGATGTCCAGGTTCCGTTCGCGGTCACGTCGAGAATGCTGCCCTGGTTCTCGCGCTTGACGATCGACCCGAGCGTCGGGTCCGGGTAGGTCCCGGAGAGGTCTCCGCCCGCGGCGCCCGTGGGCCGCGCGGTTTCCGCCGAAGGAACGGTGCCGAGGGTGCTCTCGTTGATGTCGCTGCCGGTGAGCGTGTCGGCGGCGACGTCGATGCCCCTGAGGTTCTGGTTCTTCACGTCGGCCGTCCTGACCGCGTTCTTCTTGATGTCGCCCGAATCGACCGAGTTCTTGCCGGGCAGGGCGATCGACGTGCCGCTGAGCGCGATCAGGATCGCGACCACGCCGAGCACGACGCCTGGTGAGACCTTCCGATGGATGCTGCGCATTCAGTTCTCCTTGCTGGGCGGGGGCGAGTCCGTTTCGCCCCGATGGGTGAACGGACCCTCTCAGCGCGGAGAGAGGGCGTCAACCATGCGTGTCTGAACTCACGGAAGGCGGCGCTCAGCCTCGGCGGCGCCCTCCGCCAGGCGCTCGACGACCGCGCCGAACTGCTTGAAGGCGTCGTCGGCCTCGCCGTACTGCCCGGCCGCGTAGCGGGAGAAGACGCCCTCGAGGATGATCGCCAGCTTCCAGTAGCCCAGCGCGACGTAGAAGTCGAGCTCGGAGAGGTCGCGGCCCGAGCCCGCCGCGTACCGCTCGCGGATCTCGGACCGCCCCGGGAACCCCGGTGCCATCGTCGCCGGCTCGAACAGGGGGATCAGCTCGTCGCCCGGCTCCGACCAGTAGACCATCAGCAGGCCGACGTCGGCGAGCGGGTCGCCGAGCGTGCAGAGCTCCCAGTCGACCACCGCCGCCACCTCGCCCTCGGGCGAGAGGATCATGTTGTCGAGGCGGTAGTCGCCGTGGACGATCGTGGCCGGCCCCTGCTCGGGGATCCTCGCGCTGAGCCGCTCGTGCACCTCGTCGACCATCGGCAGGTCTCGCGTCCTCGACTTCTCCCACTGCCCCTGCCAGCGGCGCAGCTGGCGGGCGACGTAGTCCTCCTTGCGGCCGAGATCGCCGAGGCCGACGGAGTCAGGGTCGACCGCGTGGATGGCGACCAGGGTGTCGGCGACGCGTTCGCCGATCGAACGCCGCTCTCCCTCGCCGAACACCTCGGCCTCGGCCCGCGACCGCAGGATCGGGCCGTCGACGAACTCCATGACGTAGAACGGCGCCCCGTTGACGGACTCGTCGGCGCAGAACCCGGCGACCGGGGGCACCGGCACGTCGGTTCCCTGGAGGGCGGAGATCACCTTGTGCTCGCGCCCCATGTCGTGGGCGGAGCCGAGTGCCTTCCCGAGCGGCGGACGGCGCAGGGCCCAGCGGGACCCCGCCGCGTCGCTGACGCCGTAGGTCAGGTTCGAGCGGCCACCGGAGATCCGGTCGAAGCGCAGGGGCGGCACGGCGCCGGCGACGTTCTCCCGAAACCAGGCCTCGACTCCGGCCGGGTCGATCCCCTCCGGCGCCTCGCTGCCCGCCGCGGCCTGCTCGGTAGCCTCGTCGCCCATTCGCGGGGAGCATATGCCCGGAGCACGCACGGACAGAGCCCTCCTCGTCGACTACGGCGGGGTCCTGACCAGCGACATCTGGTCGAGCTTCGCCGACTTCTGCGAGCGGCGGGGGCTCGACCGCGACGCGGCCAAACAGCTCTTCCGCGACCACCCGGAGGCGGTTGGCGAGCTCCGTCGCCTCGAGACCGGGGACGCCGACCCGCTGGACTTCGAGCGACGGTTCGCGAAGCTCCTCGGAACGGAACCGGAGGGGTTGATCGAGGGACTGTTCGCCGGCCTCGGCCCGGCCGAGCCGATGATCGACGCGGTCCGCCGAGCCCGCGACGGCGGAATCCCCACTGCCCTCGTCTCGAACTCCTGGGTGATGGACCACTACACCGACGAGGTGCGATCGCTGTTCGACGTGCTCGTCATCTCCGGCGAGGTCGGCCTGCACAAGCCACAGCCCGAGATCTACCTCATGGCGGCCGAGCGGGTCGGGGCCGCGCCCGCCGCCTGCGTGTTCGTCGACGACCTGCGCGAGAACTGCGAGGGAGCCGAGCGGGTCGGCATGACCGCGGTTCTCCACCGCGACCCGTCCGCGACGATCGCCGCCCTCGAGGGATTCCTGGGGCTGGCGCTGCGCTAGGAGGCGGCGCTCAGGGGGCCTGGCCGAGGACGCCGTCGACGGTGCCCTGGACCTGGGTGATCGCTCCGTTGACGGCGCCGCCGGTGGGATCGGCCGGGAGGTTCACGACCGGCGCCGGCGGAGGAGCCGGAGGCGGATCGCTTGCGGCCGGGAGAGACGCGCCACCGCCGCCACCGCCGCCGCCGCCGGACGGCAGAGGCGCGGGCGCCGGGGCCGCAGCGACGGAGATGGGCGCCGGGGACGTCGTCGCGCCCGGGCCGGAAGCGCCGCCGCCACCGCCACCCCCGCCGCCTGCTGTCGCCGCGGCGTTCGCCGCCGTAGCGCTCGCGGGCGGGTTCAGGTCGAGCGCGCTGGTCGGCTGCGCGTTCGCTCGCAGCGCCTCCTCGCCGGGACCCGTCGCGAGCGAGCTGAAGCCGAGCGAGAAGGCGCCGAAGCCGCCGCTGAAGCCGATCAGCACCGCCGCGAGCACCGGGACCGCGAGCAGCAGGGCGACGAGGCCACTCCTTGCAGCCATGCGCCTCTGCCATTCATGTGCCAGCGTGTCGTGCATCGGTTTCGGTATCGGCGACCGCCGCTAGTGTAGAGCGGGGCTCCAGAAAGCGTGAACCCTTCCCTTGCAAACCGGCTGAGGATCGGATTCGCGATCACGTTCGCCCTGCTGGCTGGCGTGACGGTGATCGGGGTCGGCAGGCTGTTTCAGCTTCGCCAGGACTTCGAGGACGACACGACCCGGTCGTTCCAGGTCGAGATCGCGGGCGAGCACCTGCGCCAGGCATTCCTGGTCGAGCAGACGACGCTCCGCGACGGGCCGCGGGCGCGCGGCACCTACCGGCGGGCGGTCAGCTCCGCGAACCGCGCCGCCGCCGATGCCCGTGCTCTCGCGTCCGGCGACGAAGGGGCGGAGGGCCTCGTCCAGCGGCGGATCGTCGCCGAGCGACGCTGGCGCCGGGCGATCGCCCGCCCGACGATCGCCGGCCGTTCGCCGCCCCCCACCCGGCAGGCGCGCTTCGCCGATCGCGTCATCAGGACGGGCGACGACCTGATCGGCCGCGAGATCACCCACCGCGAGGCGCTGCGCGACGACGTCGCCGGCGACACCAGGATGACGGCGCTGCTCGTCGGCGTCGGCCTGATCTCCGGCCTGATCGCCGCGGTCCTCCTGTTCAGCGGCCTGATCGCATCGATGCGGCGGCCGCTGGAGCGGCTCGTCGGCGCCGCGGGAAGCCTCGCGGACGGCGACCTCAGGGCGCGAGTGTCGGTCGGCGGGCCGGCGGAGACCGCGACCCTCGGGACGGCGTTCAACGAGATGGCCGACCAGCTCCAGAGCGCCTACCGGCGGGTCGAGGAGAGCCGCGAGCGCCTCGCGATCACCCTGGAGAGCCTCTCCGACGGCGTCATCACCGTCGACCAGACCGGCGTCGTCAGCGACGCCAACCCGGCCGCCCGCCGACTCCTGCCCGAGGCGTCGCCGGGGACGCAGGTCCGCGGCGCCCTGTCCGGCCCGATCCCGGCCCGCCAGCTCGAGCGGATGCTGGCCGGCCGCGAGCAGGAGGAGATCCACATCGGCGAGGGCAACGCGATCCTCGCGATCACCGCCTCGACCCTGGGCGGAGAGGAGGGCGAAGGCCAGGAGCGCGGCGCGGTGCTGTCGGTCCGCGACATCTCCGAGCGGGCGCGGCTCGAGCACATGAAGGACGAGTTCGTCCTCACCGCCTCGCACGAGCTGCGCAGCCCGCTGACGTCCGTCCAGGGATTCGCCGAGTTGCTCATGCTCGAGCGCGAGAAGCTCGACCCGAAGCAGGCCGAGACCGTGGAGATCATCCTCGACAACACCAGGCATCTGGTCCGCCTCCTCAACGACCTCCTCGATCTCGCCCGCAGCGACGCCGGCCGGCTCACGATCAGCCCGGTGACGATCGACGTCCCCCCGCTGATCGAGGACTCGGTCCGCACGATGCGGGCCCAGACGACGATGCGCCACCAGACGCTCGAAACCGAGATCGAACCGGACCTGCCGCAGATCAACGTCGAGCCCGACCGGATCCGCCAGGTCCTGGTCAACCTGCTCTCGAACGCCCGCGACTACTGTCAGGACGGCGCGACGATCAGGGTCACGGCGGCCCGGGTCGACGACGATGTCGAGATCGCCGTCGCCGACGACGGGCCGGGGATCCCGAAGGCGCAGGTCGAGCACATCTTCGAGCGGTTCACCCGCGGCGATGCCGGCCTGACCCAGCGGGTCGGCGGCACCGGCCTGGGCCTCGCGATCTCGAAGTCGCTGGTCGAGCTCCACGGCGGGTCGATCCACCTGTCCTCGACGGAGGGCGTCGGCTCGACCTTCCGCATCGTCCTGCCGGCGCTCCAGCCCACCGCCGAGGAGGTCGACGCGACGCGGGTGATGGAGAGCTCATGACCAGGATCCTCGTCGCCGACGACTCCGAGACGATCCTCCTGCTCCTGCGGACCCGGCTGGAGATGGAGGGCTACGACGTGACCACCGCCGTCGACGGCGAGGAGGCGATGCAGAAGCTGGGCGGCGAGCCAGGGTCGGAGCCGGACGTGATCCTGCTCGACGCGATGATGCCGCGCAAGTCCGGCCTGGACGTCCTCCGGGAGCTCCGTGCCGGCGGCTCGCGCACGCCGATCCTGATCGTCAGTGCCCACCAGGAGCAGGAGGCGATCGGAGACGTCTCCGGCCACGGCGCCGACGGCTACATCCGCAAGCCGATCGACTTCGACGAGCTGCTGGGCCACATCCGCCAGCTCGCGCCGGACTAGCCTCGAGCGCGCCCGCCTGCCTAGCTGCGGGCGACCTCCAGACGCAGCTCTTTCCCCTTCAGCTTCGTGCCGTCGAGGAACTCGACGGCTCGCTCGGCCTGGTCGGCGGCGAGCTCGACGAACGAGAAGCGCTCGAGTACGCGGACGTCGGCGATCGCCTCCTCGGGAACGACGGCCCCTTCGCGCAGAGCCCAGCGGAGGTCCTCCTCGCCGATCCCGCTGCGCTCGCCGCGGTTGACGAACAGCTTCACGTTGCCGTTCGACGGCGCGGCCGCCGCGCTGTCGCGGTCCCGGTCACCCGCCTCCTTTTCGCGCCGTCGCGGCCGCGGAGCGTGCTCGATCCTCTCCTCCGGGGCCTCCCATTCGCCGATCGAGGTCTTCACGTCCCGCTCGATCCGCCCGATCTCCTTGCGCTGGGCCGGCGTCACCAGCGTGATCGCCCGACCCGTCCGTCCGACCCTCCCCGTCCGTCCGATCCGGTGGACGTAGACCTCGGAGGAATCCGGGACGTCATAGTTGATGACGTGGGTGACGTGCTCGATGTCGAGGCCGCGGGCGGCGATGTCGGTGGCGACGAGCAGCCGCACACGGTGGTCCTTGAAGGAGATCATCACGCCGTCGCGCGACCCCTGGCTCATGTCGCCGTGGAGCGCCTTGACGTCGAGGCCTCGGTCCCGGAGCGTCTTGTCGAGGCGGGCGGCGCCGATCTTGGTGCGGGTGAAGATGATCGCCTGCTCGGGTTCCTCGGCCCGGAGAAGGTCGACGAGCCGTGACGCCTTCTCGCGCGCGGGGACCTCGAGGTAGGCCTGCTCGATCGCGTCGACGGTCAGCTTCTTCGGCGTAATCCGGATCAGGACCGGGTCGTACATGTAGCCCTCGGCCAGGCGCTGGATCGGGGGCGGGATCGTCGCCGAGAAGAGTGCGGTCTGCCGGCCGCTCGGGCACATCCGCAGGATCCGCTCGACGTCCTCGATGAATCCGAGATCGAGCATCTCGTCGGCCTCGTCGAGGACGACGTACCGGGCGGCGGTCAGGACGAGCGAGCGGCGCGACATCAGGTCCTTCATCCGGCCGACCGTGGCGACCACGACGTGGGCGCCGGCGCGCAGCTGGGCCTGCTGCGAGCGGATCGGGGCACCGCCGAAGACCGCGACGATGTTGACGTCGAGATGCTCGGCGTAGGCGCGGAGGGCCTGGGTGACCTGGATGCAGAGCTCGCGGGTGGGTGTGAGGACCACCGCCTGGACCTCGTCGTTGTCGGGATCGAGGTACTGGAGGAGCGGCAGGCCGAAGGCGGCCGTCTTGCCGGTGCCGGTCTGCGCCTGGCCGATCACGTCCTGCCCGGCGAGCAGCTCAGGGATCGCCTGGGCCTGGATCGGGGTCGGCTCTTCGTAGCCGAGCTCGTCGAGCGCGAGCTGGATCTCCGGCTTCAGCCCGAGGTCGCGGAAGCCGGCCTCGGCCATCACGCGGAGGGATCCAGGAGGAGCTTCCCGGTGGTCCGCCGGGCGGACAGCTCCTCGTGCGCCCGGCGCGCCTCCGAGAGCGGATAGACCCCGCCGATCACCGCCCGCAGCTCGCCCGCGGCGGCGGCTCCGAGCACCGCCTCGATGCCCGAACGCAGGAGGTCGGGGCGGGTGAACAGGTGGACCAGCCAGAAGCCGATGACGGCTCGGCTGTTGCGCATCAGGTGCCCGGTGCGGACGCCGTTCTCCTCGCGCGAGGCGATGCCGAAGGTGACGATGCGGCCGAAAGGCGCGAGGGACCGGAGGCTTTCCTCGAAAGCCTGGCCGCCGCTCATCTCGAGCACCACGTCGACCGGCTTCCCCGCATTGGCCTCGACGATCTCCTCGCGCAGGCTGTCCGAGCGCGAGTCGACGGCGGCGTCGGCGCCGAGCTCGAGGGTCAGGTCGCGCTTCTCCGGGCTCGAGGCGAGGGCGATGACCCGGCCGGCACCGAGGCGCTTGGCGAGCTGGATCGCGAGGCTTCCCGTTCCGCCGGCGGCGGCGTGGATGACGACGCTCTCTCCCTCCTGGACGCGCCCGGAGTGGGTCAGGATCGTCCACGCCGTCAGCCCCTGGAGAAGGAGGGCGGCCGCCTGGTCGTCGTCGACCTCGTCCGGGACCGGCACGAGGGCCCGCTCCGGGACGCTGACCGCTTCGGCGTAGCCGCCGTTCATCAGCATCGCGGCGACCCGGCGGCCGTCGGGCGTCGTGCCGCTGACCTCCCCGCCGGGGACGACCGGCAGCTCCTGCTCGGCCAGGTAGTCGTTGCGGGTGACGTGGGTGTCGGCGAAGTTGACGCCCGCTCGCGACACCTTCACGAGGACCTCGCCGTCGCGAGCCTCCGGCTCGGGCAGGTCGCGGAGCTCCATGACCTCGGGGCCGCCGAAGCGGTCGATCTGAATCGCCTTCACAGCCGGGCAGTGTGGCAGGCAGCGGCGCTCACGCGGCCCGCCGCCCGGACGGCCCGCGGCTAGCATGCCGCCGCGTGTCGCTGACCGTGGTCGGATCGATCGCCTTCGACTCCGTGAGGACGCCGTTCGGCGAGCGCGAGCGGATGCTCGGGGGTTCCGCCGTGCACTTCTCCCTCGCCGCCAGCTTCTTCACCGAGGTTCGGGTGGTGGGGCCGGTCGGCGACGACTTCGGCGCCGAACAGCTCGGGGTGCTCGAGAAGCGGGGTGTCGGCACCGCCGACGTCGAGCGGGTGCCGGGCGGGGAGACATTCTTCTGGCGGGGTCACTACGACTTCGACCTAAACACCGCCCACACCGACGAGACCAGGCTGAACGTCTTCGGCGAGTTCGAGCCGAAGCTGTCGGAGGAGTCCCGCGGCGCCGAGACGGTGTTCCTGGCGAACATCCAGCCGGATCTCCAGCGCCGCGTCCGGGCGCAGTGCGACTCGGCTCGCTTCGTGGGGCTGGACTCGATGAACCTCTGGATCGAGACCGCGCGACCGGCGCTCGAGGCCGTGGTGGCCGACGTCGACTGCCTCATGATCAACGATGCCGAGATCCGCCAGCTCACCGACGAGCCGAACCTCGCCCGGGCGGCGAGGACGGTGATGGAGCTGGGCCCGCGGGCCGTGGTCGCCAAGCAGGGCGAGTACGGCGCCGCCCTCTTCACCCGCTCGGGATTCTTCGCCCTGCCCGGCTTCCCGCTCGAGGACGTCCGCGATCCCACCGGCGCCGGGGACAGCTTCGCCGGAGGCTTCCTCGGCTACCTCGACGCCGACGGCGGCGACCTCGGCGACGCAGCCCTGCGCAAGGCGATGGGCTATGGCACGGTCCTCGCCTCGTTCAACGTCGAGGAGTTCGGCACCGAGCGGGTGGTCCGGTTGCGGCGCGAGGAGATCGACGAGCGCCTCGCCCAACTGCATGCGATGACGAAGTTCTAGCCGTCAGCCGCGCCGCCCGAGCCGTCCGGCCACCGGCCGCAAACTGCGATACTGGCGCCTCACGGACGCGAGGACGTAGGAGAGGCGATGGAGGCTACGAAGCAGCAGGAGCAGAAGGCGGGGGCGGACGGTGCGAGCCCGAACGGCGACACGTTGAGCGTCACCGACAACCGCACCGGCGAGTCCTACGAGATCCCGATCAGCGAGGGGACCGTGAAGGCGATGGACTTCCGCCAGATCAAGGTGTCCGAGGACGACTTCGGGCTGATGACCTACGACCCGGCGTTCACGAACACGGCGTCGTGCCGGTCGGCGATCACCTACATCGACGGGGAGGCGGGGATCCTTCAGCACCGCGGCATTCCGATCGAGCAGCTCTGCGACCAGTCGAGCTTCCTCGAGGTCGCCTACCTGCTGGTCTACGGCGAGCTGCCGAGCAAGGCGCAGCTCGACACCTGGATCCACGACATAACCCACCACACCTTCGTCCACGAGAACATCAAGAAGTTCGTCGAGGGCTTCCGCTACGACGCCCACCCGATGGGGATGCTGCTCGCGTCGGTCGGCGCGCTCTCGACCTTCTACCCCGACGCGAAGAAGATCGACGACCCCGAGGAGCGCTACCTCGCGACGATCCGGCTGATCGCGAAGATGCCGACCCTCGCGGCCTTCGCCTACCGGCACAACATGGGTCTCCCCTACGTCTATCCGGACAACGAACTCACGTATCCGGAGAACTTCCTCTCGATGCTGTTCAAGATGACCGAGGTCCAGTACGAGCCCGATCCACGGCTCGCGCGGGCGCTCGAGGTCCTCTTCATCCTCCACGCCGACCACGAGCAGAACTGCTCGACTAACGCCGTCCGGGCGGTCGGCTCCTCGGAGGTCGACCCCTACTCGGCGGTCGCGGCCGGCGTCGCCGCGCTCTACGGCCCGCTGCATGGCGGTGCCAACGAGGCGGTCCTGCGGATGCTGCGCCGGATCGAGACGGAGGACAACATCCCCGACTTCCTCGAGCGCGTGAAGAACCGCGACGAGAAGCTGATGGGCTTCGGCCACCGGGTCTACAAGAACTACGACCCGCGGGCGCGGATCATCAAGAAGAACGTCGACGAGGTGCTCGAGGCCACCGGCAAGAACCCGCTGCTGGACATCGCCGTCGAGCTCGAGAAGCGGGCTCTCGACGACGACTTCTTCGTCGAGCGCAAGCTCTATCCGAACGTCGACTTCTACTCCGGGCTGATCTACGAGGCCCTGAAGATCCCGACCGACATGTTCACGGTGATCTTCGCGATCCCGCGGACGGCCGGCTGGATCGCCCAGTGGCTCGAGCATATGGACGATTCCGAGCAGAAGATCGCCCGGCCACGGCAGATCTACACCGGCAAGCGCGACGAGGACTACGTGCCGATCGACCGCCGCGACGGACCGGCGGAGATCTCCGGCCCGCCGGCGACGCGCCCGGCCGCCTAGCGCGCGTCGGGCCGGTGGCGGCCTGGACGCTGACGATCAGGCACGGTCCGCAGGTCGACCGGGAAGGGTACGACGACCTCGACGACGCGGTCGCCGAGTTGCGGCGGCGGGTCGATGAGATCCGGGCCGAGGGCCCGCTGGAGTCGCGACAGATGCTGCGTGACTTCGAGCCGGCCGACCAGGTCGCCGCGCGCCTGGAGATCGCCGGCAAGGGGTTCTTCCGGGCTCCGGCCGCGGGCGTCGACGTCAAGGGCGACGGGCGGGTCGTGCCCTTCGCGGGCGGCATCCGGCGCGAGGAAGTGAAGCCGCGGCGGGGCGGCGATGCCTTCGACGCGGTGCGCCAGGCGCTGGTCGGCTGAGGCCCACTACCCTCGCTCGGACATGGCGGAGACGGCGCACGACGTGCCGAAGGGCAGCTACGCGGCGGGCCGCAGGGTGGGTCTGCCGCGCGGCGCCGAGCCCCCCTTCGTCGTCTTCGTCAACGGGGTCGAGCAGCGCGAGGGCGAGACCTACGACGTGCGGGCCGGCGAGATCGTCTTTCGCCGTCCGATCGTCAAGGAGCAGGTCGGCATTGGGCGGTGGCTGGCGATGTGGCTGGGCCTCTTCGGCACCTATCGCAAGAACGAGACCGTCGATCTGCAATTCCAGCGGCGTGGCAGGACCGAGCTCGCTTCGGATCTGCCGGTCAAGGAAGAGAGCTAGTTGAACACGTACAGCAGGAGGAACGCCGTGAGCGCGAAGACGGCGCCGGCGGCGATGATCCCGCGGTCCTCGGCGACGATCGCCGCGGTCGAGCGGTCGTCCGAGCGGTCGTAGATCAGGTAGAGGTAGCGAAAGATCCCGTAGACGACGGGCGGGATCGTGAACATCATCTCGGACCCGATCAGCGGCGAGTTGACCGTGTAGATGGCGTAGGAGATCACCGTCCCGGTCGTCACCAGGGAGACCATCTGGTCGAGGAACGGGAGGGAGTAGTGCTCGAGGACGGGGCGGGTGCTGGTGCCCTCGTGGAGCTCGGAGACCGCCTCCTGCCGGCGCTTCGTGAAGCCGAGGAACATGGCGAGCATCCCCGTGCAGAGGATCAGCCACTCGGACGCGTGCGCCTCGACGGCCTCGGCGCCGGCGACCACCCGGAGGATGAAGAGGCCGGCGATCGTCATCACGTCGACGATCACGATCTGCTTGACGCCGAGGCTGTACGCGATCTGGGCGACGCCGTAGCCGAGGACCATCAGCCCGACCTCCCATCCGACCAGGCCGAAGGCGATCACCAGCGCCAGGCCGGCGAAGCCGCCGGCCCAGAGGCGGGCCCCGCCCTCGCTGATCTCCCCGGCGGCGATCGGCCGGAAGCGCTTCTTCGGGTGGCGGCGGTCGAGCTCGACGTCGAGCAGGTCGTTGATGAAGTAACCGGCGCTCGAGATCAGGCAGAAGGCGGTGAAGGCAAGGGTCGCCTGAATGATCGCGTCGGCCTCGTCGAACTGGCCGGAGAAGAGCAGGCCGGCGAAGACGAGCAGGTTCTTGACCCACTCGTGCGGCCGCATCTCCTTGAGCACCGCGCGGGCCGGGGAGCGCCGGGCGGGGACCGTCGGCGCCGGCACGTCCTGCGCCGCCTCGGCGGACCCGCCCACGGGGACGGTCGGATGTTCCTCGGTGATCGTTTCCATCGCCAGGGCGGGCGGCGGCGCCGAGCCGCTCGCGAGCGTCGCGAAAGGGTAGCGCCGCTCAGGGGCGGAGATGGGCGCTGAGATGCTGCACGGTCTGGACCAGCCGTGCGCGCACGTAGGAGGCCTGGTGGCGGACCTGGTGGTGGGTGAAGCGCAGCGGCGTGAGACCCGCCGCCGTATGCGCCTGGTCGCGAAGCCGGTCGCGCGCCTGCGCCGCCGGCGTCCGGTGGTAACTGAGCCCGTCGGTCTCGACCACGAGGCCGAGGTCAGGCCAGAAGAAGTCGACCCTGAAGCCGTTCACCTCGGCGCCGGTGAGCGGGGACGGGAGCCCGGCCGAGCGGGCCACGGGAAGAAAGCGCCGCTCGAGCTCGGAGTCGGTGAGGACGAACGTGTGGCGGTCGAGGACACGGCGGAGCCGGGTGACTCCGGGACGGCCGCCCAGGGAGCGAAGACTGCGGCGGAGCGTCTCGGCGTCCGCGAGCCCCAACCGGTCAGCGGCATTGACCGCCGCCTCGACGCGGTGATCGGGGTGGGTGCGGGCGAGATCCAGCAGGGTCTGCGGGACGTCTGTCACCGGAACGCCGTGATGGACCGCCAGCACGCGGGTCAAAAAGCGGCCGCGCCTGTGCGCTTTGATCCCGGGTCCCACTCGCTCGAGCCGCCCGGGTACGGAGACCTCGATCGGACCTTCCCGTGCAGGCGCGATCTCCCAGAGGGCCGCCGCGCTGCCATGGCTCAGTAATGCCTCTGGCCCGCACCGAAGCACGGCCGCGAGCAGCGAGCCGATCCGGCTGACCTCCGCGCGCCCTACCGCATAGACGCCGTCGTGCAGGTGGAAGAGTCGTCGACTTCCGAGGCGGTGCCGGATCGCCTCTGCCGTTATGCCCGCCTCGAGTAGTTGGCTGCGCGCGACGACGCCGTGTTGCCGCGACCCCAACCCGAGAATCCACCCGTCCACCGCCGCTCGCGCCATCGGTGTTGCCATAGCCCTTCGAAGCGCGCGAGCCGCATGGATTCGCCCTGATGAAGACCAGCTCTTTAGACCGCTCGCGTGATCAGCGTCTGCCTGACCCCCTCAATCGCGCGAGCGGCGGGGTCATGGGTCGATCAGGACGCCTGGGTTGAGGATCGCGCCGGGGTCGAGATCGGCCTTGGCGCTGCGCAGGGCGGCGGCGAAGGGACCGGGGCGCTGGCGGTCGTACCAGGGACGGTGGTCGCGGCCGACGGCGTGGTGGTGGGTGATCGTCCCGCCGCCGTCGATCACCGCCTCGGAGGCGGCAGCCTTGATCTCGTCCCATTGCTCGACCTCGCCGCCGCGGCGGGCGGGCGCGAGGACGGTGAAGTACGGCGCCGGGCCGTCGGGATAGACGTGGGTGAAGCGGCAGGTCACGCGCGGTGAGCCTGGTCCGTTGGGGGCGACGCCGCAGACCTCCGCCACCTTCTCGCGCACCGCCTCCATCGCCGCGGCGTGGAAGCTCTCGAAACGGTCCCAGGTGATCGCCGTCTCGAAGGTGTCGCTGAGCACGCCGCACGCGACGAAGGTGTCGCGCAGGTAAGGCGCTGCCAGGAAAGCGGAGCGCCAGGAGGAAACCGAGTCATCGGCCGCCGGTCGCCGGTTGCCGGCCCCCGGGGCGGCGCCGCGGACCGCTCCCGGTCTTCCGCCGTGGTCGCGGGCGATCTCGAGGGCGGTGTCCATGAGCGCGTCGACCGGATGATCGGCCGACTCGAACCCGAGGACGAGCAGGTCGCTCTCCCCGTCCCCGGCCCCGGTGGTGGCCGCCTCGAGCGCGTCGAGCAGCCTGCAGTTCGCCGGGTGGAGCCCGGACTGCGAAAGCGCCCGGACCGCCGCGGCGCCGGGGAGGAACCCATCGAATTCGACGCCGCAGGAGACCTTTTGGCGGGGGCGCGGCCTGACCCGGACCCAGGCGTCGGTGATCACGCCGAGGATGCCTTCGGAGCCGAGCAACAGCCGATCCGGCGAGGGTCCGGCGCCCGAGCCGGGCAGCCTGCGGCTCTCCCAGACGCCGCGCGGAGTCACCGCGCGTACCGACTCGACCAGGTCGTCGATGTGCGTCTCGAGCGTCGCGAAGTGGCCGCCGGCCCGGGTCGCCACCCAGCCGCCGAGGGTCGAGAACTCGAACGACTGGGGGAAATGTCGCAGCGTCAGGCCGTGCTCGCGCAGTCCTTCCTCGAGCGCCGGGCCCGTCGCCCCCGCCTGGATCCGGGCGGCCATCGAGGTCTGGTCGACCTCGAGGATCCGGTCGAGCCCGCGCAGGTCCAGCGAGACCGACGGCCGGTCGCCGAGGCGCGGCTCGACTCCGCCGACGACGCTCGTCCCGCCCCCGTACGGGACGACCGCCGCCTCCTCCTCCTCGCACCACGCCAGCACGGCCTCGACGTCGGCAGCCGCCGCCGGCAGCGCCACCAGGTCGGGCGGGTTGTCGAACTCGCCGCGGAAGCCGCGAACGACATCGCGGTAGGCCTTGCCGAGGGCGTGGGTGATCCGCTCGTGCCGGTCCTTCGTGAGGACCTCGGCCAGCGGACCTGACGCGGGGGCTCGGAGGCGCGGCTCGCGGAGTGCCACCTCGTCCTCGGGCACCGGATCCGCGACCTCGCCGCCGAAGCCGAACCGGCCGCCGATCTCCCGCGCCGCCGCCTCGCGGTCGCCCCGCGAGGGCTCCTGGTCCTCGAAACCCCAGCCCCAGTGCTTGCGCCGGCGGGCTCCTGGCCCTACCAGTGAATCCCCTTCATCAGGTGCGCGAAGGCAACGCCCTCGGCGCTCGGCTCCTTCTCCGGCTCCTTGTCCTTGTCGCCCTTCGCGGCCTTGGAGTCGGGGAAGAGCTTGTAGCCCGTGTTGAGGATCGCGTCCGAGGCCTTCGGCGAGAGGTTGTAGAGCAGCTCGCCGAAGTTGCCCAGGCGGGTCGCGACCTTCTTCGGCTTGGAGATCATCGCCTCGGTGATCATCTCCGCCGCCTCGTCCGGGCTGATCGTCGGGAAGGCGTCGTACATCTTGGTCGGCGCGATCATCGGCGTTCGGACCAGCGGCATGTGGATCGTCGTGATGTGGACGCGGTCGTCGATGATCTCCGAGGCGATGCAACGGCTGAACGCGTCGAGTGCCGCCTTCGACGAGACGTAGGCGGAGAACCGCGGCGTGTTCGTCTGCACGCCGATCGAGCTGATGTTGATGATGTGGCCGCCCTTTCGCTCCCGCATCACCGGGAGGAAGCGGAGGATCAGCTTCAGCGCCCCGAAGTAGTTGAGCTGCATGGTGCGCTCGTAGTCGTGGATCCGGTCATAGGAGAGCTCGACCGAGCGGCGGATCGAGCGGCCGGCGTTGTTGACCAGAATGTCGACATGGCCGTGCTGCTCGAGGACCTCGTCGGCCATCCGGTCGAGGTCATCGACGTCGGCGAGGTCGGC
>DATFPK010000093.1:0-12040 GCA_035264885.1 Solirubrobacterales bacterium
ACTCCGCCAGGTCCGGCGCCTCCGCTTCGATCCCGAAGTGGTCGAGGATCAGGTCGTCGGCGCCCTCGGCGCGAAGCACCAGCGGCACCTTGTAGACGTTGTCGACGTCGCGTGCCGAGAGCACCGCCTCCTCCGGGACGCTTCCGAACAGGGCGATCTTGCGCCGGATGTCCTGGTCGAGGCCGCGCTCGGAGCGGCACACGAGCGCGTGCGGCTGGACTCCGATGCGCCGGAGCTCGTTGACGGAGTGCTGGGTCGGCTTCGTCTTCAGCTCGCCGGCGTGGCCGACGTAGGGGACGAGCGTGAGGTGCATGAACATGCTCCGCTTCGGCCCGAGGTCCGTGTAGAGCTGGCGGATCGACTCGAGGAACGGCAGGGACTCGATGTCGCCCACCGTCCCGCCGATCTCGGTGATCACGAAGTCGACCGCCTGGGACTCGGCGACGATCAGGATCCGGTTCTTGATCTCGTCGGTGATGTGCGGGATCACCTGGACCGTCGCGCCGAGGTAGTCGCCCCGTCGCTCCCGCCGGATCACGGAGTTGTAGACGGCGCCGGCGGTCACGTTCGATGCCCGCGAGGTGTTCTCGTCGGTGAACCGCTCGTAGTGGCCGAGGTCGAGGTCGGTCTCGGCACCGTCCTCGGTCACGAACACCTCGCCGTGCTGGAACGGGCTCATCGTCCCCGGGTCGACGTTGATGTAGGGGTCGAACTTCTGGAGCTGGACCCGGAAACCGCGAGAGACGAGGAGGCGGCCGATCGAAGCCGCGGCGATCCCCTTGCCGAGAGCCGAGACCACTCCGCCGGTGACGAAGATGAAGCGGGTGTCTCCCTGTCGAGCTCCCTTCATGTCCTGCCGAGCGAGTCTAGCCAGCGCAGGGGCGGAATCCGCTCGACCGCCGCAGAGATCGACCGAAATTCCCCGAAGATCGTCAGTGCGGCGACCACCGCGAGGGCTATGAGGCGGCCGGTTTCGTCCAGCGAGGTCAGCAGCCAGACCCCGGCGATCGACCCGGTGAGATTCGAGCCGGTGTCGCCCAGCATCGCCTGCTCGCGCAGCGTGAACCAGGCGCCGACCAGGACCGCGCCGGCGAAGACGCCCATGAGGTCGACGGGCTCCAGTGTCCAGCCGCCGAGGCAGAGGCCGGCGCCGAGGACGAGCAGGACCTTCTCGGCTCGCCCCGGTCGCAGGTCGAGCAGGTTGAACAGGTTCGTGGCGAGGATCAGCAGTGCGACGTCCGCCAGGTACTCGAGCGACTCGCGGCCCGTGCCGCTGACCGCGTAGGCGGCGAGGGCGACCGCACCGATCGCCTTGATCGCCCCGGTCGAGAGCCGACCTTCGCGAAGCGCCCGCCCGTGGCCGCGCCAGCCCCGCGGCGAGGTCACGCTCTCGCCGCGGCCCAGCGAGTCGTCGAGGAACCCGAGGAACGCGAGGCCGACGACATAGGTGATCCAGCGCCGAAGCTCGGGGTCGAGCAGCTCGAGGTCGGCGCGGTCGTCGAGGAAGGCCAGCGGCGCCAGCGCGACCAGCGCCGACGTGGCCAGGATCGCCCCGAGGGGGAAGGCGAGCCGCGCGCCCCGGTAGTTGGAGCGGGCGAACCCAGCGTCCCGCAGGCCGCGCACCCCGGCGGGAACGACCAGCAGAGCGACCGCGGCCGACAGAGGCAGTCCGATCCACTCCATGCCGGGTAGCTCAGCCGCGCTTTCGCGCTTGGTTGCCGCCGCTCTGGCCGCCTCTGCCGCGCGGCGGCCTCTCCAGGGACGGCGGCGGCGCAACCGGCGCCGGCCCCGGCCTCAACAGGTCCGGGAGGAGCTGGTCGGCGGTGTCCTTCTCGCCGAAGCTGCCTTCGGCCCCGAGCAGGGCGAAGACGAGTGCGACCCGGCCGGCGATCTGGTCGAGGTTGTCGACGCTGGCGAGATCGGCCGCGTCGAACGTCGTGATCGAGGTGTGCTCGGTGTCGGTCCGCTCGACCCCGACCGCCCTCAGCCCCGTGGAGCCGACCCCGTCCAGGAGGCCCGCCTCGAGCCGGCCGGTCAGGCCGCGCTGCTCCCCGTCGAGGTCACCGGGCGGGGCGCGGACGACGACCAGGCCGTCGAGGTCGGTGAATTGCCCGCTCGCCCGCGAAAGGAGCTGGCTGCGGATCCGCTCGAGCAGCGTCCCCCCGACGACGATCTGCCGGCCGACGCCCGTCCCCAGCGCTTGGAGGGTGTCCGGGTTCGCCTCGATGTCGGAGAAGCGGGTGTCCTCGAGCTCGCCGCCCAGATCATCCAGGTCCGGCGGCTCGCGGACGACGCCGACCGCCACCAGCTCCGCCCCCGTCGGCTCCAGCGCCGTCTCGATGTCGCCCGAGACCCCGTCGGGCAGACCGCCCAGCCCGATCACGCCGATCCGCCGCCCCTGGAGGCGTCGGCCGACCAGAACCGGATAGACGCGCTCGGCGAAGTCCTGCGAGCGGCCGAGCTCGCTGCTGAGGTCGTCGGCCCGTTCCCGCGCCGCCTCCAGGTCGCCCGTGAGGCTCTGCTCGAGGTTCTTGCGGGTGCCGGAGACGATGTCGTCGCCGAATTGGGCGCCGATCAGGATGCCGACCGCGAGCGCGAGGAACACGGCAGCGAGGGAGGCCGCGTGGTAGCGGGCGCTGTACCCCATAGCGCCGGAAGCCTAGATTGGGCTGCGGAGAACCGCCCGCTACTCCCCCCGGCGTGGAGGTTTAGGGAGTCATCGTCAGCCGCCGACACCGGATCGCAGCGACCGTCGCCGCCACTCTCATGGCGGGCGGCCTGATGGCCGCGGCGGTGGCCGCGGCGCCGGGCGAGCTGGACCCGACGTTCTCGGGCGACGGCCGCGTCACCCTCGAGCGCGGGACCGACTCGACGGCGATGGTCGTCCGCCGCGACGGCGGGGTCATTCTCGCCGGTTGCGCCGGGCGCCGCGACCCGCGGGTCCTGGCACGCGTCTCTCCGGCCGGCGCCTTCCTCGGGAGGTTCGGGTCGGCCCCGGGGTTCGGCTGCGCCGCGGACGCCCGCCTGACTCGCGGCGGGAAGATCCTCCTTGCCGGCTACGGCCCGGCCGGCGGCTGCGTCGTCGCCCGGCTCGACGGGCAGGGCAACCTCGACCGCTCGTTCTCGGGCAACGGGCTGAAGCCGATCCGCTTCGCCGGCGGCCGCTCGTTCGGCTTCTGCCCGGCACTCGCCTCCGGGCGGGGGGGCCGCGTGGTCGTCCTGGGGACCGATGGAAGGGGCCCGGCAGGCGCCTACCACTTCGCCGTGGCCCGGTTGCGCCCGAACGGGGCCTTCGACCGGTCGTTCTCGGACGACGGGAGGACCGTCGGCCGCTTCCGCCGCGGCGGCAGGACCGCGGATCCGCGGGACGTTGCGATCCAGCCCGACGGCAAGATCGTCGTCGTCGGCAAGGCCGGGACCTTCGCGATCGCCCGGCTGACCGAGCGCGGCCGACCCGACCGGTCCTTCTCGTTCGATGGACGGCGGCTGATCGCCCGCGGGGCGATCGGCGGGGCCAACGCCGTCACCGTCGATGCGAACGACAGGCTCGTGCTGGTCGGCGAGATGTTCGAGGGCAACAGCGAGCGCTTCCGCCGGCTCGCGGTCTTCCGCCTCACCCGGCGCGGGGACCTCGACTACGCCTTCGGCGACGTCGGTGCCTTTCTCGGACACGTTGGTGCGGACGTCGTGCACGACACCGGCGCCGCCGTGGCGATCGACGACGATGGCAGGATCCTCGTCGCCGGTGCGACCCAGGTCTCCGGCGCCTCGGCCACGCCCGACTTCGGCCTCGTCCGGCTGACCCCGCAGGGCGCCGCCGATGATTCGTTCTCCGGCGACGGCCGTGTCGCGATCGGGTTCGAGGGCCTCTCCGGCCCGGACGGCGCGGACTTCGCCGAGCGCGTCGCCACCCTGCCGGATGGCAGGATCGTCGTCGTGGGCGACTCGGAGCCGGGGTTGTCGATCGCGCGGGTCCTCGGCGGATGAGCCGCCGGCTGGCGCTGGGCGCCCTGCTTTTGGCGCTCCTCGTCCCGTCGGCCGCCGGCGCCGCCACGGTCCGGGGCTACGACCTCGGGCGCACGACGATCCCCGATCCCGGCCCGAAGGGTCCCGTGCCGATCCGGCTCTGGGGAGCCATCGGGGTGCCCAACGGCGACGGGGAGCGCCCGCTGGTCATCGTCGTCCACGGCCGCCACGGTGACAACTGTCCCCCCGCGCCGGGGGACAGCGTCAGGTGGCCCTGCTTCCGGCGCGAGCAGCGCAACGACCTCGGTATGCGCCACGTAGTCCGGGCGCTGGCGGAGCGCGGGCTGGTCGCGGTGGCCCCAGACGTGAACGGCGCCTACACGATCGGCTGGGGCGAGCCCCGCGACGAACGGCGCTGGCCTCGCATCGTCCGCCGAACCATCTCCAAGCTCGGGGTCGCGACGGACTCGGGCGGGCACGCGTTCGGAATCGACCTCAGGGACAGGATCGACCTCCGTCGGGTAGGCCTGCTCGGCCATTCGCGGAGCGGCCACAACGCCGTGCGCTTCGCTCGACGGGACAGACAGATCGACTCGCTGTTCCTGCTCGCGCCGGTCGAGGAGGGCGTCCCTCTGCCCGACCTGACGACAGCGATCGTCCTCGCGCGCTGCGACGGCGACGTCCCCGGGCAGGGCCGCCGCTACTTCGAGCGCGCGTCGCGCAGCGACCGCGACCGCCCGGCCTTCCTGATCCGTCTCGAGGGCGCCAACCACAACTGGTTCAACCAGACCCTCGTGAAGCTCGGGCGGGACGACGGCACGTTCGCCCGCGCCGGCCACTGCCGGCGCAGCGAGCGGCTCAAGCCTCGGCCCCAGCAGCGCTGGCTCGACCGCGCCGCCCCAGACTTCTTCGCCGCGACGCTGCTCGGCCGGCCGAAGCCGCAGTGGATGCGACCGGGACCGCGCCGCCCCCGCAAGCTCTACGGGCTGGCGGTGCTGCTCGAGCGGCTGTTCCCGTAGCCGCGCCTAGTCGACGCCGAGCCAGACCCTGAACTTGAGCCAGAAGAGCTCGAGCAGGTCATCGAGCGCCGGCGAGGTGACGACGACGATCACGAGCAGGACGAGGAAGGCGCCGAGGAAGAGCGAGAGGTGCCCCGCGCCCATGCCCGGGTTGTAGAGGCGGCTCACGCCCTTGGCGTCGACCAGCGTCTCGCCGATCCGCAAGCGGGTCAGGAAGGTCGAGGACATCCCGGCCCGGTTCTTGTCCAGGAACTCGATCAGGTTGAAGTGGGCGCCGACGCTGACGATCAGCGACGCGCCCTTCTCGTAGGCGATCAGCATCGCGACGTCCTGGCTGGTTCCGGCGGTGGGCGCCACGGTGTGCTCGAGTCCGAGGTCGACGAGGCGGTCGCGGCCCGGCGCGCGACCATCGGGATAGGCGTGGACGATCAGCTCGGCGCCACTGCGCAGCGCTTCGTCGCTGGCCGAGTCCATGTCGCCGAGGATCACATCGGGCATATGCCCCGCCTCGATGATCGCGTCGGCCCCGCCGTCGACCCCGACCAGCAGCGGGCGGACGTCGCGGATGTAGGCTCGCAGCGCCTGGAGGTCCCGGCGGTGCGTCGTGCCGCGGACGACGATCAGGACGTGGCGATCGCGGAACGCCGTCCGGGTCGGGGGGAACTCGATCCGCCCGACCAGGAGGTCCCCCTCCTGGCGCAGGTGGGACATCGTGTTCTCGGCGAAGGCGGCGAGTGCCTCGTCGACCCGCTCGCGCTGGCGCTCGAGCTGCTGGGCGAGCTCGTGGGCGCGCAGCACCCGGCCGGTGACGATCTCGCGGCCGCCGGAGACCACGGTGCCGCCTTCGACCGTCACCTCGTCGCCGTCGCCGAGGAGGTCGAACAGCCCCGCCCCGGGGGCGTCGATCAGGCGAATCCCCGCGCGAGCCAGGACGAGTGGCCCCGCGTTCGGGTAGCGGCCGTCCGAGGACTCCGAGGCGTTGAGGACGACCCGGACGCCGGTCGCGATCAGCTCCTCCGCGGCGATCCGGTCGATGTTGGTGTGGTCGATGACGGCGACGTCACCAGGGCGCAGGCGCTTGACGAGCTTCTTCGTCTTGCGGCCGAGCCTGGCGGTCCCGGCGAGCGCCTCGTCCGCGGGCGCGCCGTTCCGGCGCTGCAAAAGAGACCCGAGGCGACTGCGGCTTGCGGTGGCCACCGGGGTCAGATTAGGCGGATCTACGCAGCAGTGAGCAGCTCGCGCGCGTGGCGGCTGGCCGCCTCGTCGCCGCGGTCGCCACCCAGCATCCGGGTGATCTCGGCGACCAGCTCCTCGCCGTCGATCCGCTCGACCCGAGCCCGCGCCTCGCCGTCGGCGAGGCGCTTCTCGATTCGGAAGTTCGCCTCGGCCAGCGAGGCGACCTGCGGCAGGTGGGTGATGCAGACGACCTGCCCGGCCGCGGCCAGGGCCCGCAGGCGCTCGCCGACGACCCGCGCCGTGTTGCCGCCGATCCCGGCGTCGATCTCGTCGAAGACCAGGGTGGCCGTGCCGGCGCCGCCGCTCAAGCCGGTCAGGGCGAGCATCACTCGCGACAGCTCGCCGCCGGATGCCGCCTCGCGCAGCGGCGCGGGGTCGATGCCCGGGTTTGGCGCGAGTCGCATCTCGACCGTCTCGGCGCCGGTGGGCCCATAGGCGTTGGGGTGAGCCTCGAAGCCGACCTCGAGCCGCGCCTCCGGCATCGCCAGGCGATCGAGCTCCTCGGCGATCCGGTCCTCGAGCTCCGAAGCGGCCGAAGCCCTGCCGCGGGTCAGCCGGTCGGCGAGGCGTCGCCGCTCCTCGGCGGCCGCCGTCAGCTCTGCCTCGAGCTCGGCGCTGCGCTCCTCCGCGTTCTCGAGGCGGGTGATCTCGCTGCGGCAGTGCCCGGCGTGCTCGAGCACGGCCTCGACCGTGCCGCCGTGCTTGCGCATCAACCGGTCGAGGACCCCGAGCCGCTCCTCGACCGCGGCCAGCCGGGCCGGATCGGCGTCCAGGGTTTCGAGGTAGGAGCGCAGCTCGCCCCCGGCGTCCTCCAGCTCGAGCGCCAAAGCCTGGAGCCGCTCGGCGAGGGCGTCGAGCTGAGGGTCGACGCCCCGCTCCGTGCCCAGCGCCGCCGCGGCCGCGGCAAGGGCGGTCGCCGCGCCACCTGAACCGTCGTCGGCTCCGCTCACCGCGGCGGCGCCGGCGGCGCCCGCGAGACGCAGCCGCTCGACGTTGCGGAGCCGGTCGCGCTCGGCCGACAGCCCGGCCTCCTCGCCGGGCTCGGGCGCAGCCGCCTCGATCTCGCCTAGCTCCCAGCGCAGGAGGTCGAGATCGCGCTCACGGGCGCCGTCGCGCTGCCGGACCTCGTCGAGCTCCGCCTCGATCGAGCCGACCCGCCGGTGCGACTCCCGGTATGCGCGCAGCGTCTGCAGGTGGTCGGGGCCGGCGAAGCCGTCGAGGATCCGGAGCTGGGCCGAGCCGATCGTCAGCTTGCGGTGCTCGTGCTGACCGTAGAAGGCGAGGAGCCGCGAGCCGAGCAACCTCAGGTCGGCGGCCGACGCGGAGCGGCCGGTGATGAACGCGCCGGTGCGGCCCGAGGCGCCGACCCGGCGACCGAGGACGATCTCGGTCGATCCGGCCGGAAACCGCTCCGCGACGTCGCCCAGCTCGGGGTCGTCGAGGAGGCCCTCCGGGAGGTCGAATATCCCCTCGACCCAGGCCTCCTCGGCCCCCGGACGGACGATATGGGCCCGGGCCCGGCCGCCCATCAGCAGGTCCAGCGAGTGGGCGAGGACGGTCTTGCCGGCGCCGGTCTCACCGGTGATCGCGTTGAGGCCCTCCTCGAGCCGCAGCTCCGCCCGCTCGATCAGCAGCAGGTTCTCGATGCGCAGCTCGCGGAGCACGCATCCTGTCTAGCAACGGGGGGCGACGGACTCGCCCCCGGAATCACTCCGGCGGCGCGCCCTGCGGCACGAAATCGCGGCCGCGGATCAGCGCGAACGAGGCCACCGAGCCTACGAGGGCGATGACGGCGCCGATCAGGACGATCTCGTTGAAGGCTGCCGTGAAGGCCTCCGTGGCCGCCGCACCCACCCGAGCCTGCTGGGCAGCCGGGGCCACCCTCGCTGCCGCTTCGCTGCCGCCGGAGGCGGCCACCTCGCCGAGACCAGCCGGGGCTCCCGGGAGGAGCTCGTCGAGCTTCGATTCGAGCCGTGTCTGGAAGACGGCGCCCAGGGCCGCCACGCCGGTCGCGATCCCGACCTGGCGGAAGGTCGTGTTGATCCCTGAGCCCATCCCGGCGCGCGCGGCCGGGACGACGGCGATCGCCGCCTGGCCGATGCCGGGGTTGGCGAGACCGATTCCGGCCCCGGCCACGAGGAAGCCGGGCAGCAGGGTCGTCCACTCGGAGTCGGGCTCGACTCCGCGCATCAGAAGGAGGCCGACCCCGGTCAGCGCCAGCCCGGAGCCGACGAGAACGCGGATCGGGACCCGGGCCGAGAGATTGCCCGAGATCGGCGCCACCAGGAACGAGAGCACCGTCAGGGGCAGGAAGCGGAGCCCGGCCTCGAGCGCCGAGTAGCCGAGGACCCCCTGGATGTAGATCGTGATGTAGAGGAACAACGCGAACATCCCGGCCGAGAGGCAGAACGCGGCGGCCGAGACCCCGTCGAAAGCCTGCTTTCGGAACAGCGAGAGGTCCAGCATCGGGTGGGGGCTCCGGCGCTCGATCACGACGAAGGCCGTCATCAGGAGGGCGGCCCCGGCGAGGCAGGCGACGATCAGCGGGCTGTCCCAGCCCTCGGGATTGGCGCGGATCAGGCCGAAGACGAAGAGGAAGAGCGAGGACGAGAAGGCGAGGAGGCCGGGCACGTCGACCGGCTGGGCATCCTGCGCGGCGACGTTGACCAGGCGCCGCTCGGTCAGGACGATCGCGACCAGCCCGATCGGCACGTTGACGAAGAAGATCCACTCCCAGCCGAGGCGCTCGGTCAGCACGCCGCCGACGAGCGGTCCAATCGCAACCGCCCCGCCGACGGTCGCGCCCCACACCCCGAACGCCGTGGCTCGGTCGCGCCCGTGGAACTCCTGCCCGATCAGCGCCAGCGCCGTCGCGAACATCGCCGCGCCGCCAACCCCCTGGAGGGCGCGGGCGAAGTTGAGGAGGGTCGGGTCCCCGGCGAACCCGCAGAGCAGTGAGGCGAGGGTGAAGACCCCGAACCCGGCGGAGAAGACACGCCGGCGGCCCAGGCGGTCACCGAGCGATCCCGCGGTCAGCAGGAACGCGGCCAGGGTCAGCGCGTAGGCGTCGACGACCCACTGGAGGCTGGAAAGGCTCGCCCCGAGGTCGCGCTCGATCTCGGGCAGCGCGACGTTGACGATCGTGATGTCCAGCAAGAGCATGAACGTCGCGACCGAGATCAGGACGAGGGTCCACCACTTGCGCTCCATCAGACCGCCAGGTGTCCGAACTTCTCGCGGATCCGGTGATAGAAGCTCGTGCCCGGAAGCTGCGCGAGCGTGCCCATGTCGCCGCGGAAGCTGATCTCCACCTCGGCGCCGGGCTCGAGCTGCCCGACCGGCTCGCCGTCGACCGCGATGTCGACGGGGTCGCGGCCGCCGACGTTGCCCACCGCGAGGACGTCGATCGGGGCGACCACCAGGGCCCGCGCGGTGAGCGTGTGCGGCGCGATGTAGCTCACCACGTAGCCCTTGACCCCCCAGGCCAGGATCGGCCCGTTGTTGGCCAGGTTGTAGCCCGTCGACCCCGTCGGCGTGGCGACGACGAGGCCGTCGCAGCGGACGTGGCCCACTTCCTCGCCGGCGATTCCGTAGGTGAGCTCGGCCACGCGCCCGTGGGGCTCCCGGGTGAAGCTGATGTCGTTGAACCCGAGCCGCGGGCCGTGCGGCGTCGTGACCTCGATCCCGGGCAGGCTGAGCGCCTCGATGTCGCCGGCCAGCGCTCGCCGCAGGCCGTCCTCCTCGTCTTGGGACTCGACTGCGGCGAGGAAGCCGACGGTCCCGTAGTTGACGCCGAAGACGGGCACTCGCCGCCCGGCGAACAGACGCAGGGCGAAGAGGATCGATCCGTCGCCGCCGAAGACGAGGCAGAGCTCGGCGTCCGCCGGGGGAGCGTCGACGACCTCGATCGCCTCCCCCGCCGACCCGTGCTTCGCCCGCTCCTGGGGGCTCGCGACCAGCCGCCACCCCGCCTCGAGGGCGAGCGATGCGGCCCGCCCGACCGCCTCCGACGCCTGCGGCGGGTGCGAGTGGGAGACGAGGACCGCCGTCTTCGAGCCGCTCATACCTCTACTCCCGCCAGAGCGTCCTCGAGGTCGGCCACCCCGGGGCCCCTCCCCCCGCACCAGACGAAGGTCTCGACGTTGCCCTTGGGCCCCGGCAGGCCGGAGGGAGCGAAGTCGCGGATGGGGAGCCCTGCGCCCTCCGCCGCGCGAGCCGCCGCCAGGACGGCTCCCCGGCGCTCTTCGGCCGATCGGACGACCCCGCCCTTTCCGACTCGTCCCTTGCCCACCTCGAACTGGGGTTTGACCATCGCCAGCACTTCTCCTGCCGGCGCCAGCGTCGAGGCGACCGCAGGCAGGACCTTGGCGAGCGAGATGAAGGAGACGTCGATGACGGCGAGGCCCGGTGCGAACGGCAGGTCGCCCGGCGTCAGCTCGCGGGCGTTCCGGCGCTCGATCACGACGACCCGCGGGTCGTCCCGCAACCTCGCGTCGAGCTGTCCGTAGGCGACGTCGAGCGCCGCGACCCGTTCGGCGCCGGCCTGGAGCAGGCAGTCGGTGAAGCCGCCGGTCGAGGCACCGACGTCGAGGCAGAGCCTCCCCCCCACCTCGATCCCCAAGCGCGCCAGGGCATTTGCCAGCTTGATCCCGCCGCGCGAGACGAATCGAGGGCGCTCGCGGAGGACCAGGTCGGCGTCGGGCGGGACGAGCTGGCTCGGCTTCAGGGCCGTGGGGCCGTCCGCTCCCAGCCTCACGTCGCCCGCCCTCACCGACGCCGCGGCCGCCGTCCGCGACGGGAAGAGCCCCCGCTCGGCGAGCAGGGCGTCGATCCTCTGCCGGGCCACCGCGCAACGGTACCGGGCCGCATGTGACAGCCGTCATATGTGAGGGCGATCACACAAGAACCGCACGTATGTTCGTAGCCTCGGAGGGCAATGATTTCCCGCGGAATACCCCTGACGGCCCACTCGGCGATCGAGGTGCTCGCAGCGCCGCTGCTCATGGCCGCCCCCTTCCTGCTCGGCTTCGGGGGATCGGCCGGACTTGCCTGCTTCGCCCTCGGCGCCCTGCTGGTGGGCATCGCGGTGTCGACCGCGGCCGACGAGCGCTCGATCCCGCTTCGCACCCACGCCTCGCTCGACTACGCGCTTGCCACGCTCACGGTCGGCATCGGCCTGGTCGTCGGGATCGCCTCCGGCGAGGAGATCGCTACAGCCTTCATGGTCGGGTTCGGCGCCGCCCATCTGGCGCTGGCCGCTTCAACCCGGTACAGCGTCCGCGGCGCATGAAGGGCCCGACTACCACCCACAGATCACATACATAGAGATACATATCTCTCCTCCCTGTAGTACCCCAGAGCGCCCCGCTTCGGCGGGGCGTCTCTTTTGGCTACACCGAGCGAAACTCGGAGACCGATCCTTCGTACACCTGAGGGATGCCCGGGCGACTGCTGTTGAAGTCACTCGCTGAGGAGCCGCACGCCTCACAGGCGTTCGCTCCCGGCAGCACAGCTTTCGCCGGTAGGGTGTTCGGTGCGGGGCCCGGCAACGATGCTGGGGAGAGAGCCCTCCGAGTCCCCGCGTTACTCCCGTCTCTGTCATCCCCGTTGCCAGCAGCGAGATACTGCGGAGAACGATGTCGCAGGAGAACGTGGAGATCGTTCGTCAGCTGTACGAGGCATTTGACCGCGGTGACGCCGAAGTCGCGCTGACCTACTTCGACGCTGCGGTCGTGATGGACGCGAGCCACCGCGTGGATGGCCGAATCGGCCACGGCCAGCGGGAGCTGATCTCGATCCTCGCCGAGTGGCTCGGGGCC
>DATFPK010000094.1:0-60051 GCA_035264885.1 Solirubrobacterales bacterium
TCGGGCGAGCAGCGGCTGAACCGGGGGACGGAGTGGTTCCGCTTCCGCGACGGCCTGATCAGCGAGGTCCGGGCATATCACCACGGCGACCGCAAGAACCCCCAGGGCGACCTGCTCGGCTTCGATCACGAGGGCCGCGGCCACACGATGCTCGGCGGCGGGTGACCGTCGTCAAGGACAGCGGCTCCCGGGCCGCGCTGCCGCCGTTCGGCGAGGAGCACGAGGAGCTGCGGGAAAGCGCCCGGCGGTTCATCGAACGCGAGATCGCGCCCCACGTCGACGAGTGGGAGGACGCGCGCGAGTTCCCTCGCGACCTGTACCGGCGCTGCGGCGAGCTCGGCTTCCTGGGCCTCAAGTTCCCCGAGGAGTACGGCGGTCAGGGCGGCACCCACCTCCACGACGCGGTCTGGGTCGAGGAGCTGGCGCGCTGCGGCGACTCGGGCGGGGTCAGCGCCGGCCTCAACGCCCACACGTCGATCGCCATGCCGCCGGTCTTCGGGTTCGGTAGCGAGGAGCAGCGGCAGCGCTGGGTCGTCCCGGGCATCCGGGGCGAGAAGATCGGCGCGCTCGGGATCACCGAGCCCGGCGCCGGGTCGGACGTCGCCTCGATCCGCACCCACGCCCGGCCCGTCGACGGCGGCTACGTCGTCAACGGCGCGAAGACGTTCATCACCAACGGCGTTCGCGCTGACTTCCTCGTCTGCGCCTGCAAGACGACGGAGGAGGGCGGGCACCACGGCCTGTCGTTCCTGGTGCTGGAGAGCGACATGCCCGGGTATCAGGTGTCGCGCAAGCTCGAGAAGATGGGCTGGCACGCCTCCGACACGGGCGAGCTGTCGTTCACCGATGTCGAGGTCCCGGACGAGAACCTGCTGGGCGAGGAGAACGGCGGCTTCTATCTGATCATGGCCAACTTCGCCTGGGAGCGGCTGCTGATGGCGATCGGCGCAGTCGGTGCGATGCAGCGGCTGGTGGCCAGGTCGATCGAGTACGCACAGGAGCGCGACGCGTTCGGCCGGCCGATCGGCAGGTTCCAGGCGATCCGCCACAAGATCGCGGCGATGGGGACGAAGGCGGAGGTGGCGCGGGCGCTGACCTACGACGCCCTGCGGCTCTTCCAGTCCATCCAGGACGGGACGGGGTCGGGGATCAGCCAGAGCGACGTGATCAAGCAGGTGACGATGGCCAAGCTCTTCACCCAGCGCGGCCTCGTCGAGATCGCCGACGACGCCCTCCAGATCCACGGCGGCTACGGCTACATGCGCGAATACGGGATCGAGCGCGCCCTCCGCGACGCGCGCCTCGGGCCGATCGGCGGCGGCACCGACGAGGTCATGAAGGAGATCCTCGGCAAGCAGATGGGGTTGTAGGGCTGCGGCTCTGCGGTCCTGGCCGGGTCATACTGCGACGGCAACGGCGATCCGGCCGGAGAACAGAGGAGGGACGGTGCCGCTCTATCTATCGAGATTCAGCTACACGCCGGAGACTTGGAAGCAGCTGGTCGGCAACCCCGAGGACCGCAGAGAGGCCGCCCAGTCGTACATCGAGTCGGTCGGCGGCAAGCTCCATGGGTTCTGGTACGCATTCGGCTCATACGACGGCTACACCCTGTGGGAGGCCCCTGACAACGTGTCGATGGCCGCGGTCGCTCTGGCGATCGCCGGCGGCGGTGCGCTCAGCTCGCTCGAGACGACGGTCCTCCTGACCGTCGACGAAACCATGGATGCGCTGCGAAAGGCCGGCCAGGTCCAGTACCAAGCGCCCGGCGCATAACGCCTCCTGGACAAAGCCGGGAGGTGGGGCGAAGATCACACCTTGGGTGCCTGTTGACCGGCGCCGACCTGCCCGACGATGGCTCCGGAACTTCCCCTACCAAGGAGCCCGAGATGACCGCCAGATCGATCCGCAGCACCATCGCCTCACCGCGCGTTCTCGTCGTGCTGGCCGTGGCCGCCCTCGCCGCCTCCGCCTCCGTGGCTGCGGGCGCGACACCGCCCTGGAAGCTGGTCCCAAAGAGCGGGCTTGAGATCACTGAGGGGAACCTGACGCCGGCCGGGCCGAAGGCGCTGCTCCGCACCCGCGACCCAGGCATGCGAGCCGAGGCCCTCGACGGCGGCCGCCACGCCCGCGACGCCCGGCTCTGGTTCCGCTACCTCGGGGAGAGCACCACCACCGAGCCGCTCGGCTCGGGGCTGATCCGTCGCCAGATCGGCTTGAAGCTGCGCGCTCCGGACCCCTGCAACCTCGTCTACGTCATGTGGCACGCCTACCCCGACGACGCGATCCAGGTCCAGGTGAAGCGCAACCCGGGCCAGACGACCTCGGCCGAATGCGGGAACCGCGGCTACACCACGATCGCCACGATCCCGCTCGGACCGGGCGACGGCACCGCCGACCACGGGCCGCACCGGCTCGAGGCCGACACCCGCCGCAGCCCGAACCGTGCCCTGGTCCTGACCATCCTCACCGACGGCGAGCTCCTGCGGAAGCTGAGGATCTCGGCCGCCCTCACCGCCGGGCTCAACGGCCCGATCGGCGTCCGCTCCGACAACGGCGACTACCTGCTGCGGCTGTCCGGCAGGCGCTGAGTCCCGGTAGCGTTCGCGCCCTTCAATCGACCGAAGGAGAGCGCGAGCAGATGGGGCTTTTGGATGGCAAGGCGGCGATCGTCACGGGATCGGCGCGCGGGATCGGGCGCGCGACGGCCGAGTTGTTCGCCGGCGAGGGGGCCAAGGTCCTGATCAACGACCTCGACGGCAACGTCGCCGATGAGGCGGCCGGCGAGATCGACGGTGAGACCGCCGTCCACGCCGGCGACCTGACCCAGGAGGGAGCCGCCGACGCCCTGGTGTCGGCGGCTCTCGATGCCTTCGGCGCGGTGGACATCGTCGTCAACAACGCCGGCTACACGTGGGACGCGGTCATCCATCGGATGTCCGACGATCAATTCCAGGCGATGCTGGACATCCACACGATCGTCCCCTTCCGGGTCACCCGGGCGCTGGCGCCGCACTGGCGCGAGGCCGCCAAGTCCGAGCGGGACGAGGGCCGCGAGGTCTTCCGCAAGCTGATCAACGTCTCCTCGGTCTCGGGGACGATGGGCAACGCCGGCCAGGCCAACTACTCGGCCGCCAAGGCGGGCGTCGTCGGGCTGACCAAGACGGTGGCGAAGGAGTGGGGGCAGTTCAAGATCAACGTCAACGCGGTCGCCTTCGGCTTCGTCGAGACCCGCCTCACCGCCTCCAAGGAGGACGGCGGCGAGATGACCGCCCCCGGCGGCGAGAAGATCGGGCTCGGCATCCCCGAGCAGATGCGCGCGATGGCCAGCGCGATCATCCCGCTCGGCCGACCGGCGAGCCCCGGCGAGGCCGCCGGCCCGGTTCTGTTCCTGGCCTCAGAGCATGCGAACTACGTGCACGGGCAGGTCATCAACGTCACCGGCGGCCAGTTCGGGGGGATGTACACGTAGGCGCCGGTCGCCAGGCGCCGGTCGCCGGTCCCAGGCGCCAGGCGCCACGCGCCGGTCAATGGTCGTCTTTTCGGCGGCGCTCCTCCGCCAGCGGCTCGCCCGTCTCGCCGGGGGGCCAGGGGCCGAACCAGTTGTCGCGGGCGCCGTCGACGGTGATCACGGTGCCGGAGAAGAAGTCACCGGCCGGGGAGGCGAGGAACGCGACCAGCCAGGCCCACTCCTCCTCGGTCCCCATTCGGCCCAGCGGGATCGTGCCGGCGACGTTGTCGACAACCGCCTGCGGATATTTCGTCCGCAGGGTCTCGGTGTCGAACTGGCCGGCCGCGAGGGCGCAGAGACGGATGTTGAAGCGGGCCCACTCGACGGAGAGCGTCCGCATCATGTTCTCGACCGCCGCCCGCGCCGCCCCCGAATGGACCATGCCCGGCATCCCGTTGTGCGGGGAGAGGGTGACGCTCAACACCTTCCCCTCGCGCTGCGGGATGAACGCCTTGGTCGCAGCGGCGTGCGTCATCAGCCAGGTCCCCTGGACGTTGAGGTCGATCACCGTGCGGAAGCCCTTCGGCGTGATCGCCTCCGCCGGGCTGAGGAACTGACCGCCGGCGTTGTTGACCAGGACGTCGAGCCGCCCATGACGCTCGACCGCGTCGCCGACGAACGCGTCAACGGCCTCCTCGTCGCGGATGTCGAGGCTCGCGTGCTCGAACGACCCATCGAGCCGGTCGCTCAGCGACGCCGTCTCCTCGAGCGGCTCGGCCCGCCGTCCGCAGCCGACCACGGTCGCCCCGAGACGCGCCAGCTCCAGCGCCGTCGCCCTGCCCAGCCCCGACCCCGCCCCGGACACCACGCAGACCATCCGCTCGAGCAACCCGGGGACGAAGACCCGCGAATGAGAGCTTTCACCCACGCGGCGGCAAGCCTATAGGCGGTCCGGGCGCCGCTACTGTCCTCGACCGATGGGCGTCCACGCCGAAGCGAAACCGCTGCACGAGCCGCTCGCCGGAGGGACGCCGGGCGCGACCGTCGCCGTGGAGCCGCTGATCGCCGGCCACGTCATGTGGCCGCTGGCGATGATGGAGAGCCCGGGCGGACGGTTCCTCGACCTGCGGCTCTTCTGGGCCCTCGTGAACGGCAGCGGCGCCGTCCGGGTCCCGGCGCCTGCCTTCCTGATCCACCACCCAAGCGCCGGCGCGATCCTGGTCGACACCGGACTGCACCCGTCGGTCGCCGCCGACCCGAAGCAGAACTTCGGCTCCGCCGGCGCCCGGTTCGGGAAGCCGGAGTTGGAGCACGGCGAGGACGTCCCCTCCCAGCTGCGCGCCCGGGGCATCCAGCCCGCGCAGGTGCCGGTCGTGGTGATGACCCACCTCCACTACGACCACGCGTCGGGGATCTCCGAGTTCCCCCAGTCGACCTTCGTCGTCAGCGACGCGGAGTGGGAGGCGGCGACGACCGACCGGCGGCCCGGTCTGCGCGGCTACCGCCCCGCCCACTACGACTACGCGTTCGACTACCGCACGGTCGACTTCACCCGCGGCGGGATCAGCTCGTACGCGACCTTCGGCCGGACCTTCGACCTCTTCGGCGACGGCTCGATCCGGCTCGCCTACACGCCCGGTCACAGCGCCGGACACCTCAGCGTGATCGCCCGCCTCTCCCAGCACGACTTCCTGATCGGCGGCGACGCCGTCTACACCTACCGTCAGCTCGAGGGCGGCCCACCCCCTCCACGGCCGGTCGACGGGCACCAGTACCGCCGCTCCCTCCAGGAGCTGAAGCTGTTCATGCGCGAGTACCCGCAGGCGATCGTCACGCCGGGGCACGACCCCGACTTCTACGCGCAGCTGGCGCCGCGCCACGAGTAGCGCCTAGAGCGCGTCCGCCGTAAACGTGTCGCAGGCCCCCGCCTCGGCCGACTTGTAGCCGCGGGTGAACCAGCGGCGGCGCTGCTCGGAGGTGCCGTGGGTGAAGCTGTCGGGGTCGACGCTGCCGCCCCCCTGCTTTTGGAGGCGGTCGTCGCCGACCGCCTCGGAGGCGGTGAAGGCCTCCTGCAGATCGCCCTTCTCCAGGTCGCCGGCCTCGAAGACGCTGCTCCCCCAGAAGCCCGCGTAGCAGTCGGCCTGGAGCTCGAGCCGGACCGAGAGCTCGTTCGCCTCCTCTGGGTCAGTCTGCTCCTCGCGGTGGACCTCGTCGCTCGTGCCGAGCTCGCGCTGGACGTGATGGCCCATCTCATGGGCGATGACGTAGGCCCAGGCGAAGTCCCCCGAGGCGCCGAGCTGGCGACGCATGTCCTCGTAGAAGGAGAGGTCGAGGTAGACGCGCCCGTCGGGCGGGCAGTAGAAGGGGCCGACCGCCGAGGTCGCGCCGCCGCAGCCCTCGGTGGAGACCGCGCCCGAGTAGAGGACTAGCTCGGCGCCCTCGTAGCCGGTGCCCTCGGAGGAGAGCGCGGTCCGCCAGAAGTCCTGGGTGTCCTCGAACACGTAGACGGAGAAGTCCTTGAGGTCGCGCTGGGGGTCCTCGGAGGGCGGGATCGGCTGGGGGTTCGATGCACCGGGCGCCTGCACTCCGGGCGAGAGGACCTGGCCGATGTCGAAGCCCGAGCCGCCGCCGCCGCCGAGCAGCTGTAGCCCGACCACCACGAGGACGACGATCAGGCCGGCGCCGCCGCCGATCCGGCCCATCCCCCCCGGCAGGGCCATCCCACCGCCCGAGCCCCCGCCGCCGCCCCGCGCGCCGCGGACGTCGATCACGTCGCGGCTCTTGGTCCGCCTCCACTTCACGCGGGGCTTCTACCCTCGGCTCAGTGCGGTGAACCCGGCGTCGGCTCGGCGGGGTCCGGCGCCGTGATTCCCTCGCGCAGGGCGCGGATGACCCCCCGGCGGCCCTGCTCCTCGAGCCGGGTGTACATCAGGCGGACGCGGTCGAAGATCTGCCTCGCCACCTCGTGCTGGCGCTCGAGCGACGGGTGGGCCTCGGCCGGGAACGCGACCGGGTCGCCGAACTGCACGGTCACCTTCGGGAACCGCAGACGGCGCCACCCGCGCACCCCGGCCGAGCCGTGGATCGCGACCGGCACGACCGGCACGCCGCTCTCCAGGGCGATCCGCCCGATCCCGCGCCGCGGCTCCCCGAGGTTGCGGCTGCGCGAGCGTCCGCCCTCCGCGTACACGAGGAGGACGTTGCCGTTGTCGAGGATCGTTCGGACGGTCTTGAAGGCCTCCTCGTCGCGGTGGCCGCGGCGGACCGGGAAGACGCCGCCGTGGGTGAAGATGTAGGTCAGGAAGGGCGGGCCGAAGAGCTGGGATTTGCCCATGAAGCGGATCTTCCGGCGCAGGAAGACGCCGCAGAAGAAGTGATCCATTTGGCTGAAGTGGTTTGGGGCCAGCACGACCGGACCGGACTCCGGCACGTTCTCGGTGCCGATCGCGCGGGTCCGGTAGAAGAGCACGGTCGGCAGGGTCAGGATGAGCCGGACGAGGTTGTAGACCCAGCCTCCCTGTTCATCGCGGCGCGCCCGCTCGTGGAACTGGGCGAAGTACTCCTCCGGGCGATCGTCGCGGTAGACCTGTGGCTTGATCTCGGTCATGCTGGCTGGGGCCGCGGGTGTGCGGCCCACTAGCTTCCTACCCGGTCTCAGGCGTTGGGTTACTGGCCCTCAGCCGGACTCCGCCCAGCCCCGCGACCTCTCCACCGCGCGGCGCCAGTCGGCCAGCAGCGACTCGCGCTCGTCGTCGCCCATCGCCGGCTCGTAGCGGTCCGCCTCGCGCCACATCGCATCGACCTCCTCGAGCGTCCAGACGCCGGTGGCGATCCCGGCCAGGTACGCGGAGCCGAGCGCGGTGGTCTCCGCGATCTCGGGGACGATCACGGGAACGCCGAGCAGGTCGGCCTGGAACTGCATCAGCCAGCGGTTGGCGACGGCGCCGCCGTCGGCCTTGAGGCTCCCGAGCCGATCGCCCGCCGCCGCCTCCTGGGCCGCCACCGCGTCGCAGGTCTGGTAGGCGATGGCTTCGAGCGCGGCGCGGGCCAGGTGGGCCCGCCCGTTACCGCGGGTCAGTCCGACGATGGTGCCGCGGGCGTAGGGGTCCCAGTGGGGTGAGCCGAGTCCGGTGAGGGCGGGGACGAAGTAGACGCCGTCGTTGCCCTCCAGCGATCCCGCCAGCTCCTCGGTCTCGGCCGCCTCGCGGATGACCCCGAGGCCGTCGCGGAGCCACTGCACGGCGGCGCCGGTGACGAAGATCGCCGCCTCGAGCGCGTAGTCGGTCTTCTCGCCGAGGCCCCAGGCGACGGTCGTGAGCAGCCCGGCCGGCGGCTCGGTCGCCGTCTCCCCGGTGTTGAGCAGGACGAAGCTGCCGGTGCCGTAGGTGTTCTTGCCGGTCCCGGGCTCGTGGCAGGCCTGACCGAACAGCGCCGCCTGCTGGTCACCGGCGATCCCGGCGATCGGCACCTCGCCGCCGAACTCCGAGGTCGTGCCGTAGACCTGGGAGGACGGGACCGGCTCGGGGAGCTGGGTCGGCGACACGCCCAGCAGCTCGCAGAGCTCCTCGTCCCAGGCCAGCCGGTGGATGTCGAAAAGCAGCGTCCGCGACGCGTTCGAGTAGTCGGTGACGAGGCGACCGGTCAATTTGTGGACGAGCCAGGCGTCGATCGTCCCGAAGACGGCGTCCGCCCCGCCCTCCGCGTTGGCGATCAGCCATTCGATCTTGGTGCCCGAGAAGTAGGGGTCGAGGACGAGGCCGGTCCGCTCGCGGATCAGCTCCTCGTGTCCCGCCTCGCGCAGCTCGTCGCAGCGCCGGGCGGTGCGGCGGTCCTGCCAGACCAGGGCATGGTGGATCGGGCGGCCGCTGTCGCGATCCCAGCCGACGACCGTCTCGCGCTGGTTCGTGATCCCGATCCCGTCGAGCTGCGAGCCCTGGATGCCGGCGTCGGTGATCGCCTGCAGGGCCACCCGCCGGGTCACGCCCCAGATCTCCTCGGCGTCGTGCTCCACCCACCCCGGCCGCGGGAAGTGCTGGCGGAACTCCGAATAGCCGCGGCCCGCGATCCTGCCCTCGCAATCGAAGACGAGGCAGGTGGTGCCGGTGGTCCCCTGGTCGATCGCGAGGATCACGTCGCTCGTCGCTCGTCTCTCGTCTCTCGTCGCTCGAGGTACACCCTCGCGGAATCCAGCAGCTGGCGAAACCTATGCCAGAACCCGCCGAGGCTGCGGCCCGTGGCCCGGTGCTCGAGGTCGAGCTCGTACTCGCGCAGGCGGAAACCGGCCCGCACGGCGTCGATCGTCATCCCGACCTCCATCCCGTAGCCGGCGGCGAACGGGACGACCGCCCGCAACGCCGCCGAGGTGAGCGCCCGCTGCCCGGAGATCGGGGCGACCGGGCTGATGCCGGCTCGGCGCCTGATCGCCCAGCGGGCGAACCCCAGGGCGACCCCGAAGCCACCGCCGCGACGTCGCCGGAAGGCGCCGACCGCGAGGTCGCACTCGCCGGCGGCCACCGCCGCGACCAGCCGCGCCAGCGCGCCGGCGGAGGCGCCGAGGTCACCGTCGCAGAGCAGGAAGACGGGCTCCCGCTCCTCCCCCGCCCGGTCGAGGACGCTGTGCGCGGCGGCGGTCATGTTCCCGCCTTTGCCGTGGGGCCGCCCCCGGCGCACGACCTCGGCCCCGGCCGCCATCGCGATCTCACTCGTCCCGTCGCCCGAGCCGTCATCGGCGACGACGAGGTGGGCGCCGGGAAAGGCGGCGCGCAGCGCCCGCACGGTGTCCCCGATCCGATCCGCCTCGTCGCGGGCCGCGACCAGGACGACCGGCGGATCAGGGTCGGCTGTGGCGACGTTCAACGCGGCTATTGTGGCGCGCCATGGCCGACATCGAAGCCCACATCACCGGCAACGTCTGGAAGGTCGAGGTCGCGGTCGGGGACCAGGTCTCCGACGGCGACACCGTCGTCATCCTCGAGTCGATGAAGATGGAGATCCCGGTCGAGGCCGAGGACGAAGGCGTCGTCAAGGAGATCCGCTGCGAGGAGGGCCAGTCGGTCAGCGAGGGCGACGTTCTCGTCGTGCTCGAGTAGTGGGCCGGGGGCGCGTCCAGTGAGCGAGCAGCTCGCCGGCGGCAAGGTCGTCCTCGACGAGCCCGCCGAGGCGGTCACCCGTCTGCGGCTGAGCAACCCCGCGACCCGCAACGCGCTCGACCACCAGACCCTGGGCGGCGTCGCCGAGGCCCTCGAGGGCCTCGACCGGAAGGACGGGCACCGCTGTCTCCTGGTCACCGCCGAGCCCCCGGTCTTCTCGGCCGGGTACGACATCGGCTCGATTCCCGACGACAGCTTCGAGCAGGACGCCGAGTCACTGGTCGCCCACCCCTTCCACAGGGCTCTCGACGCGCTGGCCCGCCACCCCTGGCCAACCGTCGCCGCGATCAACGGGCACTGCCTCGGCGGCGGGCTCGAGCTGGCGATCACCTGCGACCTCCGGGTCTGCGCCGGGGGCGCGAAGCTCGGTATGCCGCCCGCCAAGCTCGGCCTGATCTACGGGCACACCGGGCTGCGCAAGTTCATCGACACGATCGGGACGCCGTGGACCAAGCACCTGTTCCTGACCGGCCGGACGCTCTCGGCCGAGGGGGCCGAGCGGATCGGCCTCGTCCACGAGGTCGTAGCCGACGAGGAGCTGCCCGCGGTGGGTTTGGCGCTGGCCGCCGAGATCGCCGGCAACGCCCCCCTCTCGATGCGGGGCAACAAGGAGGCGATCGAGACGCTGAACTCGAACCCCGTCCTCAGCGAGGACCAGGAGCGCCACCTGATCGAGCTGCGCGAGTCCTGCTTCCGCGGGGAGGAGCTGCGCGAGGGCATCCGGGCCTTCGCCGAGAAACGCAAGCCGCGGTGGCAGCGAGGCTGACCAAGGCGGATCGACGCCTCGCCGCCGCCGACCCGGTGATGGCCGGGCTGATCGAGCGGCTCGGCCGGCGCAGCCTCGAGACCCGCGGCAGGCGGCGCGGCGAGGGCCCGGCCGACGCCTACGGGGCCCTGCTGCGGACGGTGGTCGGCCAGCAACTCTCGACCAGGGCCGCACGGACGATCTACGGCCGGGTCCTCGACCTGTTCGGCGGCACCGACCCGAGCCCCGAGCAGCTCCTCGAGGCCGACGAGGAGGCGCTGCGCGGCGCCGGCCTCTCGGGCCGCAAGGTCGAGTACCTGCGCGACCTCGCCCGCCACGTGCTCGACGGCGACCTCGAGCTCGAGCGGTTCGAGGAGCTCGAGGACGAGGAGGTGATCGAGGAGATCGTCGCCGTCCGCGGCCTCGGCCGCTGGAGCGCCGAGATGTTCCTGATCTTCCACCTCCGCCGCCCCGACGTCTTCTCCGGCGGCGATCTGGGGCTGCGGCGGGCGATCCAGATCGAGTATGGGATGGAGGAGCCGCCGACGCCGGACGAGGCGGTCGCCCTGTCGGAGCGCTGGCGGCCCGACCGCAGCCTCGCGGCGATCTACCTCTGGGAGTCGCTGGCCGAGCCGGCCGACCCGTTCGACGACCGCTAGCCGTGGTCGGGGCCGAGGCGGTGGCGGAGCCTGAGGACCCGCGCCACCGACCTCTCGAATCGAGCCCGGTCGAGCGCGCGGGAGCGCAGCCTGCGCCGCAGCGCCCGGCCGGCCCTGGCGGCCGGGCGATGGTCGCTGAACAGGAGCATGTCGACCCCCGACTTCGCGGCCGCGAGGCCGGCCTTCGCCGGGCCGCCGAAGGCGCGGGTGGCGACGGTGCCGAGGGCATCGGTGACCGAGACGCCGCGGAACCCCAGCCGGGCCCGCAGCTCGCCGGTGGCGATGTCGCGGCTGAAGGCCGCCGGCTTCGGTGAGAACGCGGGGTAGATCGCCGTGCTGAGCATGACGAGGTCGCCGCCGGCGTCCGCGAACCGGCCGAAGGGCACTTCGTCGACCCGGCGCAGTGTGCGCTTCGAGAGCCGGATCCGCTCGACCGCGAAGTCGGTGTTCTCGCGGGCGGCGCCGAAGCCCGGGAAGTGCTTGGCGGTGGCGGCGACCCCGCCGCGCTGCATCGCCCGCGCGAACGGGACCGCTGTATCGGCGACCCCGTCGGCGGTCGAGGCGAAGCCGCGATCGGTGTTCTCGATCTCGCCGCCCGGCCGAGCCACGTCGAGGACGGGCGCCAGGTCGACGTTGACCCCGACCTCGCGCAGGTTGCCCGCCGTCAGGCGCCCCTGTTCGCGGCTGTAGGCGGCGCCGCGCGCACCCATCTCCTCGGCCGACGCGTTCGGCGCCCCGCCGATCCGCTTGACGAGACCGCCCTCCTGGTCGGTCATGACCAGCAACGGATCCCGGCGGGCGACCGGCCGCGGGATCGAGCGGAGCTGCTCGACCAGCCGCCGCCCCCGCCCCCGGCTCGGGAAGTTGTCGGCGAAGAGGATCACACCCGCCGCGTCACCGCCGCGGATCATCCGCCGGACCCCGGCGGGGACGCGGGTGCCGTTCAGGCCGATGACGATCCGCTGCCCGGCCAGCTCGCGAATCGAGAGGCGGTCCACCGCCGCCCGCCTCGCATCCTCCCCGCCGAGCGCCATGGCGACCCCGGCGGCGAACGACGCCCCGGCCACGGCGCACAGCGCGAATAGCGCGGCGCGGCGGCGGCGGGCGGTGGCGGGGCGGCGTGTTCCGGCGCGTGCCATGGGCCGATCTTAGGGGCGGCGCGCGGCCCGATCGCGTCCGGGCCGCGGCATAGCCTGGCTCCGCAGTTCGCCAGCCCCATGTCCTCCCTGATCAGCTTCGAAGAGGCGCTCGCGCTCGGCGAGCTCAGCGATCATGACCAGATCGGCGACCTGGTCGAGCGGGCCTGGGCGGTGCGGCGCGAGAACTTCGGCGACTCCACCGACATGTGCTCCCTCGTCAACGCCAAGTCCGGAGGCTGCGCCGAGGACTGCGGCTTCTGCGCCCAGTCGCGCTACGCCGAGGCGGACACGCCCATGCACGCGATGATGGAGCCCGACCAGATCCTCGAGCACGCGCGAGCGGCCGAGGCAGCCGGCGCCCACCGTTTCTGCATGGTCACCCAGGGACAGGGGCTGTCGAAGCGCGACTTCGAGAAGATCGTCGCGGGCGCGAAGCTGGTCGCCGAGAACACGAACCTCAAGCGCTGCGCCTCGATCGGCCACATGTCGGCGGACCGGGCGAAGCGGCTGAAGGACGCGGGCATCCAGCGCGTCCACCACAACGTTGAGTCCTCGCGCTCCTACTACCCCGAGGTCTCGACGACCGTCCGCTACGACGGCCGGATCCGCACGATCGAGGCGGTCAAGGAGGCCGGCCTCGAGACCTGCGTCGGCGGCATCCTCAATCTGGGCGAGAGCCCGCGCCAGCGAGTCGAGATGGCGTTCGAGCTGGCCGAGCTGGAACCGACGTCGGTGCCGATCAACCTGCTCAACCCGAGAACCGGGACCAAGTTCGGCGACCGCGACCTGATGGACCCGTGGGACGTCGTCAAGTGGGTGGCGATCTTTCGGCTGATCATTCCCGGCGCCCTCTTCCGCCTCTGCGGCGGCCGGGTCGAGAACCTGGGCGAGCTCCAGCCGCTCGCGGTGCGCGCCGGGCTGAACGGGGTGATGATGGGCAACTTCCTGACCACGCTCGGCGCCGAGCCCGAGGACGACCGGACGATGTTCGAGGAACAGGGGCTGAACGTGGCCCGGCAGGACGACAACGGCGCCAACCCGCGGCCGGACAACCGCTCGGGATGGCTCGACGGTGAGACGCCGGCGACGCCGATGGACGACCTGATCGACAATCAGGGGGAGGCGAACTTCTGGGACCCGTCGACCCAGCTCCGGGTCGTCAGGAAGGCGAAGAAGCCGCCGCCCTACCCCAGCGAGAAAGCGGCGTGAGCCGCAGGCGGGCGGCCCCGTGACCGACATCGCCGACCGCCTCGAGGACCTCCGCAACAGCGGCCTCGCCCGCGGCCTGCGCCTCGTCAGCGGCCCGCAGGGCCCGCGCGTCGTGCTCGACGGACGACCGGTCCTCCTCCTCTGCTCGAACAACTACCTCGGGCTGGCCGATCATCCGCGCGTCCGGGAGACGGCGGCCGAGGCGGCGATGCGGTGGGGCGTGGGGGCGGGAGCTTCGCGGCTCGTGTCCGGGAACATGCAGGCCCACCGCCGCCTGGAGCAGCGGCTCGCCGTATTCAAGGGCCAGGAGGCGGCGCTTCTCTACGGCTCCGGGTTCCTCGCCAACACGGGGGTGATCGCCTCACTCGCCCGCCGCGGCGAGGTGGTCTTCTCGGACGAGCTCAACCACGCCAGCATCATCGACGGATGCAGGCTGTCGCGAGCCGAGGTCTTCGTCTACCGCCACTGCGATCTCGAGCACCTGGACTGGGGGCTGCGACAGGCCCGTGGACGCGGCTCCCTCGTCGTCACCGACGGTGTCTTCTCGATGGACGGGGACGTGGCGCCGCTCGCCGAGCTGGCCGAGCTGACCCGCAGGCGCGACTGCCGCTTGATGGTCGACGAAGCGCATGCGACCGGCGCCGTCGGCCCCCGCGGGCGCGGCGCGGTGGCCGCGGCGGGGGTCGAAGAGGACGTCGACGTCGTCGTCGGAACCCTCGGCAAGGCGCTCGGCTGCTACGGCGCCTATGCCGCTGCGAGCCGGGAGATCGTCGAGTTGCTGCTCAACACCTCGCGCCCGTTCATCTTCTCGACCGCGCCACCGCCGCCCGTGGTGGCCGCGGCCGAAGCGGCTCTCGAGCTGCTCGAGGAGGAGCCGCACCGGGTCGAGCGGCTGCAGGCGAACGCCTCGGCCCTGCGCGACTCGCTGGGCGCCGAGGGGATGGACGTCGGCGCGTCGACGACTCAGATCGTCCCGGTGGCGGTGGGCTCCGCCCACGAGACGATGGAGCTCTGCGAGGCGCTGCTCCGGCGCGGGGTCTTCGCCCAGGGCATCCGCCCGCCGACCGTCCCCGAAGGCGCTTCGCGGCTGCGGCTGACCGCGATGGCGACTCACCGCCCGGCCGAGCTGCGGCGCGCGGCCGGAATCCTCGCCGACTGCGCCCGCGAGCTCGGCGTCGCCGCCCCGGTCCCGGCCGCCGCCGAGCCGGCGCCGCTGTCCGAGGCCGCATAGGCCGCTTGCGCGGCGTCTTCGTCACCGGCACCGGCACCGAGGTCGGCAAGACGGTCGTCGCGGCGGTGATCGCCCGCTCGGCCGCCGCCGCGGGCCAGGCGGTGGGCGTCTTCAAGCCGGCGGTGACCGGGCTCGACGAGGCCGGCGAGCCGGACCACCGCGTGCTGCGGCGCGCCGCGGGGTCTGCACAGGAGGACGAAGAGCTCGCCCCCTACCGCTACGGGCCCCCGATGTCCCCGCACCTGGCCGCGGACCTCGCCGGGGAGGCGATCGAGCCGGCCCGGGTGGCGGCCGCCGCGCGGGCGGCGGGCGCGGGACGGTTTCTGATCGCCGAGGGGGTCGGCGGCCTGCTCGTCCCGCTGGCCGGCGGCTACCTGGTCCGCGACCTCGCCCGCGACCTCGGCCTGCCGGCGGTCATCGCCGCCCCCCCGGGCCTGGGGACGATCAACCACACCCTGCTGACGCTCGAGGCGGCTCGCGCCGCGGGCCTTGACGTCGCGGCGGTCGTGCTGACGCCATGGCCGGCCGAGCCGGGTCCGATCGAGGAATCGAACCTGGCGACGATCGCGTCGCTTGGGGCGGTCCGGGTGGAGACGCTGCGGCGGATCGACGTCGGACGCCCCGCCGGCTGGCCGGACCTGCGGATCGGCGTGTTCTAGCCCTCGGCTCGGGCCGCCGCCATCTCGCCGGCCGGAGTGGCGGCGCCGAGCCCGATCGAGTCCTCGTCGGCGCTCGCCGCCAGGCGGTGGCTGCCGCGGATCAGCGTCGCCGCGACGACGGCGCCGGCGAGCGCCACGGCGGCGGAGAGCCGCATCGAGGAGGCGAGGGCGCCGATGAAGGACTCCCTCCCCGCCTGCCCCGCGACCCCGGCCGGACTCAACGCGTCGGCACCCGCCTCGGCCTGGAAGAGGGCGCCGGTGGCGGCGACCCCGAAGGTACCGCCGACCATCCGGAACATCGAGAGGATCCCGGACGCTATGCCGGCCTTGGCCGGGGCGACGGCGTTCATGGCCGCGGCCGACATCGGGGACATCGTCATCGCGATTCCGATTCCCATCAGGACGAAGGGCACCCACAGGTCGGCGAACGTGGTGCCCAGGTCGATCGTCGTGAAGTCGGCGAGGGCCAGGGTGACGAGGCTGAGGCCGATCGTGATCGGCCAGCGGGGGCCGATCCGGTCCGCGAGCCTGCCGGAGAGCGGCGCGACGACCATGATCACGAGCGTCGTCGGCAGGAAGCGCAGACCGGCCTCGAGCGGCGTGAACCCGAGGATGTTCTGCATGTAGAGCGTCAGGAAGAAGAACATCCCGAGCATCGCGAAGGAGACGATGAAGGCGACCGTCACGGCGCCGATGAAGTTACGGCTGGCGAACAGCGAGAACTCGACCATCGGCGCGTGGATCCGCAGCTCGACCATGACGAAGGCGGCGAGGAGGACGACCGAGCCGACCAGCATCGCCACGATCTCCGCTGAGCCCCACCCCCAGGAGTTGCCCTCGACCAGGGCGAGGACGAGCGCGGTGAGGCCGGCGGTCAGCAGGGCCACGCCGGGCAGGTCCACGTCGCGCCCGACCGTCTCGTCGCGCGACTCGCGGACCGCGAACAGGGCCGCGAACACCGCGCCGGCTCCCACCGGAAGGTTCATGTAGAAGATCGCCCGCCAGGAGACGTGCTCGACCAGGAAGCCGCCGACGACCGGTCCGATCGCCAGGGCGAGGGCGGAGACGCCGGCCCAGGTGCCGATCGCCTTCCCGCGCTCGTGGGCGGGGAACGCATCGGTGATGATCGAGAGGGTGCCGGGCATCATGAAGGCGGCGCCGACGCCCTGGACCACGCGGCTGAGGACGAGGGAGGTCGTGTCGGGCGCCAGGCCCGCGGTCGCCGAGGCGATAGTGAAGAGGATGACCCCGCCGAGGAACATCCGGCGACGGCCGAAGATGTCCCCCAGCCGGCCTCCAGTGGCGAGCAGGACCGCGAAGGACAGGGTGTAGCCGTTCACGGTCCACTCGAGACCCTGGATCGAGGCGCCGAGGTCGCTCTGGATGGAGGGCAGCGCGACGTTCACGACGGTGTTGTCGAGCATGATCATGAACAGCGCGAAGCACATCGCGCCGAGCGTCCACCACTTGCGGTTGGCGTCGTTGATCAGCCGGGCCTGATGCCGCCTCACCGCGCACCCCCGAGCTGCCGGTATGCGGCGTCGACCTCGGGAAGACCGAGCAGCGCCTCGAGCGCTCCATCGAGCTTGCGCCGCTGGTCCTCGTCGAGCGCGTTGACGAAGTCCTCCAGGGCCGCGGTGCGCCGGGCGACGAGCTCGTGGACCAGCCTGGCGCCCTTCCGGGTGATCGCGATCCGGCGGACACGCCGGTCCTTGGCGTCCTCCGCCCGCGTGACGAGGCGCTTCTTGACCAGCGCCTCGATCGCGCGGCTCGCCGTCGGCATCGAGGCGCCGATCTCTGCGGCGAGCTCCGAACCGGGCCGGGGACCGTCGTCCTCGCCGCGCCCGAGCGCCGCGAGGACCTTGATCTGGGTCATCGTCAGGCCGCTTTCCTCGATCGCCTCGAGCAGCGACCCGTTCCGGACCGTGGTCGAGAACAGGACCGCGGCGAACCGCATTGCGGTGTCGGAGGTCGGTACCGATGTGGCCGAGCTTGGTTGCACTGAGGCAATTATTGCAGGATCACAATGGATGCCCAGGCGCAACCAGTGCGACCCTTCGTCACACTCGCCCGTCCGGACGACTCTTTCCTCGCATAGGAGGGAAAAGTCGTCCGCTGGCGCTAGCGCGCGGTGGCGAGGTGGCGCAAACGCGTGTAGTCGACGGCAGCGGGCTCGGTCGACTCGATGAAGTCGCGGAGCAGGCCGGCGAAGCGGAGGGGCTCGTCGCGGTGCGGGAAGTGGCCCGACTGGGGGAAGACCTCGAGGCGGTTGCCGGGGATCAGCTCGTGTGCCTCGCGTCCGTGCTTGACCGGGATGATCCGGTCGCGCTCGCCCCAGACGATCAGGCTCGGGCCCTCGCCGGCCAGGTAGAGGCGGTCGCGGGCGTCGACTCGCTGACCTTCGAGGTCGACGCTGGCGCGGAGGGTGTGGACGAAGGCCTTCATCGCCTCGGTGTCGGCGAGGCTGGCGAAGCCGCGGGCGACCTCCTCGAGGTCGGTGCCGGGCTGGAGGCCGACCCTGCCGAGCAGATGCCCGACGTTGCGGCCGAGCCCCAGCACCCCCGCCTTGGTCATCCAGGGGATCACCAACTCGGATCCGGGGAGGGTCGCGGCGCGGAGCATCACGCTGACCTCCGGGCCGAGTCCGCCGCTCGACACCAACACCAGCCGCTCGCAGAACTCGGGATGCTGGTAGGCGAGCTGCATCGCGATGCCGCCGCCCAGCGAGTGGCCCACGTAGGTCGCCGAGTCGATCTCGAGCGCGACCAGAAGGTCGCGGAGCCCGCTTGCGTAGGCGCCCATCGAGTAGTCGCCTCGCGGCTTCGCCGACTGCCCGTGGCCGATCAGGTCCGGGGCGATCACGGTGAAGCGCTCGGAGAGCGGCTCGAAGACGCGGTCCCAGGTGTCCGAGCTCGACGTGATGCCGTGGATCAGCAGGATCGCCGGCCCCTCGCCCGCCTTGCGGTAGGCCACCTGGTGGCCGTGCAGGCGGATCTGCTCCAGCGGATAGGTCGCCGTCGGGTCGGCGAACGGATCAGCCATCGGTGCGCTCCGGCATCGGCCGAAGTGTCCCAGATAGCGGGATCCGCCGCCTCCGATTCCGGCCGGGGCGGGATCTAGTGTCAGGGCCGAGTTGTCCTCCCAGCGCCTGGACCGCCGTCACCTCTGGCATCCCTTCACCCAGCAGCGTGACTGGTGCGCGGAGGAGCCGCTGGTCATCGAGCGGGCCGAGGGCACGGACCTGATCGACAGCGAGGGGCGCCGCCTGATCGACGGCGTCTCCTCGCTCTGGTGCAACGTCCACGGGCATCGGCACCCGGGCATCGACACCGCCCTGCGGGAGCAGCTCGACCGGGTCGCCCACTCGACCATGCTCGGCCTGACCCATCCCGGCGCCGCCGAGCTCGCCGCGCGGCTGGTCGACGTCGCACCATCCGGCTTGAGCCGCGTCTTTTACTCGGACTCGGGTTCGACGGCGACCGAGATCGCCCTGAAGATGGCCTTCCAGTACTGGCAGCAGCGGGGTGGGCAGCACGTCCTGCGGACCTCGTTCGTGCACCTCCGGGACGCGTACCACGGGGACACGATCGGCTCGGTCTCGGTCGGCGGCATCGGCCTCTTCCACGCCACCTACCGGCCGCTCCTCTTCAGCTGCCACGCCGCCGAGGCCGGGGACTCCGCCGACCTGGAGCGGGTCCTCGCGGCGCACGAGGAGGAGATCGCGGCGGTGATCGTCGAGCCGCTCGTCCAGGGCGCCGCCGGGATCCTGGTCCATCCGCCGGGCTACCTGCGCGAGGTCCGCGAGCTCTGCGACCGCCACGGCGTCCTGCTGATCTGCGACGAGGTGGCGACCGGCTTCGGCCGGACCGGCACGATGTTCGCCTGCGAACAGGAGGGCGTCTCCCCCGACCTGCTCTGTGTCGCCAAGGGCCTGACCGGTGGCTACCTGCCGCTTGCCGCCACGCTGGCCTCCGAGGAGGTCTACGAGGGCTTCCTCGGGGCCCACGAGGATTACCGGACCTTCTTCCACGGCCACACCTACACCGGCAACCCCCTCGCCTGCGCCGCGGCCCTGGCGAACCTCGAGGCGTTCGAGCGGGAGCGGACGCTGGTTCGGCTGCAGCCGAAGATCCGGCTGCTCGGCGAGCTGCTGGCCGAGGTGGCGGAGATGCCCCAGGTCGCCGAGGTCCGCGGCCGCGGCTTCATGGCGGGGGTCGACCTCGGGGACCGAGAGCCCACCCAGCGCCTCGGGCACCGGGTGGTGCTCGAGGCGCGCGAGCGGGGGGCCGTGATCCGCCCGCTCGGCGACACGCTCGTTCTGATGCCACCATTGGCGATCTCCCAGGCCGATCTGCGCCGCCTGGTCGCGATCACGGCCGAGTCGATCGAGGCGGCCTGCGCCTCACTCGAGCGCCCGGCGGCGCCCGAGCGGGCACCAGTCCTGGCCGAGCTGCCCCGCGCCGCCTAGACGGGCGTCGCGTCGAGCCCGGGCGCGGCCGGGCCGATACTGGGTGTGATGAACACCCCGCCGCCCCGTAGTGCGGACGTGAGCGAATCCCTTGTTGCCCCCGCCCGCGAGGCTCCGCGCGACGCCGATCTCGCCTTCGACGACCTCTACCGCTCCTGCCGCGATGACCTCTTCGCCTACGCATCGGGGTTGCTGTGCGACGCGGCGGCGGCCGAAGAGGTCACAGCCACGGCATTCGAACGGGCCTTCCGCAGGCGCCGCAGCTTCGACCGGCGCCGCGGTGCGCCGCGGGCCTGGCTGTTCGGCATCGCCCGCAACGCGGCGCTCGACGAGCTGCGCCGGCGCCGGCGGCTGGCCGAGCTGCCGGAGGAATCGCCGGACCCCTCGGCCGACCTCGACGAGGACGCCGACCGCCGCGTGAAGCTCGGGATGGTGAGGTCGGCGTTCGAGAATCTCGGGCCGCGCGACCGCGAGCTGATCTCGCTCAAGTTCTTCGCCGGCCTCTCGAACCGCGAGATCGCCGATGTCCTCGGCACGAGCGAGTCGAACGCCGGCACGAGGTTGCATCGCACCATCACCAAGCTGAGAAAGGCGTGCCATGAGACTGCGTGAGGACGACGCCCTGGACTCCCGGGTGGAACGCGAGCTCGCTGCCCTGGATGCCGCGATGGCGGGGGACGGGGTCGACCCCGACCTGGCCGACCTGGCCGAGCTGGCCGCGGCGCTGGCCGAGATGCGCGAGACCCCCTCCGCGAAGTTCGCGGCCGAGCTCGACTCCCGCGCCGCCGCCGGGTTCACCCGCCGGCGCGAGGGGGCGGACCTCTGGCGGCGGTTCCGCGCCGCCCCGCTCCACCGGCGACTGATGCCGGCCGGTGCCGCCGCACTTGCCGCGATCGTCGTCGCCACCGCGGTCGTCTCATCCCGTGGCGGCCAGGACGACGTCGGCTTCGATGCCTCCGGCGGGGCCGGAGGCACCACGATCGAACCCGCTCCGCAGCCGGCTCCGGTCCTCGACGAGAGCTCTGGGTCGCCCGGGATCAGGCGCGATCAGGCGTCGGCCGCCGTCGGAGAAGTAAGGCTCAAGGGCACGGTCGGCAACGCCGGCCCCTTCGCCTCCGGCGAGCGCCGCCGCTTCGTCGAGCGCTCCGCCGAGCTGACGCTCGGCACCGAGCCCGAGCAGGTGCAGCGGGTCGCCGACGACGTCTTCGGCGCCGTCGGCCGCTACGGCGGGATCGTCCTTTCTTCCTCGATCGAGGATGGGCCGGAGGGTCAGGCCGGCGCCCAGTTCACGCTTCTGATCCCCAGCCCCAGGCTCGACGCGGCGCTCGCCGACCTCTCGCAGATCGCCGAGGTGCGCTCGCGGCAGGAGAACGCCCAGGACATCACGGCGCCGGTGGTGAGCGCGCGGGAGCGGCTCCGCGAGGCGCGAGCCGAGGTCGAGGGGCTGCTGAAGCAGCTCGCCGCCGCCGACACGGACGAGGAGCGGGCCGCGGTCAAGGCACAGCTCCGCTTCCAGCGCCGGCGGGTGGCGGGGCTGCGGGCAACGAAGAACGGCCTCGAGCGCCGCGCCAATCTCTCCCGGGTCTCGCTCGAAGTCGTGACCGGCGACGCGGTGAGCTTCGGCGCCGACGAGGGCGGCGCCTGGACGATCGGCGACGCCATCGACGACGCCGGCCGCGTCCTCGCCGTCGCCGCCGGCGTCACTCTGGTCGGCCTGGCGGTGCTGGCCCCGATCGCGCTGTTGGCGGCCCTGGCGCTGCTCGGCCGACGGGCCTGGGTGCGGCAGGGGCGCGAGCGGGCGCTCGAGGGCTGAGCTCAGCCCTGGTAGGGCTCGAAGTCGGCCTTGCGGGCCCCGCAGACGGGGCAGAACCAGTCGCTCGGGATGTCCTCGAAACCGGTGCCCGGTGGGACCCCGCCGTCCGGGTCCCCCTCGGCCGGGTCGTAGATGAACCCACAGGAGGTGCAGACGTAGAGCTGGGCGGAGGCCGCTTCCATCGCGGGCGGCACACTACAGAGCAGGGGTAGGGTTCCGGCGGTGAGCCGACCCGAGCCCGGACCGGCCGAAGCGCTCAACGCGGGCCCGCCCTCGGAGCCGCGCCCGGCCGCCTCGGTCATCCTGCTCCGGCGCGGCGGCCGCCACCGCGACCGAGCCCTCGAGGTGCTGCTCCTGCGCCGCGCCGACGGCGCCGCCTTCATGCCGGGCGTCTGGGTCTTCCCCGGCGGGGCGGTCGACCCCACGGACGGCGAGGGGGAGGCGGCGCTGCGCGCCTGCGCGGTCCGCGAGCTGGCCGAGGAGGCCGGCATCGAGCTCGGAGGGTCGGAGGAGCTGGTCCTCTTCTCGCGCTGGATCACGCCGGAGATGGTCAGGACCCGGTTCGACGCCTCGTTCTTCCTCGCCCTCGCCCCGCCCCACACCCCGCCGCGGCCGGACGGCGTCGAGACCACCGAGGCGGGCTGGTTCGAGCCGCGGGCGGCGCTCGACGCGCATTCCCGCGGCGAGTTCTCGCTCGTCTTCCCGACGATCAAGCAACTCGAGGAGCTGACGCCCTTCCGGACTTCCGCCGAAGCGCTCGAGGCGGCGCGGTCGAGGGAGGTTGGGCCGATCCTCCCAAAGGTCGTCGGCGGCGAGGACGACCGGCGCGTGGTTCTTCCCGGCGACCCGGATTACCCTTCGGGCTCGTGACGGCAAGCCTGCCCCGCCACGTCCAGGACGTCTTCCACCGCTTCGTCACGACGGAGTACGTGACCGTCGACCGTCACGGGCAGCCGATCGTCTGGCCGGTGACACCGTACTACCGTCCCGGGGACGAGACGATCGACGTGACGACCGGCGTCGGCTATCCCAAGAAGGCGCTCGACGCCCGCCACCACCCGAGCGTCGCCCTGCTCTTCTCGGAGCCGAAGGGCTCGGGGATCGCCAGCGGCATCCGGGTTCTCGTCCAGGGCACGGCGGAGGTGGACGACCGCGACCTGGCGGCCAACAGGGAGCGTTACGCACGCGAGGTACGCGAGAAGCTGCCGGTGACCGAGAGGGAGCAGCCGCCGCGACTCCTCAGGGGCCTCCTCAAGTGGTACGACGAGCGGATCTACGTCAAGGTGCGTCCGGAGCGGGTGTTCGCCTGGCCGGGCGGCGGCGACGCCGGTGCGGCGGAGATCCACGACGCCCGCCTCGAGGAGGTGCGCTCGGGTCACATCGAGGAGCCCGAGGCGGAACGACCGCCCGCCGCGGGCGGCGCCGTCGAGTGGGACGAGCGCGTGGATGCACTCGGCGGACGCCACCCTGCGGCCGTCCTCGCCTGGGTCGCCCCCGACGGGTTCCCGCTCGCCGCACGGGTGGGTGTCTCCAGCGACCCAGAGGCGCGGCGGGTGCGGATCGGCTCCCTGCCGGAGGACCTGCCGGTGCTCGAGGGGCGGGCCTGCCTCACGGCGCACGACCACGCTCCGGATTTCAGCTGGCGGGAGAACTTCCAGCTCCGCGGCGACCTGACCCGAGACGGGGACGGGTGGAGCCTCGTGCCGAGAAAGCTGCTCGGCGGGCTCGAGCTGCCGCGGGAGAGCGGGTTCGCGCGGATGCGGCGGGGCCTCTCCTATACCCGCCGGTACCGGGCGCGGCGCCGGCAGGTGCTGGCCGAGCGCGAGCGGGGCTAGGCGGGAAAGGCCTTCAGCCCGGCGTTCCACGGCCCGGGCGGATAGGTCGCCTTGCCGTGCTCCTCGAGCTCCCAGCGCAGCCGCCGGAACAGCTCGCCAGCCTGGCGAAGCGCCTCGCGCAGCTCCGCCTCGCTGCGCTCGCGCAGCCGCCAGAGGAACCAGAGCTGACGGTCGTTGATGCCGAAGTCGACCTCGTTGTGGATGCCGGTGGCCCAGTCGAGGAAGCCCGGGCTGAAGAGCTCGCGCAGGGCGATCGGGTCGTACTCGCGCGGGACCGTCGCCAGGAAGCGGCGGTTGAAGTCGATGCTCTCGAACTCAACCTTGCGTGAGACCCGCTGGAGAACCAGCTCCTCCGGGTTCCGCTCGACCGACTCGACGTTGAACGCGGGCACGACGGCGGCCAGGTCGGGCATGTGGGCCTTGGCTAGGACGGCGCCGGGAAGGACGGCCTTGGCGAACAACCGCCCCCGCTCCTCCTCGTCGGCGTCGCAGCAGGCCCCCCAGAACTCCTCGTCGAGCTGACCCGTGATCCGGTTCGTCCCGCCGACGCAGAGAGCGGGCGGCCCGTCCTTGGGATTGAGACCGCCGACCGGCTCGTAGGTCAGGCCATGCCGCTCCGCATAGGAGCGCACGAGCCCGGCCCAGTCCTCCGCGTCCTGCCTCGCCCCCACCCCGCCCGCCTCAGACCCCGATCAGGTCCTCGCGGCCCGACTCCTCGAGCAATCCGCGGTAGCGCGGGAACACCGGCTTGGTCAGCGGGACCAGGCGGAGGATCTTCGCCACCGGTCCCTCCGCCTTGATCTCGCCGCGGGCGATCGCCATCGTCACGTTCACCTTGCCGAGCCAGAACCGGTGAGCGGTGTCGGCCTTCATCGTCATCGTCACCTCCGGCTCCATCGCGGTCTCGCCGAACGCGACCTCGCCGTCCTCGTTCTCCTGGAGGCGGACCGTGATGGTCGATTCGGGCTCCGAGTAGCGGTACTGGACGATCGTGTCCGCCTTGCGGAAGCGAGGCGCCAGCTCCTCGTCGTCGATCAGGTCGCGGAAGAGCCTGCCGATCGTGTCGTAGACCTCCTGGGCGTCGCTGAAGTAGGGCACGGCGGAACGTCCTTCTCCCGGGGGTTGGTGGCGAGGATCCTAGGCGGGCCGGGCCCGCGCCGGGATCAGGGGTCGGCGTACAGGTTCGGGGCGCGGCCGCCGCCGAACTTCGCCGGGTAGTCCCTCATCACCCAGCAGGGCGCCTTCGCCGGGGTCGCCTCCGAGTACGGGATCTCGCCCTCGCCGGTGTTCTTGCAGTCGAAGTTCGGCCAGATCCCGTGGGCGGCCGATGCCTTGCTGTTGAGCGAGAACGGCGGGATGTAGCCGTTGCCGCGGTTCGTCTCCGAGCGGGTCGGCTGAATGGTCAGGCTCTCGGCGCTGAAGTAACCGACCTGGCGCAGCGCGTGACGGGGGGAGGGCTGTCCGGGGATCGGGGCGACCGTGCCCGACAGCGCGGCCGGCGGGTTCGTCAGGAAGTCGGTGACCTGGCCGCGCTGCGCGTACAGGTAGCGCAGGACCGGGTTCAGGTTGGCGAGGAAGGGATCCAGCGCTGCCAGCACAGGGCGCAGGCCGCGGAAGATCTTTCGCGCCGCCGGCAGGCCCCGCAGCGAGGCATCGAGGAGCGGGTCGAGCCTGATGAAGAGGTGCCGCAGGTCGGGCGCGAGGCGCTGGATGCTCTTGAACGTCGGCGACAGGTTGTCGGCCACCGGCTGGAGGTTGTCGACCAGCGGCTGGGTGTCGACCGCGAACTCGGCGAGGCGGTTGAGCGTGAGCCGGGTCTCTTCGTTGAAGGTCGGGAAGATCTGGATCGTCTCCGCCAGGGCCGCGTCGCGCGAGGCGAGCGCGCCGAAGGCCGTGTTCGAGTTGACGATCGCCCCGGCGAGCGCCTGGTCGCGGGCGCTGATCGCGTCGAAGACGGTGCCGGTGTCGCGGATCAGCCCCTGGAGGGAGTCGTCCTGCTGTCGCAGGATGCGCAGGATCGACGTCGCGTCGCTGGTGAACGGCCCGAGGTTGCCGAACGAGTCGTTCAGGTCGAGGCCGCGCCCCTTGATCGAAATCGCGGAGTTCGCCATCCAGCGCTGGAAGGCGTCGCGCGTAGGCTCGTCGAGCGCCTGGAAGATCTCGTCGATCTGGGTCGAGTCCTCGGTCGAGGAGCGGACCAGCGAGCCCCCGTCGGGCACGGTCTTGTCCGCGGTGCCGCCGGTGAGCTCGATGAAGGTCTCGCCGAGGAGCGTCTTCTGACGCAGGATCGCCCGGGTGTCGACCGGGATCGGGCCGTACTTGGGGTCCATCTCGATCAGGACCTCGGTGGCGTTGCCCGCCGGCGGCAGCGAGAGCGACTGGACCTTGCCCACCGTGACGCCGCCGAGGCGCACGTCCGCCTGCTTGGCCAGGGTGACCGCCTCCGGGAACTTCGCCTTGAACTGGTAGCTCTGCGCCTTGAACGGAGTCGGCCCGCCGAACGTGACCCAGAGGAAGAGGAGCAGCCCGAAGCACGACAGGGTGAACCCGATCGCAACGAGCACCTTTCCTATCGACGGGGCTTGTTTCTGCATTCTCCTCGGCTCTCCCTAGGCGCAGGGCCCTCCGGCTGCAAACAGCTGGGCGAACGGGGTCACGACCGGCGCCAGCGGGCTGGCCTCGAGGATCCCCAGGAAGCTCTGGCAGCTGGACGTCAGGTAGATGCGGCGATAGAGGCCATGGCCGTCGGCGGCCTGGAAGACGCTGGTGCCGTTGTGGCCCAGCCATCCGGCCCAGTAGAGGTAGCCCTCGGCCCGGCCGGGCGTGCCCGGCGCCTCGGCGCCGTTCGGGTTGTACGCGGCCATGTTGCCGAGGCGATTGATCTCCAGAGCCAGGTCGGTCAGGCGCGGCGTGGCCGCGGCCAGGCGCTTCGCGGCGGGCCTCAGGTCGTTGACCGGTCCGCGGGCGGCGCGGACGAAGGGGCGGATCTCGTCGCGGATCACCGGGTAGGTGTCAGCGACCCGGCGGACCGACGCGTTCATCTCATCCAGGTTGCGGGCGAACGGGCGCAACTGGTTGAAGGTCGGCCCGAGGGTGGCCGAATACCCCTCGAGCTTGCCGAGCGTGTTCCTTGCCGTCTGGAGGGTGCCCGGCAGCAGCGCCACCGTCCGCTGGACGTTGATGTCCTGGCTGGCGATCGCGCCCAGCGCGGCGTTCGAGGAATCGACCAGGCGAGCCAGCTCGTCTCCGTTGTCGCCGATCGTGCCGGTGAGGATGTTGAGGTTGTGGATGAGGCGCGAGAGGTTCTCGCGGCGCTGCGCCACCAGGGTGTTGATCTGGGCGAGCTTCTGATTGATCGGCCCGAGGCCGCCGAGGACCTTGCCGAAGTCGCGGGCGCGGCCCTTCAGCCCCTGGCCGCCACCGACGATCAGGGCGCGGAGGTAGGCCTGGGTGTCGGCGTCGAGCGCCTCGAGGATCTGGTCCAGGTTGACCTGCGGCTCGGTGTTGGACATCGGGATCGTGCCGCCCTCGTCGAACTCGCCGGCCCCCTTGGAGCCCGGGTCGAGCTCGACGAACATGTCCTGCAGCCCGGTGCGCGGGCGGACCAGCGCGGTGGCGTTCTCGTAGATCGGCAGGAACTTCCGCTCGACGTCCATGGTCACGACGGCCTTGCCGTCCTCGAGCTCGACCTTGGAGATGTCGCCGATCTTCACGCCCGCGACGACGACGGTCTGTCCCTGGCCGGGCGTGATCGCCTGGGCGCTCTCGAACTCGGCCTTGAGCTGGAACGGCTTCTCTTCGAGGATGGGGAGCCGCAGCCGCTGGTTCTGGATCAGGTAGTAGGTGATCCCGAGGGCCAGGATGGCCAGGCCGGCGACGGCCAGGAAGTCGCGCAGGTGCTTGCGGATCGTGGTGGCCATCAGCCGCCGCCTCCCAGCAGCTCGAGGTAGCGGGGCATCTGCTCGTCGTCGAACTCCTCGAACTCCTTGACCAGGTCGGCGTAGTCCTCGCGGCTCTTGCGGGCGCTGACCCGGCCCTCGGCCACCTGCGTCTCCTGGAGGCGCTGGTAGAGGTCGACGTACTCGCGGACGATGTCGCCCAGCTCTTCATCGGCGAGCGGCGTGTCGAAGATCGTCATCCCGGCGCCGGGCAGCCTCGTCTGGGTCGGACCGGGACCGGTCTCGGCCCGCAGGTCGGGTGGCTCCTGCGTCTCACACGGCACCTTGGGCTTGAACGGGGTCTTCCGGGAGGAGCTGATCGTCGGCTCGGCGCCGAGGATCTCGAACGGCGTGACGCCGAAGGTCTGGCCGAGACCGGGGACGGCCCCGCCGATGATGGTGTTCTCGCCGCCGCCGGCGCCGACCCGGATGTACTGGCCGTTGGCGTCCCCCGATCGGCTCTCGCCCGCGATCCCGACCAGGCCATAGGCGGTCTCCTTGTAGACCTGGCTGATCGGGTCCCCGGCGGAGTCCTCCTCGCCGTTGCCGACCTTGTCGTTGCCCCAGGGGATGACCACGTGCGTGAAGCAGGAGGAAAGCGCCCGCGCCTGCTCGTTGAACGGGATCTGGCGCCGCGTGAGCTTGGCGAGCTGGGGCACCGTGGGACGCAGATCGGCGGTGAGGCCACGCAGCTCGGACGGTGAGACCAGCGCGCGAAGCTGGCGGATGAAGGGCAGCGAGACGTCAATCGTCGGGCCGGTCGACTGGACGCCGGGCAGCGCCTCGCGCGCGAACGCCCGGAGCGCGGGGAAGGAGGCGTTGAGGTTGTCGAAGACCGGCCGGGCGGCATCCAGCACGCCGGGCAACTCGGCCACGGACGTGCGCAGGGCGGCGCTCTCGGCCGCGAACGAGCCGGTGACGGTCCGCAGGTTCGTGACGAGGTCCTGGAGCTGGGGCTGGTTCCGGTTCAGCGCAACGAACACGCGGTCGAAGTTCTTGACGAGGCCGCGAAGGTCCCCCTCCTTCGTCCCCAGCAGCGCCTCGTTGACCAGCGCGGTGTTCTTGTAGGCCGGCCCGCCGCTGCGGTAGAGCTCGCGCAGGCCCTCGGCGCCGCCGTACTTGGTCAGCCCGTTGCCGAGCTCCTGGAGCAGGAGCTGGAGGTTGCCGCGGACGTCCGCCTGGAACGTGGTCAGCACCTGGTCCAGCTGGACCGAGTTCGACGTCTGCTGGATCGGAATCGTGCCGCCGTCAGGCAGCTCCGGCGCGCTCGGGCTGCCCGGGCGCATGTCGACGAAGAGGTTTCCCTCGAGGAAGAGACGCGGGCGGATCTGGATGCGGGCGTCCTCGTGGACCGGGCGCCCCTCGTCCTTGATCACCATGGTGACCTCGGCCGCGTTCGACTCCGGCACCGGCTCGACCTTTGCGACCTCGCCGACGTTGATGCCGGCGATCCGGACCGGGCTCTTCTCGGCGAGGTTCTGGGCGTCCCTGACGACTGCGGTCAGCTCGTAGCCGGGGTCGGTGAACGGGATCCGCTTGGTGAACGCGAGGAACAGCCCGATGACGATCAGCAGGATCGCCAGGACGCCGATCGCCCAGTTCGGCAGCCGTCGCTTGCCAGAGCGTGCCCGCGTTGTCACGGAATCCTCCTCGGCTGGAGCTTGCCGGGCAGCCGGTTGCGGCCGGCGAAGGTCGGCCCGCGGCTGCCGGAGATGTTGGAGACGGCGAAGGCGGGGCTCTCGGCGGCCTGGCCGGGCAGGCGGTAGGCCTCGGCGCCGCTGAGGACGTAGCCGGTCTGGCCGCTCTGGCAGTCGGCGGTGCCGTTCTTGTTCAGCGCCGGCGAGTAGGGGTTTCCATGGAGGATCGGGAACTCGCGCGGGGCGAACTCGCCGGGAGGGTGGCCGGCGAGGATTCCGAGCGGTCCGGCGCGGCCGTTCGCCTGCAGGCCGCTGTATCCGGCCAGGTTGGTCTCGGACGACTGCGGCTCGCCGAAGCCGATGACGGTGACGCGCTGGGTGTAGCCGATCGAGTCGCGCTCGGTCAGGTGCTCGGGCAGGAACGTGAACCAGTAGTTCCAGTAGTTGCAGACCGTCTGGTAGGGGGCGACGAACCGGGCCAGCGGCGCGGCCGTGTTGAACGTCTCGCGGAGCCGCAACAGGCTCGTCTTCGTCTGCGGCAGTTCGGCCAGGTTCTCGATCGCGGCGAGCGTGCGGCCGAGCTGGGCATTCACCGGCGGCGTCCGGGCGAGGACCGGAGCGCCGGCGATCAGGGCCTCGTTGAGGGTCGGCAGGGCCGCGCTCAGGGCTTGGACGCCGGGTCGCAGGTCGGCCGAGAGGTCGGCGAAGTCGTTCAGGAACGGCGTCTGGACGGCCAGCGCGTCAGCTCCTTCGTCGAGCGTCGGCGGGCCCGAGGAGATCGTCGCCTTGAGCGCCTCCGGGTCAGCCGCCAGAGCGCCGAACGTGTCGGCCATGTTGCCGAACAGCGCCGCCTGCTCCTCGGCGACCGGAGCGACGATCGCCGCCGTCCTGCCGAGCGCCGGGAAGAAGCGCTCGAGCCTGGTGTCCTCGTCGATCAGCGTCTCCGCGACCGGCTTGAGGTTCGCGAACAGCGGGTTGAGGTTCTGGATCGTCTCGTTGAGCGAGGCGCCGCGGGCGGCGAAGGCGGTGCCGTAGCCGGCGAGGTTCTGGCGGACCGCGGTCCGCGTCTGCTCGTCGAACGTGTTCGCGATGTCGTCGAACTCGGTCTGGACCGAGGATTGGTCGACCGGGAGCGTGCCGCCCTCCTGCAGGCCCTTCCCGTTGCCGCGGACCAGCTCGACGTACTTGAGGCCGAACGAGGACTTGTAACGGATCCTCACCTCGGTGTCCTCGGGCAGGGGCTCGACGGTCTTGTCGAGCTTCAGGTCGAGCTTGGCGACCGTCCGGCCCTGCTGGTCGCGGGTCGGTGTGATGTCCTCGACGATCCCGATCCGGCTGCCACCGATCCGCACCTCGTTGTTGACCTGCACCCGCTGGGCGTTGGGGAGCTCGACCGACACGCGGTAGACCGGCACGAACGGCAGCCCGTTCGAGGCGTTGTAGGCAAGGAAGACGGCGACGACCACGATCAGGGTCGTGATCGCCCCGACGAGGGTCGGCGATGCGGCCAGGCTCTGTACTCGTCCGCCGCGTCCCATCAGTTCCCGAACAGGTAGTCGAGGAGGTCGCCGGTGGCGGCCGGGTCGGCAGCGCCCTGGTCGCGCCGGCCGTCGCCCGGGAGGGAGGGGATCCCGTCGCCGCCGGCGGCGTTGTCGACGCCGAGCAGGCCACCGAGACCGCTGTCGTCGACCGGGGATTGCGGCGTCCCCGGCAGGTCGGGCAGATCAGGCGGGGTGATCCCGGGCAGACCGGCGGACGGGTCGCCGGAGTCGCCGGTCGCGAGCGACGCCTGGGACTGGTCGCCTCGCGCGCGCCGGGCGGCGAGCAGCTGGCGCGCGTTGGCGGGGCGGCAGAGCTCGGGGTTGGCGGAGCCGTCGGGGCAGACGGATGGGTCGTAGCGCCGCTGGATGACGCCCTGGTTGATGCCGGGCTGGTTCGGCCCGACCCAGGAGACGCAGCGGTGCTTGTTGGCGGCGCTCGTCGTCTCGCCGCCGCCGCGGGCCGGCACGTGGTCCTCGGCGTTGTAGCTGCCGCAGGGACCGGCCTCGAACTCGAAGATGATGAAGTGCAGGAGGTGGCCGATCTCGTCGAACTGGTTGATCGCACCGGTCTGGTAGTAGACGTAGTTGAGTAGGCCCTCGAGGCCGGTGTACCCGGTGCCCTGCGGCCGCCCAGTCTCCTCCGCCGCCCGCCGGTCGGATTCGACCGCGCGCCGCGGGTCGTCGAGGTCGATCACGAAGTTGGCGAGCTGGTTGGCCGCGGTGTAGGAGTTCTGGGACGCGGCTCGCAGCGCCCGGATCTCGTCGGCGCTCTTCGTTAGCGCGCGGCGGCCGATCACCGACGCGTCGCCGAGGGTGCGGATCGCCGGCTCGCTGGCGTCGTTGAACGGCGGCAGGGTCTGGGTCAGGCGGTTGAGTTGGGGAGCCGCGACGCGGAGGTCCGTGAGCAGCGGGGTCTGCTGCTCGGCCAGGTTGCCGAGGCCGGCGAGGCTGGGCCTCAGCTCGGACAGGAAGCCCGGCAGCAGCTCGAAGTTGCGGGCGAGGTCGGCGCGCCGCTCGGCCGAGGCGGTCGAGGCGGCGTTGGCGTTGCGGATGAAGTCGACGACGTCCCCGCGGCGCTCGGTCAGGCGGCCGATGACCCGGTCGGAGTTGACGTTCAGGTCGCGGATGACGCGGTTCTGACGGGCGAGGATCGCGAGCGCCTGGCGCAGCGCCTGGAGGGCCGGCGCGCCCCGGCGGATCGCGGCGTTGAGGTTCTCCGCGTTGCCGGCGAGGGCGGTGCCGAACTCGTTGAAGATCAGCGCGAAGCGCTCCTTGTAGGGCTGGCGCAGCGTGTTGTTGACCAGGTCGTTCTGAACCGTGGTGAAGGTCTGGTCGCCGTACTTCTCGCTGTGGACCGGGACCAGCCCGTCGTCGGGGAGGTCCTTGCCCTTGTGGCCGGGCTGGCAGTCGAGGAAGTACTCGGCGATCAGCGACTGGGGCTGGGAGGTGCAGGTCGCCGACTCTTTGAAGGTCGAGAGGGGGCCGCTGACCTCGACCGTGACGACCGCGCGCTTGGCCTCGTTGACGTCGAGATCCTTGACGACGCCCGCCAGCACTCCGGCGACCCGGACCTCAGAGTCCTGGACCAGGCCGAAGGCGTTGTCGAGCTCGACCCGGTAGGTGTGGGAGTCCTCGGCGCCTGCCGACGTGACCAGCAGCGAGGCGCCGGTCGCGAGGAGCGCGAGGATTGCGATCGCGATCCTCCTCATGGGCCGGGGGGCACCTGGCTCGGATCGCAGTCGAGCGTGCCGTTGTCGGTGAACGGGGTCGAGCCGTCACCCGGGTTGCGCTCGTTGGCGCCCGGGCAGCGGGCCATCTGGTCCTGAGTCAGGCCGTTGCTGATCTCCTCGGGGGTCAGGTCGCCCCCGGGGAAGAGGTTGGGGATCCCGGTGACCGGCGATACCGAGAACGCGTTGAATGTGGTCGAGATGCGGCCGATACCGCCGTTGGCGTCATAGACGCCGGAGGTGCCGAAGTCGTTGAACCAGCCGACCAGCTCGACCGTGTAGGGGCGGAAGAAGGCGAGCTGGGGCAGCGAGCGCCGCAGTGCCCGCACCGAGACCGGGAAGGAGCCGGGGCGGCGCTGCCCGTTGCGCCGGACCGGGCCCACGGTGATCCGGGCCAGCTTGGGCTGCAGGCGGGTCAGCTCGATCAGGTCGTTGTCCTTGCCGGGGCGGGAGACGACGGCGTCGAGGCGGCGCACGGTGGGCACCGCGTCGGTGGCGAAGCCCCTGAGGGCGGCGGTGAAGGGCTGGAGCTTCTCGGCGACGGGGATCGAGGCGCTGACCAGCGGGTCGAGGTCATCGAGGGTCGCCCGCAGGTTGACCGCGGTCGTGTTGAAGTTGCGCATGAAGCCGGGCAGACGCTCGATCGTCCCCGCCAGGGCGGTGTTCTCATCGGCCAGAGCGCCCATCATCTGGTCGGTGTTGGCGATGAACTGCTCGAGGTCGCCGGAGCGCTCGGAGACCGCGCCGGCGAGAGAGGCGCCGTCGACGATCAGCCGCTCGAAGCGGCGCTCGTCGGCGGTCAGCTCGCCGAAGACGCGCCGCGAGGTCGAGAGGAACGGGTTCAGGTACTTGAAGCCGACGTTGGTCTGGGGCCCGACCCCCTCATAGGCGCGGGCAAAGCCCTTGATCAGCTTGCGGAAGTTGCCGACCGTGCGCTCGTCGAAGGTGTTGAAGAGCTGGTCCAGGTCGACCTCGGAGACGGTGTTGGAGAGCGGCAGGGTGTCGCCGTCGTCGAGCGGCTCGCCGGCCTCGTCCCCCTCGGGCATCGTCAGCTGGACGTAGCGGTTGGCGATCCCGGAGAGCGACTGGGAGCGGATCGTCGCGATCGTCTCCGAGGGCAGCGGAGCGTAGTCGCCGTCGATCTTCAGCTCGACCAGGGCGGTGTTGTCGGGGCCGAGGTCGATCGACTGGACGGTGCCCGCCCTGGCGCCGGCGACCTCGACCAGGTTCCCCTTGACGAGCTGCGAGGCGTTCTCGAAGTTGGCGGTGACGGTGTAGGAGTTGCCGCCGCCGAAGATCAGGACCGCAGCGACGATCAGCGCTGCCACGAGGGCGACGATGGCGGCGATCCGCCCCACTGCGTTTGACCTCGCCAAATCTCTCCTGAATCCCCTGAAATACCCCGTCGATGGGCCGTCCCGTCAGGCACGGCCGCGCAGCGAAACTAGCACCAGATTTCGGCGAGTGTCAAAGTAGAACCGCGCCCGAAATCACGGGCCCAGGCGTGATTCTTCCCCGCATATCGTGAGGTTCCATTTAGACGGTGTTAAGGAGGCCCGAAACCGCCGCGTTCGCGAGGCTGCGGAGCCGCTGTAGGATGCGCGCGGCAGGTACCAGGCTCGACCCCCAACGCCACCAGGAGCTCCCAGATGACCATCGCAATCATCCTCGTGGTCGCGATCATCGTGATCGTCGCCCTCGCCTACGTCATGATCCGCAACGGGCTGATCGCCTCCCGCAACCGAGTCGACGAGGCGTGGAGCGGGATCGACGTCCAGCTCAAGCGCCGCCACGACCTGGTGCCGAACCTCGTCGAGACCGTGAAGGGCTACGCGACCCACGAGCGCGAGGTCTTCGAGAAGGCCACGAAGGCGCGTGCCGAAGCGATGAGCGCCCGCGGCGTCGACCAGACCGCGGCGGCCGAGCAGCAGCTCACCGGCGCGATCACCGACCTCCGCGCGGTGGCCGAGAACTACCCCCAGCTCCGGGCCACGGAGAACTTCCAGCAGCTCACCCGCAACCTGGCCGAGCTCGAGGACGAGATCCAGGCCTCACGGCGGATCTACAACTCCAACGTCCAGTCCTACAACACGCGGATCCAGCAGTTCCCGTCCTCGATCGTCGCCAACCAGGGCGGGTTCACGGCGCGGGAGTTCTTCGAGATCCAGGACGCCTCCGAACGCGACCCGGTGGCGGTCAGCTTCAGCTAGGCGTGCGAGAGGGCGCCTCGGACGTGCTCCCTCGGGGCAGCCACCGGCCCGCCGGTCGGCCGCGTCAGTCGTCCGGCGCGTAGAGCCAGCGCCGCCAGTCGTCCGAAGCTGAGTCGAGGGCGCGCTCGGCGGCCGCGCTGGGGTCCTCGCCGCGGTCGAGGTCGAGGTGGAGCATGAGCACGCTCGAGTCCATGTCGAGGCTGGCGTCGACGCCGTCTGCCGAGAGCTTGCGAACCAGAACCTCAGCCTTCGACTGGGCGTCGGGCGAGACGCTGCGCTGCCAGACCGCGCGGGTGCTCATCGGTCCCGCTGCCGCTCGTACGCATTCCCGAGCCGCTCGAAGGCGACCGCCCGCGAATAGAGCTTGTAGAGCTTGAACGCGCCCGCGAAGTCCCTGTCGCACCAGCCATCGAGTACCTCATAGGCGCGCTCCCGCGGCAGCGTTCGTCCGTGGCCCGCGGGAGAACCGGTCGGCCCTCCGATGACCGACTCGATCTGGGCCACCGTGCCGAGCTTCTCAGCCACTCCAGCGGAACTCCAATCGTCGCAATCGGCAAGCCGCAACGGCACATCTATTCCGGGCCCGGCCACCGTGACGGGCGCCTCCCCTCCGGACTCCGAGCAGCCCGTCAGCAACGTCCCCGCGACGCCAAGAGCAATCGCCGCTGTCGCGAGGCGGCCTACGGCTGCGGCCGGGGCGGCGTCGCGAACCAGGGGCAGGTGGCGGGATCGTAATCTGGGTTGGCCGTGAACGATGAGAAGCAGGCGAGCAACTCGCTTTCGTTCTCGTCCAGGGCGGGGCCCCCGACACTCTCCCCCGGGTTCCTGCCGTTGTTGCAGTCCGGCAGGCTGGGCGGGTCCGTCGTGATCTGGTGGCCCGAAGCGGGGCGGTTCTGGTACCAGCAGTTCGCCCGGTTGTTCGGGAACTTGTCCCACCAGAAATCGACGCCGTTGGGCTTGTAGGAGCCATTCGGAGCGACGCCCATGAGGTTGTGGTGAAACTCGTTGCGGTGCGAGGTCGAGGAGTCGAAGAGGGTGGAGTTCGACTTGCAGCCCTTCTGCCTGTTCTCCTCCTGCGGGCCGCAGACGAAGGTGTCGGGGACCGCGAAGAGCATGACGCCGCGCCGCCAGTTGTTCCAGAAGCGATTCTGGCGCAGGGTGTTGTTGTTGCCGCCGGCGATCCAGAGCGCCGTTCCGACCGGCACCGGGATGGTCGGCTCTACGTCCGACTTCTCCGTGTAGGGGTTGAAGTTGTTCGAGTAGAAGTGGTTCTTCTCGATCAGGTCGGAGTCCTGCGGGTACCCCGGATGCCCGGCCGCCGTGAAGACGTCGGTGGTGAAGCCGAGCGCGTTGTCGTAGAAGTTGTTGTGGTGGATCCAGACCGCATTGGCGGCGGTCCCGGAGTAGCCGGCGGAGTTGTGGTGCATGTCGCAGCGCCGGACCTGGGTGTTCATCCGGTACTTCGTCCCCCTGCGCCGCTGCTCGCCGGTGTCGGGGGCCGAGCCGGGATAGATGCCGGCGTCGCCGGCGCCCTTCGCCTCGCAGTTCTGGATGATCCCGTGGTCGGAGGTGAAGGTCAGGACCCCGTACTCGCCGGGATAGAAGGCCTTGAACCGATCGAGGAAGAACCCGTCCGCCTCGTGGACGTAGATCGTGTGCTCGAGGGCGTGACGGAAGGTCATCTTGCGCAGGACGAACCCGTCGGCGCGGTCGGCCTTGATCCCGACGTCCTTCTTAGAGCCGACGCCGGAGGGGCCCCGGTTGCCGGCCTTGACGCGGCCGGCATCGACGACCACGTCGCTGGCGCTGACGCCGGAGCCCTCGATCTGGAAGTTGCAGCGGATGCAGGGCCCGAGGTCGGGGATCCCGTGCCGGTCCCAGCGCGGCTCGCGGGGCGGGTTGCCGTGGGGCTTGCGGCCCATGACCGCGATCAGATTCTGGTCGTTCGGGCAGTGGAACGTGTAGCGGTAGGAGTTGGCCTCCTTCTGCCCGCGGTCGTTGAGGATCTCGTACTTGTCGCACTTCGGGTCGTCGGTCGGCTGCTTGCGCGACCGCGGCTCCGTGTAGAGGCCGGGCATGACGACCACCCGGTCGTTGTTGCCGGAGTCGAACACGGCGGGCTGGATCTGGTGGTAGTCGCAGATCGCGAAGAGGCGCCGGTTGATTGCCCGGAGGCCCTTCGCCCGCTTCGCGGTCAGCTTGCGCATGACCGTCGGGCGGACCCTGAAGCCCTTCTTCCGGGACCGGCGGATCGACTTGTTCAGCCGCTTCAGCGAGCCCCGTTTGCAGACGACCCGCGTCTCGCCGCGAGCCTTGGGGTTCAATGCCGACGCCAGCGAGCGGACCTTCGGGACCTTGCCGCCGGCGGCCGGCTTGGCGCTGCGGTCGGGACTGGGCTTCGGCCAGTAGGAGGCGCGTTCGATGTGCGCGGACACGGCGGCCGGGATGACCAGCGCGGCCATCACCGCGAACGCGATCGCGAGCCGCCTGCGGCTGCCGCGACCCGCGGCCGGCGTCTTTGTCCTCCTCAGCACGGACGCGCGAGTTTAACCAAGGTCGCCGGGCCCGGCGGAGGTTGCCTTCGCTCAAAGGCGCCCCGCCGCTGCTCGCCGGAGCCGGTCCGGGCTACGCTGACGGCGTCCGGACGACGAACGAGAGGTGATGCGCAATGGCTGAGACGCTCGAGCAGCTCGCGATGCAGGGCGATCCCGGGACGCTCGAGACCGAGGAGCAGGCCTCGAAGATCAGGCTGCTCGACCCCCAGCAGCTCTACGAGCTCTGGGAGCGGCAGCACTGGGCGTCCCACGACGTCGACTTCACCCGGGACAAGGACGACTGGGCGCGGATGAACGACGAGGAGCGCGACTACTTCACCTGGGGCTTCTCCGCCTTCTTCATCGGCGAGGAGCGCGTCGCCACCCAGTTCTCGGGGCTGGTCATGGCCTACGAGGACGAGTCCGAGGAATCCTTCCTGGCGACCCAGCAGGTCGACGAGATCCGCCACACGCAGTTCTTCGACCGTTTCTACCGCGACGTGATCGAGATCGAGGGCGATGACTGGGAGGCGCGGCTCGGCCGCGTCCGCGAGGAGGTCAACGAGTCCTTCGCCAAGCTGTTCGACGAGGCGCTCGTCGATGCCAACAGGCGGTTGATCGCCGACCCCGCCGACCTCGCCGCGAAGGTCGAGTTCGTGACCATGTACCACATGGTCATTGAGGGGACCCTTGCCCTGACCGGGCAGTGGACGATCACCGATTACCTGGAGCAGAACGAGCTCCTCCCCGGTTTCGTCGACGGATTCAAGAAGGTCGCCCGCGACGAGCACCGCCACGTCGCCTACGGCACGTGGTTCCTCAAGGAGAAGTGCGGCGGCGACCCGGAGCTGGCCGGCCGGATGCGGTCGACCCTGCACGAGTTGCTGCCGGTCGCGAGCGGCGTTCTCGTCCCGAAGGGGGCCGACCCCAACGACTGGGAGATGCTGGGGTACACCTCGGAGCAGGTGAACGGTTTCGCCTTCAAGGCGCTGACCCGGCGACTCAAGGCGATCGGCGTGCCGCTGTTCGCACCCGAGGGTGTGCCCGCTTGAGCATCGCCGGCCGGCAGCCGTGGACCTGCGACGGCGGCGGCTTCGTGGGCGACCTCCAAGGCTAGGACGCCGGATGGCCCGGGCGCGACACGACTACGACTGGATCGTCGTGGGATCCGGGTTCGGGGGCGCCGTGGCGGCGCTCCGGCTGGCCGAGAAGGGCTACCGGGTCGCCGTCCTCGAGTCGGGCAGCCGCTTCGAGGACGCGGACTTCGCCGAGACGACCTGGCGGATGCGGCGCTACTTCTGGATGCCGCGGCTCGGCATGCGCGGCATCTTCCGGCTGACCGTCTTCAAGCACGTGTTCATCGCCTCCGGCAGCGGCGTCGGCGGCGGCTCTCTCGGGTTCGCCAACACGCTCTACCGGGCCCGGCCGGCGTTCTTCAAAGACCCGCAGTGGGCGGAGCTCGCCGAGTGGGAGAGCGAGCTGGCGCCGCACTACGACACGGCGGAGCGGATGCTCGGCGTCGTCGAATACGAGGGGCTGGGGCCGGCCGACCGGTTGCTCCGCGAGTACGGCGAGGAGATCGGCGTCGGCGATACCTTCGCCCCGACCAGGGTCGGCGTCTATTTCGGCGAGCCGGGCAAGGCGGCCGACGACCCCTACTTCGGCGGCGAGGGACCCGAGCGGACCGGCTGCCTGCTCTGCGGCAACTGCATGGTCGGCTGCCGCTACGGAGCCAAGAACACACTGGCCAAGAACTACCTGTGGTTCGCGGAGCGTCTCGGAGCCCAGGTCTTCCCCGAGCGGCAGGTGACCGAGATCCGCCCGCTGGGCGCGCTCGACGGCTGCGATGGCTACCGCGTCGCCAGCGAGCGCTCCGGGAGCTGGGTCCGCAAGCGCCGGCGGACGCTCAATGCGCGCGGCGTCGTCGTCGCCGCCGGGGCCCTGGGGACGAACAAGCTCCTCGCGGAGTGCCGCCACAGCGGCGCCCTCCCGAACCTGTCCCCCCGCCTCGGCGAGGTGGTCCGGACCAACTCGGAGTCGATCCAGGCGGTGACCGCGCGCGACGACGCGCATGACTTCAGCCGCTCGATCGCGATCACCTCGAGCATCTATCCCGACCCCGACACCCACATCGAAGTCGTCACCTACGGCCGCGGCGGCGACGCGATCAGCCGCCTGTTCACGATCATGACCGGCGAGGGCACGCGGCTCACCCGCCCCTTCAAGTGGCTCGCGGCGCTGGCCCGCCACCCGCTGAAGACGGCGCGGCTGCTGGTGCCGCACGCGTGGTCGCGACGGACGATCATCCTCCTCGTCATGCAGTCGCTCGACACCGCGATGAGCCTGCGGGCGAAGCCGCGGCTGCTCGGGCGCGGGATCCGCCTCCAGACCGAGCAGGACCCCGATCGCCCCAATCCCACCTTCATCCCCGCCGCCGACAAGGCGGCCCGCTGGTTCGCCCGGCGGACCGGTGGGATCGCCCAGAGCGGCATCACCGAGTCGGTCTTCAACATCCCGACGACCGCCCACATCCTCGGCGGGGCGGTGATCGGGGAGACCCCCGAGACGGGCGTCGTCGACGCGGCCAACCGCGTCCACGGCTACGAGGGGCTGCTCGTCTGCGACGGCGCGGCGATCCCCGCCAACCCCGGCGTCAACCCCAGCCTGACGATCACCGCCAAGGCCGAGCACGCCATGAGCCTGATCCCTCCCAGCCCGGGGGCCGAGCCGGGCCGGCTGCCGCCTGCGGCGCGCCCGGCGGCTAGCGGAGCGTCCGCCGCGCCAGGTCCGGCGACCCGAACGGAACCGAGCCCCGCGCGCTGACCCCGGCCTTGTCCAGGCCCGCCAGCGCCCGCTTCCCCGCCGGGGTGACCTTCACGCGGACCACCCTTGCCGCCCCGGCCGCGAGGTCGACGTTCGTCTTCGATCCGAGCCGCCGCCTCCCCTTGCGGGCGAGGATCGCGACGTCGTGGCTGTCGGTCAGGGCGCGAACGCGGACCTTGAGCTTGCCGCTGCCCCGCACGGAGCGGAGCGACTGGGCGGGGACCGCGACGTCGATCCGCGGCCGGGCGACGGGCGTGCCGGCGCCGGTGACCTGGAGGTCGGCCTCCATCCCCGCGTGGACCGTGCACTCGAAGCGGTAGGTGCCGCTGTCGAGGTACTGGACCCCGTCCACCGGGGTCGAGGAGCCGGCCACCGTTCGCGAGCGGAAGAGCGGCTTGCCGTCCGGCCCCTTCTTCTTCGCCGTGACGTTGTGGGAGGCGGTCGGATCCGGGTTCTGGAACGTGGCCCGCTCGCCGCGGTTGACCGTGTAGGCCGGCGCTGCGTACTGGTCGGCGCCGACCTGGGCGGTGATCGTGACGTCGGCGAAGGCGACACCGGTGCCGGTGGCGAGCGCCGCGAGCAGGGAGATCAGGGCGATCGGTAGCGGACGGGTCATGGCTGTGTCACTAGACACGGGGGAGGGCGCCGGGTTGCGGTCCCGGCGCCCTCGGAGCCGCTAGCCGTTGGCGGCCGAGTACCTCTCGCCCACGAACTCCCAGTTGACGACGTTCCAGAACGCGTCGATGTAATCGGGGCGCTTGTTCTGGTACTTGAGGTAGTAGGCGTGCTCCCAGACGTCGCAGCCGAGCAGCGGCGTCTGCCCGTCCATCACCGGTGAGTCCTGGTTCGCGGTCGAGGTGATCGCGAGACCGGACCCGTCGTGAACGAGCCAGGCCCAGCCGGAGCCGAACCGGGCGACCCCGGCGTCCTTGAACTCGCCCTTGAACGAGTCGAACGAGCCCCATTTCTCGGCGACCGCATCGCCGAGCTCCCCCCCGGGCTCACCGCCCCCGTCCGGGCTCAGCATCTGCCAGAACAGCGTGTGGTTGTAATGGCCGCCGCCGTTGTTGCGGACCGGCCCCCGCTTGTCCTCGGGCAGGCTCGAGAGGTCCCGCAGCACCTCCTCGACGTCCCTGTCCTCCCACTCGGTCCCGTCCAGAGCCGCGTTCGCCTTGTCGACGTAGGCCTGGTGGTGCTTGTCGTGATGGACCCGCATGGTCGCCTCGTCGATATGGGGCTCGAGCGCGTCGTAGTCGTAGGGCAGGTCGGGGACGGTGTAAGCCATCGGCAGCTCTCCTTGTTCGAAGTCCTTGCCTGGAACATAACCGGGGGGGACCGGCGGCGACGCGGCGGCGGCTCCTGCCGGAGTTTGGGCACGGCGGGCCGCCGGGAACCCGGCTTCGCGCATGCCGAGACTGCGTCGAGCCGACTGCTCCGCGCCGGGCCTGCGCCGGGTCCGGCGCGGCCGCGGCTTCAGCTACCGCGAGGAGGACGGGAGCCTGGTGGCGGACGCCGAGACGCTCGAGCGGATCGCGGAGCTCGCGATCCCGCCGGCCTGGCAGGACGTCTGGATCTGCCCGTTCGCCAACGGCCACATCCAGGCGACCGGGATCGACGCGGCGGGACGCAAGCAATACCTCTACCACCAGGCCTGGCGCGAGAGCCGCGACCGCCGCAAGTTCGAGGAGATGCTCGACTTCGCCCGCGCCCTGCCCCGCCTTCGCAAGCGGGTGATCGAAGACCTCGGCATCCGCGGGTTCCCCCGCGAGCGTGTCCTCGCCGGCGCGGTCCGCCTCCTCGACCTCGGCTTCTTCCGCGTCGGCAGCGACCAGTACACGGCCGAGAACGAGACCTACGGCCTGTCCACCCTGCGGCGCCGCCACGTCCACTTCGAGCGCGGCGCCGCGATCTTCGACTACAAGGCGAAGGGGGCCAAGCGTCACGTGCAGGAGCTGGCCGACCCCGACGTCGTCAAGCTCCTGCGCGGCCTCGACCGCCGCAAGGGCGGCGGCCACGAGCTGCTCGCCTTCCGCAACGGCGAGGCCTGGGTGGACGTCAAGGCGAGCGACATCAACACCTACCTGAAGGAGTCGGCCGGCGGTGACTTCTCGGCCAAGGACTTCCGGACCTGGAACGCCACCGTCCTGGCCGCGGTCGGGCTGGCGGTCCGCAGCGCCGAGGACCCGCCGAAGACCAAGGCGGCCCGCAAGCGCATCGCGAACGCCGTGGTCAAGGACGTCGCTCGCTATCTGTCCAACACGCCGGCGGTCTGCCGCGCCTCCTACATAGACCCGCGCGTGTTCGACAAGTTCGACTCGGGAAACCTCCTGCGGACCTCGCTGCGGCGGGTGATCGCCGACACGGGGCCCGACGAATTCGCCGACCGCGAGAAGATCGAGCGGGCCGTGATGCGCCTGCTCGACTGAGCGGTTTTCGCCCGAAGCCCCGCGGGTACCCGCCGGAGGTGCCAGACCACGCCGACAACGGGCGCAACGGGCGCCGGGTGCTCGTCGTCGCCAACGACACGATCGCCGGGGACGAGCTGGCGACCTCCCTGCGCGAGCGCGGCGGGCAGGAGGGGTCCATCCTGGTCGTGGCCCCGGCCCTGGTGAGCTCGGGCCTGCGCCACGAGATGGGAGACGTCGACGACGCTCGGGAGCCCGCCGAGGAGCGGCTGCGCTCGATCCTCGAGGACCTGCGCGGGAGAGGCCTCGAGGCGACCGGAGAGGTCGGCGACTCCGACCCCGTGATCGCGATCGGCGACGAGCTCCAGAAGTTCCCGGCCGACGAGATAGTCCTGATCCATCACCCCGAGGACGACGAGCTGTACGCCGAGAAGGGGCTCGTGGAACGAGTGAAGCGGGACTTCGGACAGCCGCTCACCGAACTCGTGGTCCCGGCCGGCGACGGCTCGCCCGCTCCGCTCGAGGAGCACCGGCGCCTCGGGGGCCCCGAGCGCGACGAGGACGCGCACGGCTGGTCGCAGAACCTGCCGAAGTTCCGCCGCCAGGACGTCGCGGCGATGCTCGTCGGAGGTATCGGGACGCTGATCCTCTTCATCCTCGCGGCCGACTGCGCCGCCGGGGGCAGAGATGGGATCCACGGGTTCGAGGAGTGCGCGGGCCTCACCCTGATCGCGGGGGCGATGTTCCTCCTCAACCTCGCCCACGTCGTCGGGCTCGTCCTGATCGAAAGCGTTCGCTATCGCGGGATCTGGGAGCGCTACCTCGCCCGGCTGACGATCGTCGCGACCTCGGTCGCCGTGGTGGCCGGCGTCGTCCTGAGGCTGCTCGTCTGATGCCCGAGACAGCGGCCGGTGGGCGGGCTGCGCCCGCCTGGGCGTACATCGCCCCGCTGGCCACGTATGCGTCCTGCCTCAGCGGCTTCCTGGTCTGGCTTCTGCGGTCGGGCCGCGCGATCCCCCAGCCGGGGGCGCGCGACGTCGTCATGATCGGCCTCGCGACGCACAAGGCGAGCCGCCTCCTGACGAAGGAGAAGGTGACGCGGCCCCTGCGCGAACCGTTCGCCGACGTCAAGGGCGAGGGCGAGCTGCCACGTGAGCTCTCCCAGGAGCCCCAGGGAACCGGCCTGCGCCGGGTGATCGGCGAGCTCCTGATCTGCCCCTACTGCCTGGCGCAGTGGGTCGGGACCGCGTTCTTCGCGGGTCTCGCGGTCGCGCCGCGGCTGACCAGGTTCATGGCGGCGCTGCTCTCCGCAGTCGCGATCGCCGACTTCCTCCAGCCCGCCTACCGGGCGGCGGAACGGCGAGGCGCCGGCTGACCCGCGAACGGCGCCGCGGTCCGTTTTTCGCCGAGGGCCGGGGGTAGCTGCCGGCGGATGCAGGCTCCCGCGATCAGCCGCGACAGCCTCCGCGACCTCTGCCGGGCCCGGGCCGAGGACGGCGCCGGGCTGTCGGTGGTGTTCGACCTCGACCCAGAGCGGTTCGCGACGCCGCCGGCCCGGCAGTCCGAGGTTCGCTCGGTCCTGGACGGCGCCCACAAGCGCGCGGTGGAGCGCGGTGCGCGCCGGCGGGTGGAGGAGCTGCTCGAGCAGGCCCGCGTGGCGCTCGCCGACTCCGGCGCCTACGACGGCGCGCACGGTCTCGCCCTCTTCGCGGGATTCGACGGAACGGGCGCGGAGCCGACGGTTCTGCGTCTGCCGGAGCCGCCGGCCGGCCCCGACGTCGAGGTCGACCACTTCCCGCTGGTCCGCCCGCTCGCCCGCTGCACGTCGGACACGCGCTGGGCGGTCGTCCTGGTCGGCCGCGAGGAGGGGCGCGTCCTCCTCGGCGACCGCTTTCGGCTCGTCGACGCCGAGAACCTGCGCGAGACCGCGCACGGCCGCCACGATCAGGGCGGCTGGTCCCAGGCCCGATACCAGCGCGCCGTCGACGAAGAAGCGCGCGAGCACTACGACCGGATCGCCGCGGAGCTCGACCGGCTGCTCGCCGCCGGCCGGTACGAGCGCCTTCTGATCGGCGGGACGGAGGAGAACGCCGCCGGCCTGCGCGAGCGCCTACCCGAGCCGGCGGGGGAGGTCATGACGGCCACCTTCGCGATCGACGTCGGCAGCGCCAATCCCGACCGCGTCCTCGAGGCGGCCGGCGGCTCGATGGCCGAATGGGAGGGTCGGGTCCTCGACGAGGCGATGGCCCGCCTCCGTGAGCAGCTGGGCACCGGCCAGGCCGGCGCGATGGGCCTCGAGCCGACACTCGAGGCCCTGACCGCCCAGCGCGTGGCACGGCTGTTCGTCCCCCCTTCCCTGGGCGCCCGCGGCACCCGCTGCCCCCGCTGCGACCGCCTCTCGAGCCTCGACGAGACCGAGTGCCCGCTCGACGGTGCCGAGCTCGTCGAGCGCGAGGAGATCCTCGACGACGCCGTCCGCAAGGCGTTCGCGGACTCGGCCGCGGTGTCGGTGCTCGAGACCGCAGCCGACCTGCCGGGCGGCATCGCAGCGCTGACCCACTACTGAGAGGAGGAGGAGATGCCCGAGCGAAACAAGCCAGGCCAGGACCCCGCGCACGGCGAACCCGAAACCGATCCCCACGAGGGCGACGAGGGCCGCGACCCCCATCATGCCCTGAACAACCCCGTGCGGGACCCGGATCCGACCGAGTGGCCGGACCCCTACGAGAAGCGGCCCGACCCTCGGGGGCCCCAGGAGGACGGCGAGGACCGGCCGGGGGGACCCTCGACGAGCGAGCCCCATCCCCCCCAAAGCTGGGAGCGCCAGCACCACCGTGGCGAGGGCAGTGGCTGAGCCCTAGGCGGCGGCGGGGAAGTCGCCGCCGTCGTGGCGCTCCACGAGCTCACCCCAATGGGCCTCGTGGAGCGCCCGGCGGCTGCTGTGTCCCGGTCCCCATAGCCGGGCCTCGGCGGGCATGTCCTTGTCCGCCGGCCCCTTGCGCCCGTCCCTCCTGGAAATCTCGACGATGACGGCCTCGCGCTCGAGCCGGGCGGAGGGCCCGGCGGCTGCGATCGGCACGACCGTCTCGCTCATGACGAAGCGCACTTACCCCCTGCCCCCGGGGACAAACACGTGCGCAGTTTCCGCCTCCGGCCGCGGGGGTAGCCGACGCCCATGCCGGCTCCGGCACCAGCACTGAGCGCCGGCGGACCGGTCGGAACCGGAGGCCCGTGGGGGACCCACGCCGACCTGCCTCCCCACCCGGCCCTGGCAGGAGAGATCCACGCCGATGTCGCGGTCGTGGGCGCCGGCATCACCGGGGTGACCACGGCGCTCCTGCTCCAGGAGTCCGGCGCCTCGGTCGCCCTGCTCGAGGCCGACCGGATCTGCTCCGGCGTCAGCTCACACACGACGGCGAAGGTGACGGCGCTCCAGGGAACCACCTACACCCGCCTGCTATCCCGTTTCGGTGTCGAGGGGGCGTCGATCTACGCGCGCTGGACCTCCGCCGCGGTCGACTGGATCGGGGAACAGGCGGAGAAGGGGGCCATCGAATGCTCTTTTCGGCGCCGCGCCGACTACACGTTCGCCGCCGATGCATCTCAGCGGGACACGGTCGAGGAACAGGCCGAGGCCGCTGCCGCCGCCGGCCTCCCCGTCGAGCTGGTCGACGACCTCGCGCTTCCATTCGACCATGCCGGAGCGGTGGCACTGCCGGGGCAGGCCGAGTTCGACCCCGTCGCCTACGTCGGTGGCCTAGCGCGCCGGTTCGAGGAGGCCGGTGGGCGGATCCACGAGCGCAGCCGGGTCCTGTCGGTGTCCGAGGGGAACCCCTGTCAGGTCCGGACGACCGGCGGCTCGGTCCTCGCCGGGCAGGTGGTCCTCGCGACGCTGATCCCGATCCTCGACCGCTCGCTGGCATTCGCGCGCGAGCACCCCGAGCGGTCGTACTGCATCGGCGTCTCGACGCCGGACGCCGCGCCGGAGGGAATGTTCATCAGCGCCGGCTCCCCCACCAGGTCCCTGCGGCGCTTTCCCGCCGCCGGGCGGGAGTTGCTGATCGTCGGGGGCGAGGGACACAAGACCGGCCAGACGGGGTCCCACCGCGAGCGCTACGCCCAGCTCGAGGAGTTCGCCCGGCGTCACTGGGACGTCGAGGCGGTGACCCACCGCTGGTCGGCTCAGGACTACGTCACCGCCGACGGCGGGCCGTATGTCGGCCCGGTGAACCCGCTGTCGAAGCGCCTCTATATGGCGACCGGCTTCGCCAAGTGGGGGATGACCAACGGAACCGCCGCCGCGCGGGCGCTGCACGAGGCCCTGAACGGGGCGACGCCCGAATGGTGCGAGGCGTTTGCCGCGAACCGCCTGAAGCCGCTTGCGTCGGCCGCCTCGCTGGTCAAGGAGAACGCGAACGCCGGAGCGGTCTTCTTCACGGATCGGATCCGCCGGCGTCCATCCCGCGGGCTGAGCGACCTCGCGCCCGGCGAGGGCGCGGTGGTTCGAGGCGACGGCGGCGCCGTCGCCGGCTACCGCGATCCCGATGGGCGCCTCCACGCCGTCTCCCCCACCTGCACCCACCTCGCCTGCCGCGTCCGCTTCAACGATGCCGAGCACACCTGGGATTGCCCCTGCCACGGCTCGCGATTCGCTCCCGACGGAAGCGTGCTCCAGGGGCCGGCGACGCGACCGCTCGAGCGCAAGCGGGTGCCGCCCGGCGAGCAGCGCGCCTAGACCTACGTCGTCTTCGGCGTGTCGGGTTCGTCGCGGGGCTCGAGCTGGAGCTCGCGCTCGGCCGGCAGGCCCTGCTCGAGCTCACGGTTCCGCTCCCGCTCGGCGTTCACCTCATGGCCGAGCAGCAGCGCGCAGTTCGAGATCCACAGCCAGACGAGGAGCGCGATCATCCCGCCCAGCGTGCCGTAGGTCTTGTCGTAGGAGCCGAACTGCGAGACGTAGAAGGCGAAGCCGACCGACGCGACGAGCCAGACGACGATCGCCAGGATCGCCCCAGGGGTGATCCACTTGAAGCCGGGCAGCTTGACGTTGGGCGTGGCGTAGTACAGGACGGCGATCATCGTGATCACCACCGCGAGCAGGACCGGCCACTTGGCGATGTCCCAGACCGTGATCGCGGTGTCGCCGACGCCGAGCGGCTCGGCCACCTGCTCGACCACCGGCCCGGTGAGCGTGAGCGCGAGCGCGACAAGCGCCAGCATGATCACCATCGCCAGCGTGACCAGGATCTGAAGCGGCCGCAGCTTCCAGAACGGCCGGCCCTCCGGTGTCTCGTAGATGACGTTGGAAGCCCTCGTGAAGGCTCCGATGTAGCCGGAGGCCGACCAGAGGGCGCCGGCCAGGCTGACGATCAGCAAGAGGCCGGCGGTCTGGCGATCCGAGGTGATCGACTCGATCGGGCCGCGGAACGTGTCGCCCGCCGACGACGGGCCGATGCTGGTCACGATGTCGGTGATCGTCTTGGCCGCCGGCTTGGGGTCGGCGAAGAGGCCGACCAGCGAGACGAGGGCGATCAGCGCCGGGAACAGCGACAGCAGCCCGTAGTAGGTCAGCGCGGCCGCCCAGTCGGTCATGTTGTCCTCCTGGAACTCCTGGACGGTTCGCTTGACCGTCGCCCAGCGGGACGTCCGGGAGTCGGTGCCCTTGGGCCTGTAGTCGGCCCGGTGATCCCGTGAGCGCTCGGCGGTGGCCGCCCCGCCCTCCACCTACGCGCCCTCGCGCTCGCCCCAGATGCCCCCTCGCGCCGGCGCCCGCTCTTGCTTCGGTGCGTCCGCCGGCTCCCCTGAGACCGCCTCCGCCTCGACCTCGTCCGGCCGCCGCTGGGTGCCGACATAGGCGAAGAACAGGACGATCGCCGGCAGCGCCACCAGCAACGCGAAGAGCGGCGGAGCCCAGAGGCCCAGCCCCGCGATCAGGAGCGCCAGAACGATCAGCGGAATGACGTACATGGCCTTCCGGGTACCCTCGGCCTCGCGGAGCAAAACCGCGGCCGGCTGCCGGTTTCCCGGCGGGGCCGCGCGGGTACCCTCCAGGGGCGGCGGCCGCCTGTGCCGCCCTGCGCTGCACGGCATCGACGGCTCCAGGGCAGCGGCCAGATCGACCCGTCCCGGAGATGTATGGAAGGCACGCACGAGCAGCAAGGAGCGTTCGGTCCCGCGGTGCCGGGACCGGGTGAGCGGCTAGCCGACGACAACGAGCTGCTGGCCCGCTACGCCCGCACCCGCGACCCCTCTGTCCGCGAGGAGCTGGTCGAGCGCTTCCTCCCGTTCGCCCGAACGCTGGCGCTGCGCTACCGAGGCGCCACGGAGTCGCCCGACGACCTGATCCAGGTGGCGAGCGTCGGCCTGATCAACGCGATCGACCGCTTCGACCCCGAGAGGGGCACCCCGTTCACCGCCTTCGCGTCCCCCACCATCCTGGGCGAGCTGAAGCGGCACTTCCGCGACCGTGTCTGGACCGTCCGCGTGCCGCGCAGCCTGCACGACCGCATGAGCGAGGTTGACTCCGCGGTCGCCGACCTGACGCGGGAGCTCCAGCGCTCACCCTCGGTCCGCGAGGTCGCCGAGCACCTGAACATCGAGGAGGACGCCGTGCTCGAGGTCCTCGAGGCCGGGCACAACCGCCGTCCGCTCTCGCTCGACCATCCCGGCGGGCGCGGCGACGACCCCGACGAGTCGACCCCGAACGAGTGGATTGGCGAGGAGGACTCGGGGTTCGAGCTGATCGAAGGCCGGATCGCGCTCGAGGAGGCGATCCCCCATCTCAGCGAGCGGGACCGGCTCGTCCTGCGGCTCCGATTCGTCGAGGACATGACGCAATCGCAGATCGCCGAGCGGATCGGCCACTCCCAGATGCACGTGTCGCGGATCCTCCGCAGCACCCTCCAGAAGATCCGCGAGTGGATCGAGCAGGAGGGGATCCGCGAGGCCGATCAGAGCGCCGAGGGCCAACCGAAGCCGGGCTGATCAGCCCGCGCCTGTGCCGATCCGGACCTCCAGGTAGTCCCCTTCGGGCCCCTCCTCGACCTCCACTTCCTCAGCCAGCCGCTCCAGGGTTCCGCCGCCCGTGCCCGGCACCTCGAAGCCATCGCGCACCTTCGCCGCCGTGCCGCCGGCCATCGGCCCGACCCGGATCGCCACTCCCCGGTCACGCTCCAGCAGGGACACCCGGACCCGCCCGTCGATGAAGCCCTCGGGCGCGCCGGCCGCGATCGCGTCGCTCAGGAGCATCGCGTCGGAGAGGCGGTCGATCGTCACCTCGCGGCGGGCTGCGAGCGCGCCCACCATCCGTCCGAGTACCGGGGCGACCAGCTCGGGACTGCTGACCGCGAGCGCGCTGGCTCCCTCGAGATGGGCGGGGTCATACGCGGGCGCCTCGGCGGCCGAGGACGGGGCGGCGGTGAGCAGGAGGCGCATGCTGATCCGGGTTCCCTGGTCGATGCCGCCGGCGATCTCGAACGAGTGCGAGAGCGCGGCGATCAGCGGCAGGCCCAGCTTCAGGCTGGGACGCTCGAGCTCGGCCCGCGGACGGATGCCGCCGCCGTAGTCGCGGACGACCACGGTCAGCCCCTCCTCGTCGGGCCGTGCCTCGACCTCCAGGGGACCGTCGTCCTCGTAGGCGTGGACGACGACGTTCATGCAGGCCTCGGTGACGACGGTCTTCAGGTCGCCGATCCGTTCGTCCTCCATCCCCAGTGACTCCGCCAGACCGGCGAGCGCGTGCCGCACCACGGCTACGTTCTCCGTCCGTGCCGGAAGGGTGATCTGAAGGACGTCGGGTTCGCTCATCGGGTCGGGCTGGCGGAACCGCTGCGAGCGATCGCACGGTCGTGGCGGCGACGCCCGTCACCTACCCGGGGGCTTCGCGCGCGAAACGGATTCGCCCCGTCCGCCCCCGGGTACCCGCCGCCCGATGACCCCGCGGACGGCGGAATCGGCAGCCGAGTACCTGCCCTCCAGCCGCGACCTGGAGGCGCTGCGCACGGCCGCGGCGGCCTGCCGCGGCTGCCCGCTGTACGCCGAGGCGACCCAGACGGTCTTCGGCGGCGGCGGCGAGGCGGCCCGGCTGATGCTGGTGGGCGAGCAGCCCGGCGATCGCGAGGACCGCGCCGGGGAGCCGTTCGTCGGCCCCGCCGGGCGGATCCTCGACCAGGCGCTCGAGGAGGCCGGCATCCGCCGCGACCTCGCGTACGTGACCAACGCGGTCAAGCACTTCAAGTGGCGGCCCCGGGGAACCCGGCGGATCCACGTCACGCCACGGGTCGGGGAGATCGAAGCGTGCAAACCCTGGCTCGAGGCCGAGGTGGACGCGGTCCGCCCCGAGGCGATAGTCGCGATGGGCGCAACGGCGGCGCGCGCGGTCTTCGGCCCTGGCGTCAAGGTCACCAAGGACCGAGGGCGGACGCTCGACACGCCACTCGCCCCGATCGGGGCGGTGACTCTCCATCCGTCGGCGGTCCTCCGGGTCCGCGAGAAGGCCGAGCGGGAGGACGCACTGGCGGCCCTCGTCGCCGACCTCGCGGCTGTCGACCGGGCGCTCCGCCGCTAGGCCGGAGGCCAATCGCGGAGCGCCGCGAGACGGTCCTCGTAGACCCTGATCCAGGCGAACAGGCCGTCCTCGGTCCGCATCCGCCAGGCCACCGGAAGATCACGCAGGCCGAGCTCCCGACTTCGCGCGAACACCCGTCCGATCGCGAGTGCCTGGTCTCCTCGGGCGGCGATCCGCCGCGGCGTGATCAGGAGGTCCTCCCAGACCCGTTCGACGTCGGCGAAGTAGTCGCGCATCCCCTCGCGGCCCTCGTAGACGCTCGGCCGGCCGGCGAATTCGGCGGTGGCCGCCTCGAATCGGACTCCCTCGGCGCACAGCGACGCCACCTCCTCCACGTCGCGCCGGTTGAAGGCGCGAAAGAGGTCGGAGACCGCACGCTCGAGCTGTTCCGCCACCCGCCTGGCTTCTAGCACGGAACGCGGGTCAGACGGTGGCGCCGGTCTCGGCCTCGAACGATCGCAGTGCCGCCAGGCTCTGCGCCGAAAGCGGATCGGGATCGCGCATGATCGCGACGATCGCGGCATCGTCTCGGAGCTGACCCCCGGTGAAGGCCTCGAGGGAGAGCTCGACCCGGCGAACCGTCTCGGCCGGGCTGGCCAGGCCGGCGAGCTGTCCGCGCAGGCGGTCCTCGCCGAATCGCTCGCCACCGGCCTCTGCCTCGGTGACGCCGTCGGTGAACGCCACCAACAGGTCACCTGGCTCGAGCGCGACGCTCGCCGATTCCCAGCCGGCGCCGTCGAAAGCCCCCAGCACCGGGCCGTGGCACGGCAACTGGCGCACGGCGCCCTCCTCGATCAGGAGCGGTGGAGGATGCCCCGCGGAGATCACCTCCGCCTCCCCCGGCGACGCTGCGCGCAGGGCGACGAGGGCAACGGTGCAGAGCGAGAGATCGCTCCGGGCCAGGAGAGCCCGGTTGAGCGCGGCCAGCGCCGTTCGCGGGTCGCCGGTGAGGGCGGCGGCGGTGCGGAGGGTGTGGCGCGCCAGGGCGGTGATCGACGCCGCGCCCGCGCCCCGTCCGGTGACGTCGCCGATCGCCACGATCCACCCCTGCTCGAACGGGAACACCTCGTAGAAGTCCCCGCCGACCTCGTTCTGCTCCCCCGCCGGCCGGTAGAGGGCTGCCACCGACCAACCGGGGATCTCGGGGATCGGCGAGGGCAGCAGACCGTGCTGGAGCGTCTCGGCGATCTCTGACCGCTCGGTTGCGAGTCGCGCGTTCTCGAGGGCCACCGCGGCACGGTCGGCGATCCGGCCCGCCAGCTCGACGTCGAAGTCGTCGAACGGGCGGCGGTCGGTGTCGTTGATCAGGTTGAGCGTGCCCCGCATCTCGCCCCCGAGCCGCAACGGCATGACCATCAGCGATCCGAGGCCCAGCTCCTCGAGCCGCCGCAGGTGATCCGGGCTTCGGGCCATTGCCTCGAGCTGAGGCGTGATGTCCCGGGCCACCAGGGGGCGCCGGGTGCGAAGTACCTCGGCCACCGGCGAGTCATCGGCGGTGTGAAGGGGGTACTCGGCTCCGAGCCGGCGGATCGCGGCGATCCGCTCCGGGTCGCGATGCGCGAGCGCCAGCTCCTCGATCGACCCGTCCGGGGCGACCACGTGCACGCTGCACCAGTCGGCGAGCTGCGGGATTGCCAGTGCGGCGATGCCCTTGAGGGTCTCCTCGTAGTCGTTCGAGCTGAGCAGCTCGCCGGTCCGCGCCAACATCGTCTGCGCGAACTCGGCCTGCTTCAGGTCGCTGACGTCCTCGAATGCAGTGGCGGTCCAGACCGGGGCTCCGTCGGCCCCGGGCACCGCCCGCGACCTGGCCCGCAGCCAGGTCTCGCGACCGGACTCGCGTGAGATTGCGCGGAAGGTGACCGGCCCGGCTTCGGAGCTCTGACGGCGAGCCTCGGCGAACCGCTCGAGGTCGAGGGGGTTCCCGTCCTCGTCGTAGAGGTCGACCTCATCGGCAAGCCGCTGGAATGACGATCCGATCAGGCCGTCCTCGGACTCGAGGCCGAAGAGCCGGGCCGCGGCGCTGTTCGCGAAGAGGAAGTTCTTCTCGCCGTCCTCGATCACGACCGCCTCGTCGAGCACGGCCATCACGGTGTCCATCCGCCGCTCCACGCTCTCGAGGTCGGTGAAGAGGCCGGCGTTGTCGAGAGCGAGGGCGATGCGGTCGGCCAGCACCCGGGCGAACCTCACATCGTCGGGACGGTAGCGCCGGGCGGAGCGCGCGGCGACGAGGGTTAGAGCGCCGAGACGCCGCTTCCTCGCCACCAGAGGCACGGTGATCGAGGAAGTCGACTCGAGCGATCGCACGAAGCGCAGGTCCTGCTCGTCGTGGGCGATGTCGCGCAGGGTGGCCTCGTCGTGGCGAGGCCTGAACAGCGGCGGCACGACCGCGTTCTCGTCGGTCGCGGACATCTCGGCCGGGATCGACGGCCGGCGACGGGACAGCCTCGCCTCGATCGCCTCGCGGTCTGGACCGGTCGCGCGAACGGCGATCCGGTTCGCCCGGCCGCCCGAGGTCACGTCGATCATGCAGATGTCGGCGACCTCGGGGACGACGACGCTGGCGATTCGGTCGACCGTCTCGTGGACCGGCAGCGAGCCGTCGGCCACGGAGGTGACATCGTCGAGGAGCTGGAACCGACGCATGTTGTGCTGAGCCTCGCGCCGGGCCCGGGCCGCGAAGATCGCGAAGGCGAGGGCCGGGCCGGCGATGACGAGCCTGACGTCGTAGTCGGTGGCGCCGAAGTTGTCATTCCAGGCACCGCTTGCGGCGATCAGCGCGTAGGCGGCGGCGGCCACGACGGCGGTGCCCCGGACGGCGCCGGTGAGCGCGGTGACGAACGCCGCGAGAACGAAGCTCGTCGCCAGGATCGCGTCCGGACCCAGCGCGACATCGAGCCCCACCAGCGCTGCGAGGACTCCGGCGGCGATGCCGGTGGCGGGCCACTCCGAGGGCCCGGATGCCGTTCTGAACACCGCTCTCCTTCTTCTCCCCGGCGCCCCGCTCCGCAGATCAAGGCCAGCGTACCGATCCGGGCCCGCTGCTCCTAGTGAAGCCCGGCGCGGAGGCGGGCCGCGTTGCGGGGGGCAAACCCCTCCCAGTCGTTGTTGAAGTAGACGTAGGCGTCCCGGCGCGCCCGCCAGGCGGCGATCCTGCGCCGCCACTCCTCGAGCTCGGCATCCGAGTAGTTGCCGCGACGTCCGTGACGCCCGTAGTGGAGGCGCACATAGGTCCAGCCGGAGGTGGTGAGACGCGGCAGCTCACGCCGGGCGTCGTCGGCGACCACGAGAGCCGCCCCATGGGCCTCGAGCAGGCGCACGACGCTTGGCCGGAACCAGCTCTCGTGCCGGAACTCGAACGCGTGGCGGCCGGCCGGCAGCGCCGCGAGCGCCGCCCCCAGGACGTCCTCGTCGTGCCGGAAGTTCGCCGGGAGCTGCCAGAGAACGGGACCGAGCTTGCCGCTCTTCACCAGCGGCTCGAGCCGCTCGTAGAACCTCTCGACGCCCTGCCCCAGGTCGCGCAGGCGGCGGATGTGGGTGAGGTAGCGGCTCGCCTTGACGGCGAACAGGAAGCCGGGCGGGGAATGCTCCGCCCAGCCCGCGACCATCGAGGGCGCCGGCAGCCGGTAGAAGGTCGCGTTGACCTCGACCGTGTCGAACGTCTGCGCGTAATGCTCCAGCCAGCGCGCCGGCGGCAGGCCCTGGGGGTAGAAGCCCCCACGCCAGGAGGCGTAGCTCCACCCCGAGCAACCGACTCGAACGGGTCTCATCGCCGCCTCCCGGCCCTCTCGCCCACGGCCGTCCAAGGCCCGCCGCGAGCCGTTTCGCCCCCTCCGGGCGGGGGTAGCCGACCCTCGGGGACAAGCGAGAGAAGGGAGACGAGATGGCTGACAAGGTCAGCGAAGTGATGACCCGTGACCCGGCGACCTGCAACGCCGACGACACCGCGGTCGACGCCGGCAAGGCGATGCGGGACGGGGACTTCGGAGCCGTGATCGTTACCCAGGGCGACTCGGTCCACGGGATCCTTACCGACCGCGACATCGTCGTCCGCGCGGTCGCCGAAGGCAGGGATCCGTCCTCGACGCGGATCGGCGACATCTGCACGGCGAATCCGACGACCCTCAGTGCCGACGACGACATCGACGCCGCGATTGCCCGGATCCGCGAGGAGGACGTGCGGCGCCTGCCCGTGGTGGACGAGGGCGGCACCCCGGTGGGAATCGTCTCGCTGGGCGACCTGGCGGTCGAGCGCGACGAGGACTCCGCCCTCGCCGACATCAGCGCCGCCAGCCCGAACAACTAGCCGGCGGCACATACCCGAATGCGAAGAGGCCCCGCCGAAGCGGGGCCTCTGTCGTTCCGGGGGTCGGCGCTCATGGCGTCTGCGAGCCCGGGCCCTCCTCGCCGGGGCCGTCGGCGTCGCCGTACTCGGCGTCGGTCGGCTCCTCGGGGCGTCCCGCCCTCTCCTCGGGCGATCCGCGCTCGTCGCCGTGTGACGCCTCCTCGATCAGGTCGGCCTCGGCGAGCTCGAAGCCCTCCTGCTCGCCCTGACCCGCCTCCCTGAGGGGCCGCATCGCCGGGTCTTCGCCCTCGCCGGCGTAGTCAGCGGTCTCGGGTACCACGGGAGCGGTGTCGCCGCCGATCTGCCCGGCCTCAGCCGCCGCCTTCTCGGCCTCGCGCTCGGCGCGGTCGTCGGCCGCGGTCATGCCGACGCCCCGGCGCGCTGCTCCTCGTGGACGCCCTCGGCGATCTCCTCGACCACCTTGTCGCAGAAGGCGGCGAGGTCATCCGGCTTGCGACTGGTGACCAAGCCCGAGTCGACATGGACCTCCTCGTCGACCCACTCTGCGCCGGCGTTGCGCAAGTCGGTCTGGAGGCTCGGCCAGGACGTGACCGTCCGCCCCTCGACCACGTCCGCCTCGATCAGCGTCCACGGCGCGTGGCAGATCGCCGCGACCGGCTTCCCCTGCTCGAAGAACGCGCGCACGAACGCGAGCGCCTCCTCGTGGGTTCGCAGGTTGTCGGGGTTGGCGACGCCGCCGGGCAGCACCAGGCCGTCGTATTCCGATGCATCCGCCTCGCCGACCGCGCGCTCGGCCTCGAACGTGTCGCCCTTGTCGAGGTGGTTGAAGGCCTGGATCTCACCCTTCTCCGGCGCCAGCAGCTCCGGGGTGCCGCCTGCCTCCCTGACCGCCTCGAGGGGCCGCTCGAGCTCCACCTGCTCGACTCCCTCGTTCGCCATCACGAAGGCGATCCTCTTGCCGTTCAGCTCGTCCGCCACGGTTACTCCTTTCTCGCCGTTCACCCCCGGCTACCCCCTCACGGCAGGTCGCTAACGGGCCGCTAGCGGCCCGGGCGCAGCGGCGGCGTGTCCATGCCGTCGCTCGACCGGATCCCGGCGAGAAGCTCGGCGAGCGCCTCGGCGGAGCTCACCCTGGGCCGCCAGCCGAGCTCGGCCTCGGCGCGGCGCGTGTCCATGACCGGCGAGCCGAGCGCCAGATCGACCCAACCCGGTGGCGTGGGCTGAAGCCGCCCCCGCCACGAGATCGCCGCGGCCCCCCGCGCGACCGCCGGCGGCAGCCGCAGCGACCGGCCGCCGAGCACGCGCGCCACCGCCTCGCTGTCGAGGACGGGCGGGGCGGCGATGTTGAACGCGCCGCGGGCGCTGCTGGTGACGGCGAGCCGGTAGGCCTCACCAACGTCGTCGGCGTGGACCGCCTGGAAGCGGAGCCCGCGGACTCCCGGCACCACCGGAAGCAGGCGGGGGCGAAGCAGCGAGCGGGGCAGGAACGGGCCGGCGAAGTACCGGGCGATCTCGGAGCCGGAGGGACGCTTGAAGATCAGGCCCGGCCGCAGGCGAACCACGCGAAGCTCGGGGTTCGTCTCTGCGCAGCGATCGAGCAGCAGCTCGGTCGCCGCCTTGTGGCGGGAGTAGAACGAAGCCGGGATGCCCTCGGTGGGCCAGCTCTCGTCGACCGCCTCGTCCTCCGGCCCCGCCGAATAGGCGCCCACCGAGGAGGCGTAGACCAGGGCGCCGGCGCCGGCCGCGGCGGCGGCCGCGAAGACCCTCCTCGAACCCTCCACGTTGACCGACTCGAGCAGGTCCTGGTCCCGCGACGGCTGGATCAGCCAGGCGAGGTGGACCACGGCACCGGCGCCGGCGAAGAGCCTCTCCAGCCCTTCATCGCGAACGTCGGCACGGGCCCACTCCACCTTGGGCGGCCGCCAGGCGGGGATCCGCCGCGCCAGGCCGAGGATCGAATCGACCGCCGGGTCGGCACCCAGCGCGGCGAGCACGCTCGTACCCACGTTCCCCGTCGCACCGGTGACTACGACCCTCATGCCCGTCGGCGTACCCCCGGCTCATACCGAAAAACGAGTGCGGCGGCGGGCGCCCGGTACTAGGATGTTGCCCGCGACCCCGGACATGGAGGCCCGGACGCCGATGGATCCCAGCACTCAGATCGTTTCCCGGCAAATCCCCGCGACAGCCCGCGGCCGGTCCGAGGAGGCCTGAGCGATGGCGATCATCCCCTTCCGCGTCGAGGTGGAGGTGGAGCCCGACGGCGTCCACACGATCAGCGTCCGGGGCGAGCTCGACCTCAACACGGCGCCGGAGCTCGAACGCCCGCTCGAGCAGGCCCTCGCCGACCCGGACGCCCGCATCCTGCTCGATCTGTCGGGCTGCGAGTTCATCGATTCGACCGGCGTCGCCCTCGTGGTCCGCTCGTGGCAACGCCACGACGCCGCCGCCGCCGGCAACGGCAACGGGGGAAGGCTCGTCCTCTGCTGCCCGGGCGCCCAGGTGAGGAAGCTGCTCGAGATCACCGGGGTGGGCCAGACGATTCCCACCCACCACGATCGGAACGGGGCGCTGGCCGACCTGAACGGCTGACCCGGCGCCGCGTTTGGCCGCACCCCCCCTGGGAACAACATCCGCCGTGGATCCAAACCGCCTCACCTGGATCTTCGGCTCGTCGCGCAGCGGCAGCACCTGGCTTCTGCGGATGCTCTCGGACCTGCCCGGCGTGGCCGGGATCGACGACCCCCATCTCGGCCACCACCTGGGCGTCTGGAGACCGATCGCGCTGGCGTGGGCCACAGCGGCGGAGGAGCCGCGCCTGAAGACCCTGGCGGAGGCGCAGCGGGAGGCCGGCAACGACAGCTACTTCTTCTCCGAGCGCTACCGCGACGCCTGGGCTCCGGGCCTGCGCGACCTCATCGCCGCCCGCTTCGACGCCGAGGCCGCCGACACCGGTCCGGACGCCGGGTCGATCGTGGTCAAGGAGCCGGGCTCCCACGTCGCCGGAACACTGCTCTCGCTCTTCCCGCAGTCCCGTCTGATCTTCCTCGTCCGCGACGGGCGCGATGTCATCGACTCCTGGCTCGCCGCCTACCAGCCGGACACCTGGGCGATCGAGCAGGGGGCGTTCGCGGTGGCCCCCTGGGGCCGGCTACCGCTGATCCGCTGGCTCGCCTCGGTCTGGGTCTACCGGATCGACGCGGTCAGCCGCGCATTCAGCCAGCACGAACCCGACCGGCGCGTCAAGATCCGCTACGAGGACCTCCGCGCCGACCCCGAGGCCCACCTGCGAGCGGCCTGCCGTACGGGCGGGATCGACGTCGCCGAAGACGCGCTGCGCGCCGCGGTCGAGCGCCACGACTTCGAGCGCGTCCCGGAGAGTGCCCGCGGCGAATCGCAGGCGATCCGCAGAGCGACCAGCGGAGGCTGGCGGGAGAACCTCACCGATGTCGAGCAGCAGGCCATGCACGACGTGATGGGCGAGACGCTCGCGCGGCTCGGCTACCTCGAGGGCGGCCGGCGCGTGCCGGCGCTGACCTGATGGGCGCCTCGATCACGCCCTATCCGAACGGCCCGTATCTCGTCCGCGGAGACTTCGAACTGACCGACCGCGAGGGCCAGCCGATCGAGGTCAGGCGCGGCACGATCGCGCTCTGCCGCTGCGGCCGCTCGCGGACGCGCCCGTTCTGCGACGGCACTCACAAGCTGACCGGCTTCCGCGCGGCCGACGCCCGCGGCCCCGGCGCGTAGCGGCGCCGCAGCCGCCGGGCCGGCGTCGCCGCCCGCGGGATCCGCGACTCTCCGTATCTGACTCCGCCGGTCAGCCGGCGAGCGACGGCCAGCCACGAGCAGACGGCCCGCTCGGCGAGCCAGAGCGGCGCCATAAGCGAGGCCGTCGCCGGGAAGACCGCGGTTCCGCCGGCCCGGCGCCGGCCCACCTCCGCAACCCCCGCGATGGCCGCGGCGGCGGCACCCAGAGCAGCCGGCTGGCGGCGGCCCAGGAACGCGGCCGGCGCCAGGGAGAGGAAGAACCCCAACCGCAGCGGCAGCGCGAAGTCGTCGTAGGCTTGGCGCACGCGCTGGGAGAGGAAGTGCCGAGCGGTGGGTGGGCGGCGGGCCACGTAGAGGTCGAGCGGGGCCAGCTCGCGGCCGCCGACGGCCCGGATCGTCCGGATCAGCTCCAGGTTCTCGAACATCACGTCGCCGTCGTAGCCCCCGGCCGCGAGGAACGCTTCGCGCCGCAGCGCCAGCGTCCCCGGGAAGTCGGCGGCGGGCTGCGCGGGATCGCCGGAGAAGACGCGGTTCAGGAGGCTTCGCGCGGTGTCCCACCGAGCGTGCCAGCTCAGCGGCTCGAAGTAGTTTTGGGGCCGGACGAGGTCGGCCTCGGCCAGCAAGGCCACCGCCCTCCGCAGAGCGGCGGGCGAGTAGCGGACGTCGTCGTCGGCGATCACGACGTGGGGGCGGGTCGCCAACCGGATCCCGGTGACCACGCCGTTCACCTTGCCCATCAGGAATCGCAGCCCGGGAGCGGGCTTGACGTGTGTCGCGACCCCGTCGAGGGCGGCCGCGTGGCGGGCGAAGACGTCGGGGGGCGACCCGTCGACGACGATCGTCTCGGCCAGGTCGAGCCCCGCGAGGTAGCCGGCCAGCTCCTCGTGCGGGCCCGGCTCGGTCCAGCGCAACGGCAGGACGTAGGTCGCGTCGACGCCGCCCTGGGCGCTCACGTCCCCTGGAGCGCGCTGTCCCGAAGCGGGCGCCGCAGCGAGGAGCGTCCCTCCGCCCAGCGGCCGAGTATCTCCGTCGCCCAGAGCCGCTCGACGTGCAGAAGGCACTCGGCGCCGAACAGGATGTCGGCGGCGAGGACGGGCTCGCGCCGGGCGAGGCCCTCGGCCAGATCGTAAGCGGCGATGTTCTCGTGGACGGAGTCCGCCTCGACGTGCTCGTCGTAGAAGTCGGTGGCATCGGCGCCCACGCCCAGCCGTCGAAGGCCGTGGGCATAGCGCCGGTTCGGGATC
>DATFPK010000095.1:0-13681 GCA_035264885.1 Solirubrobacterales bacterium
CTGGCTAGGGCGACGCGCAGACGACGTAGGCCGTGGCGCTGTCGGTACCGGCAGCTTGCTTGGACAACGCCGTGTACCAACCGGTCGGGGCCGAGCCCGCGGTCGAGGCGACACTGCCTGTAAGCGGGAAGGTTTCGACGACAAAGGCACCGCCGCTGGGGTTGCCGTCGGGCTCTCCGGCGACGTTGACCCCGCCGCCGACCGCGCGCTCTCCCGCGTTGCAGTTCGCCGTCAACCCACCGGGGTTCGCGCCGCTGAACGAAGCGGCTGTCCCCAGCCGCACCACCACGTTCGTCACCGCCGACGTCCCCGCGGGGCCGGTCGGGCCGGTCGCCCCCTGCGGACCCCGCGGGCCGCGGACGCTGCCCTTGAAGTCCTTCTTGGTCAGCGACTTGTTCCTGATGTCCTTGCCGGTCAGCGAGTTGTTCCTGACGTCCCTGCTGCCGATCGTGTTCGCGGCGATCGCGGTGCCGGCCAGCGCCAGGCAGAGGGCGAGGACGGAGATCGCGGTCGACGGATGCGGCAGCGAGAACCGCGCGCGAGATGGCTTCATTTCCGGGTACCTCCCTGCGAGCCGAAGGCCCGCGTCGATTACTTGAATTTGCCTTATCGGCTGACGCGGGCGAAATCCTATGCCAAGGGCGCGCGAGCGGACGATGCTTTGATCCCCCGATCGCCTCGCCGCCCAAGACCCTCGCCGGCCTGCTGGCGCTCCTGCTCGTCCCCGCGGCGGCGCTGCTGCTCGCGGCACTCGGCCAGGAGCAGCGGGCCACCCCGCCGGACCGCGTCACGCCCGCCGAGGTCGTCGCGGCCACCCCCGGCATCGCGCGGCAAGTCGAGCGCATCCGCGAGCTGCGGTTCGAGCGGATCCCCCGGCCGAAGCTGATCACGACCGAGCAGCTGACCCGCCGGTTCCGACGGGAGGCGCGGCGGACCGGCGCCGACGCCGACCTCCGCGACGCCGAGGTCCTGCTCGGGATAGTCGGACTGATCGAGCCGGGCGATGACCTCAGCGGCCTGGTCGACGCGGTGGCCTCCGACGTCGCCGGCGCCTACGACCCCCGCGGCAAGGAACTCTATGTGATCGAAGATGCGATCCCGGACGAGGAGGCCGTCGTCGAGGTGACGATCGCGCACGAGCTGACCCACGCCCTCGAGGACCAGGTCTTCGGCCTGCGCGACAGCGACGCGCTGTCCGACGACCGCACCCTTGCCTACGACGCCCTCACGGAGGGCAGCGCCACCGCGGTGATGATCCAGTTCGCGGCCGAGCGGAACCTGCTGGGCGACCTGCTCCTGTCCGACGCCGGCGGCTCTGACATCGGCGAGGTGCCGGGCCCGCTGCAGGCCCAGCTCGTCTTCCCCTACCTCGGCGGCCAGGAGTTCATCCAGGAGCTGCGGCGCGCCGGCGGCGACTGGGACCTGGTCGACGTCGCCGATCGGGAGGACCCGCCGGTGAGCAGCGCCCAGATCCTCCACCCCGAGAAGTACCTGGCGGGCGATCTGCCGCAGCGCGTCCATATCCAGCCCCTTCCGGACGACCGATGGCGCCGCGTCGATTCCGGTGACGTCGGCGAGTTCGACGTCCGCCAGCTGACGCTGGTCGGCACCGACGACGCTGCCGCCGCCCGTGCCGGCGCGGGGTGGGCGGGCGGTCGGTTCGCCATCTGGCGGCGGCGCGGCGAAAGCGGCGAGTGCGAGCCCCCTTGCCGCGAGCGCCACGTCGTGGTGATCAAGCTTGCCTTCGAGGACCGCGCGGACGCGGGCGAGTTCCTGGCCGTCCAGCCCGCCTACTTCGAGGCGCTCGGAGCGGAGGAGGCCGAGGCTGTCGCCACGCGCGTCCGCGCCGTTCTGCTCGGCGGCGCCGCGGCCGCCGCGCTGCGCGGGCGGACCCTGACCCTCGCCTTCGCCCCCTCCCTGCCGCTCGCGACCCGCCTCTCGCTCGGCTCATGAGCCGGACCCAGAAGCTGCTCTCCGTCTTCTTCGCCGCCGCCGGGTCGCTGCACTTCGTCGTCCCGCGGCGCTACGAGGCGATCGTGCCGCCCTACGTGCCCCGGCAGCGCGATGCGGTCAGGGTGAGCGGCGCGGCGGAGATCGCCGGCGCCGCCATGCTGATCCCCCGGTCCAGCCGGCGCGCGGCTCGCTGGTGGCTGATCGCGCTGCTCGCCGCCGTCTTTCCGGCGAACGTCCACATGGCGCTCCACCCCGGCGAGATCCGCGGCCTTGACCCGCGCCGGGTTCCTCGCTGGGCGCTCTGGGTCCGCCTCCCGGTCCAGCCGTTGATCGGCCTCTGGGTCTGGCGCGCCACCCGCTAGGGCAGCAACTCACCGGCCTGGTCCAGCAGGTCCCCCGCCGCGCCCGCCAGGCCGTCCGCGTCCTCCAAGAGGCGGCGGGAGTCCCTGATCAACTCGATCGCCTCGTCGACCGGCACGCGCCGGACGACCTCGCGCAGCGCCCCGGCGACGAACGGGTTCAAGGCCCCGGCGCGCTCGGCATCGTCGACCGCGCGCTCGAGCCCCGCCCGCACCGCCTGCTCCAAGCGGGCATCGCCGATGCCGTACCGGGCCGCGAATCTCTCCCGGCTCCGCTCGGTGGCGAGCGCGCGGGCGAGCGTCTCGCGGCTCACCCGCAGCTCGCAGGCGGCCCCGTCCAGAGCCGACAGCGAGAACTGCTCGGCGATCTCCTGGATGCCTTCGGGCGACCGCCATTCCCGTGGCTCGCAGGGGTCGCGAACGGTCGCCGGCTCATAGGAGGCCCCTCCGGCGGCGACGTAGGCTCCGCACAGCGTCAGGGACGCGGCGACGGCGACGGCGACGAGCAAGCGCGACCTCTCCGACCCGGCCTTCACAGGTCTACCCGTCTGCCGGCCGAGATCGGCACCAGTGCGAGGAGCGCGAGCCCGGCGGCGATCAGGAACGACGCGCTGAAGGCATGGGTGGCGGCCCGGTCGAGCTGGTCCTGGAGCTGCTCGCGGAGGGCGACGACGTCGGCGCGCTCATCGGGATCCTCGGGCAGGGGCTCGAAGGCCGGCCCGATCACCGGGACCTTGCCCCGCTCCTCGTCGAGCCGGTCGCTGATCCGGCCGGCGAGGTCGATCTTCACCAGCGGCTCGACCCGCGCGTCGAGGACGACCGCGGTTCCCGCGTCAACCGCGTTACGGCGCTGCTCGCGCAGGTCGGCGGTGAAGACCGGGGTCAGCGCCAGCAGCCCGAGGACGACCCCGGCGTGCCGGGACGCGATCGTCCACCCGCCGTGGATCGCCTGCGGCGACCGCCCCGCCAGGGCGGTCTCGGTAAGCGCCGAGAGGACCAGCGACAGGCCGACGCCGACGAGGATCTGCGGCGGCAGGGTGAGGACGACCAGCGCCTTCGGCATCAGTCCCAGCGCCGCCAGGCCGCCGGCCACCAGGACCGCCCCGGCCCCGGCGCGCGCCCGGGGGCTGGAGACGAGGCGTGCCAGCGATCCACCGGCGAGGGCCGCCAGCGGCATCCCGGTCACGACGACGGCAGCGGCGATCGGGCTCATTCGCCACCCCTCGATCAGCAGGAGGACGACGAGGAAGAGGGCTGCGGCGATCGCCGCCTGGATCAGGCCCAGCGCGAGGCTCGCGGGCAGGTGGGGGGCGCCAGCCCGCCGGACCTCGCGCTCGATCGTGCCCGCCTCCGACTCCGTCCGCGCGATGCCGAGCAGGGGTAGCGCCGCCAGCAGGGCGAGGGGCACCTGGAGCAGGAAGATCGACTCCCAGGACACCAGCTCCGTGAGCGCCCCGCCGACCCCGGGGCCGAACGCGGCACCGGCAGCGCCCGCCGCCGCCCAGGAGACTGCCGCCCGCCGCTCCGAGCCGACCACCGACGGCAGCAACTCGAGCGCGGCGGTGACGGCAAACGCGCCGCCGACCGCCTGGACGCAGCGGGCGAGGATCAGCGACTCGAGGTCGGACGCGATCCCGCAGGCGAGGCTGGCGCCGGCGAAGACGGCGAGGCCGACCGCTGCCGCCCGCCCGGGCCCGGCCCGCCGGCTCGCCAGCGCGGCCGGGACCGCGGCGAGGGCGAGGACGAGATTGAAGGAAACGAGCACCCAGGTGGCGCCCGACACGCTCGTATTGAGGTCGCGGTAGATGTCCGGCAGCGCCAGCACGACCACCGAGCCGTCGGCGAGCACCAAGCCGACCGCGAGCGCCAAGGCGCCGCGGCGAACGGGGACCGTCAGTAGCCCAGCTCCCGCCCGTAGGCGCGCCGGTAGTCATCGCGCTTGTCGAGCACCTGAGCCACGTAGCTGCGAGTCTCCGCGAACTCGATGTCGTCGAGCTCCATCGAGGAGCCGCCCCAGGACTCGGCGTTGCTGGGACCGGCGTTGTAGGCGGCCAGGGCCGCGACCTCGTTGCCTTCGTAGACGTTGAGCAGCTCGCGCAGGTAGAAGGTCCCGTACCGGATGTTGATGTCCGGGTCGGCGAGGTCCTCGAACTCGAAGGTCGAGCCGCCGCTCTCCCTCTCGATATGGTCCGCGGTGCCGCGGGTTATCTGCATCAGACCGCGAGCGCCGGCCGAAGAAGTCTGGTCGCGGAACCGCGACTCGGCGAAGATCACGCCGGCGATCAGGGCGGCGTCGACCTCCTTCTCCGCGGCCTGCTGGCGGATGATGTCCTCGTGGCGAAGCGGCAGGGTTAGCTCCCGCACCGCCTTCTCGAAGACGCCCCCGATGATCGCGTAAGCGGCGAGGCCCACCCCGGCGATCGCGGCCAGGGCGAACAGCCGCCGCGGCCAGGGAGAGCGCCGGTTGCGGGTTCGACGGCGGGGCGGCGCCCGCCGGGCGCCACGGGCCGGCCTGCGGGGCGTTCGCGTAGCGGCCATGGGTCTAGCTTTGTAGCGGGTTCGCCCCCCGTCATCCGCGATCTCGGACCTGGCCGAGCACGCCGGCGAGCGCCCGCTCCAGGTCCTCGAGGCTGCCGTCGTTGCGGACGACGTGGTCGGCCCGCCCGGCCTTGTCGCGCTGGCTGAGCTGGCGCTCCTCCCGCTCGCGGACCAGCGCCTGGCCCCGCTCTCCGGCGCGACGTCCGCGGACGTCGTCGTCGGCGATCACGGCCAGCGTCACGTCGAAGACGTCCTCCATCGCGGCCTCGAACAGCAGCGGCACCTCGACGACGGCGACCTCCGTCCGCTCGGGGAGCGAGGTCAGCCACTCGGAGATCCGAGCGCCGACGAGCGGGTGGACCTCGGACTCGAGCCAGGCCAGCTCCCCGGGCTGGGCGAAGACGACCTCCCCGAGCCGCGAGCGGTCGATCCGACCCCCCGGCGCCACGTCCCTGCCCCAGCGCTCGACGACCCGCCCCCGCAGCGGCTCCCCGTCGAGCAGCTCGTGGACGATCGCGTCGCTCGAGATCGTCGCGGCGCCGAGCCGCTCGAGGGCGGCGAGCGCCTCCGACTTGCCGGCCGCGATGCCGCCGGTCAGACCGATGGTGAGCGGCCGGCCCACGGGCCCGTCGCTAGGAGCTCTGCCCGCCCGCGGCCGCTTCGCTGTCGTCGGGTGCCGCCGGACGCTCCTCCGCCGCCTCGCCTTCCTGCTCCGCGGCGTCGCCCTCCTGGGGCGCGCCGGGCTCGGGCGTGGGCTCGGAGTCCTCCTGCGGGTCGGCGGCACCGCCCGATTCCTCGGGGCTCTCGGCGCTCAGCTCGGGCGGCGGCTCGGAGAAGACCTCCTCGGACAGATCGAGGTCCGGCGTCTCGGCGGGCGTCGCGTCCAGAGCCGCCGCCTCCTGGGCCTCCTGGACCTGTGCGCCGAGGTCGCGCAGCGGCATGTTCTGGCCCTCGACCCGCTTGATGCTGAGCGACAGGCGGCGGCGCTCCTCGTCGATCTCGAGGATCTTGACGTTGAGGGCGGCGCCCGGCTCGACCACTTCGCTCGGGTTCTCGACGTGGTGATCGGCCAGCTCGGAGATGTGGACCAGGCCCTCCACACCGGGCAGGATCTCGACGAAGGCGCCGAACGTGACCACCTTGGTGACCTTGCCCTCGAGGACGTCGCCGGGCCGGTGGGTGCTGACGATCCGCTGCCAGGGATCCTCCTGGGTCTGCTTGAGGCCCAGCGAGATCCGCTGGCGGTCGCGGTCGATGTCGAGGACCTTGATCCGCACCGTGTCGCCGATCGACACGACCTCGGACGGGTGGTTGACGTGGCTCCAGGAAAGCTCGGAGATGTGGATCAGGCCGTCGATGCCGTCGAGGTCGACGAAGGCGCCGAAGTCGACGATGTTGGAGATCTTCCCCTCGACGACCTGGCCGGGCTCGAGCCGGCCGAGGATCTGCTCGCGGACCTCCTTGCGCTCCTCCTCGAGGACCGCGCGCCGCGAGAGCACCACGTTGTTGCGGTTGCGGTTCAGCTCGATGACCTTGCACTCGAGCGTCTGCCCCGTGAACTCGTCGAGGTTGTGGACGCGGCGGATGTCGACCAGCGAGGCCGGCAGGAAGCCGCGGACCCCGAGATCGAGAATCAGGCCGCCCTTGACGACTTCGATGACCGTGCCCTCGACCGGCTCGCCGGACTCGGCGGCGGCCTCGATCCGTCGCCACGCCTTCTCGAAGCGTGCCCGCTTCTTGGAGAGGATCAGGCGGCCCTCCTGGTCCTCCTTGGTGAGGACGAGCGCGTCGACGTCCTCGCCGAGCTCGACCTCCTCGGAAGGATCCACCGACTTGCGGATCGACAGCTCGTTCGACGGGATGACGCCCTCGGACTTGTAGCCGATGTCGACGAGGACCTCGTCCTTGTCGATCCGGACCACCTGGCCGCTGACGACGTCCCCCTCCGTGAAGGAGACCATGGTCGCCGCGTAGTTCGGGACGACCTGGCCGTCGACCTCGATCAGCAGCCCGTTCGACCCCTCGACGGGGCTCCCCTCGGGCGCAGCCGGAAGCGTTGTGTCTACCGCTGACACGGCGAAGCAGCGTAGCGCAGAATGTGAGCTAGTCTCGGCCGCCGATGCCCACCCGCGCGACCAAACGGGGAGCCGACCGGACGCCCCTGGAAGCCTCGCCCGACGTGCTCGTCTGCGGGGCCTCCTTCGCCGGCCTGATGGTCGCCCGCGAGCTGGCCGGCAGCGGCGCCGACGTGGTCGTCCTCGACCGCTACGAGATCGGCGAGCGGCAGACGTCCGCCTGCGGCATCCCGACCGAGTGGCTCTGCGTCCTCGGCCTGATCGACGCGGAACGCCAGCGCTTTGACTCGCTCCTCGTCCACACCCCGCACGGGGACAGCCGGTTCCGGCTCCCCTGGACGTTTTCGACCTTCGACTACCGCGAGCTCTGCGAGCTCCTCTGGGCCGGCTGCGACGCCGAGTTCGAGACCGCAAAGGTGAACGGCCGCGCCGAGGGGGCTGACGCCGGCGGACTGGTCGCGGTGGAGACCGATCGCGGCGTCGTGGCGGCGCCGGTCGTCGTCGACGCACTCGGGTGGCGGCGGGTCCTGGCGCTGGGCGACGGACACCAGCCCCCCGACGCGCCGCTCTCGCGCGGCCTCGAGGTCCATCCGAGCGGCGACGGCGAGGAAATGGAGATCTGGATCGACCGCCGGTATGTCCCGGCCGGCTACGGCTGGTCCTTCCCCGCCCGCGACGAGCTGCGGATCGGCGTCGGATCCTTCGATCCCCGCTTTCACGTCCGGCAGACGACCGAGCTCCTCGCCGAGGACCTCGAGGCCGAGCGGGTCCGCTACCAGGGCAATTGGATCCCACACCAGCTGCGCCGCGCGACCGAGGGTGGGGTCTTCTTCGCCGGGGACTCGGCCGGCCACTGCCTGCCGCTGACGGCGGAGGGAATCCGCACCGCGCTGTACTTCGGGATCGCGCTCGGGCGCGAGCTGCGGGCGGTGGTCGAAGGGCGGCAAAGCCGTGAGGACGCCGCTCGCGCCTACGCGGCCTTCAACGACTCGCACGAGTGGAAGTTCCGCTGGATGCTCCGCGCCCAGCGCCTCGTGCCGCGGGTTCCGCCGCGCCTCCTCGGGCCGCTGATCCGCCTGGCCGGCAGCCGGCGGTTCGTCGCCTGGGCGTTCGGCCACTACCTCGACATCGCGCCGCCCGGCTTCGCAGGTCCGACGGCACAGCCGCGGGCCGCCGAGCCGGCCCTGGCGACCGCCGCATAGCGTCGCCCGCGCTCTAGAAGCCGCGTCGCTCGCGCATCTCCTGCTGCGCCTTCGAGAGCCCCGGCTCGCCGGCCGCGAGCTGGCGTCGCAGGCGGAAGGCATGGATCGCGAAGGCGATGCCCAGGACGACGACCAACCCGGTCAGCCAGGCGACGTCACCGGGCGAGAAGCCGCCGATCGCGGCGAAGAAGACGAACAACACGATGACGCCGAGGCAGGCGGCCCAGAAGGCTCTGCTGACCCGTCCGAACAGATCGCTCAATCACACCACCTCCAGGACGTCCCCGTTGCCGCTGGGGCGGATCCTACCGCCGGGACCGGGCGCCGCCTCAGCGAAGCTTGACGCGGTCGCAATCGCCCGCGAGCCGGTCGCGGCGATCGGCTTTGCCCCGGTCCACCGAGGAGCCGCAGGAGAGGTCGTCGCGCCCGCCGCCGCGGGCGAGAAGCCGGTCGGGCCCGGCGCCTGAATCGAGGGTGTCATTGCCCCCGCCGGCGACCAGAAGGTCGGCGCCGCGACCGCCGATCAGGCCGTCGGCGCCGCCGAGGCCGCGGATCCGGTCCCTGCCGTTGCCGCCCTCGAGCTGGTTGGCGAACTTGCTGCCCACGAGCGTGTCCGAGAAGCGCGAGCCGAGGATGTCCTCGACGTCGCGGTGCACGTTGTCGCCCTCGTCCGTCACGCCGTCATTCGGCTTGTTGTCGAGGCTGACCCGCACGGCGCCCCCTGCGCCCGTGTAGTCGGCGACGTCAACCCCGGTGCCGCCGAAGACGGCGTCGGGGTCATCGTCGAACTCGCCGCTGAACAGGGTGTCGTCACCGGCCGCTCCGCGGATCAGGTCGGCGTCCTGGTCGCCGAACAACGTGTCGTCTCCGACGCCGCCGAGCAGGCTGTCCTCGCCCCTGCTGGTGAAGATGTTGTCGTCGCCGGCGCCCCCGTCGACAACGTCGTCGCCGTCACCGGTGAAGATCCCGTTCGGGGCGCCGCTGCCGATGATCACGTCGTTGCCGTCGCCCGTCTGGATGTTCTCGACATCCGGCTGCACGTTGTCCTTCTCGCAGGCAGCGCCGGGGCAGCTCTCGCCGTCGTCGGCAACCCCGTTCAGGGCGACCCGTACCCCACCCTGCCGCTCGTATCGGACGCTGTCGATGTCCTGCCCGCCGCTCATCGTGTCGGCGCCGTCGGGCTCGCCGCTGTCCTCGAAGCTGTCCCGACCCGGGCCACCGTTCATCACGTCGTTGCCGAGACCTCCGTCCAGGGAGTCGAAGTCGCCGGCACCGGCGCTCAGGGTGTCGTTCCCCTCACCGCCGTTGAGGTCGTCACCCAGCGCACCGCCGATCAGGACATCCGGGGAGTTGTCGGCGACGAAACTGAAGTCGAACCCGCCATGGAGGGTGTTGCGGACATTCGGCCCGCCGTTGAGCACGTCCGCCCCGGCCTCGCCCTCGATCTCGACGTCTTCGGCGTAGAAGCTGTCGAGCGGCATCGGCGTCACGCTCGCCCCGATCGTGCCGACGTCGTTCATGTCGCCGAGCGAGATCTTGATCCCGCCCACACCGGTCGCCGAGCACGTCACCTGGTTGGCGTTGACGGCGGCACAGCCGGGCCCGGGGTTGAGGGTGGCGCCGGAATCGGTGACAGTGAACGTGTTGCCCGACCGCGTGACCGTCACGTTGTTGACCTCACCCGGCTGAGCGAAGACGAACAGCGAGCGGCCCGAGTCCCCGATCTCGACGTTGTTCGCGCCGGCGGTCGACGGCAGCGCAAGGAGCGCACTCGCGAGGACGAGGGCAACCCGCCTCATGAGACCCTCACCTTGTCGCAATCGGCGGCCCGCCGGTCGATCCGGTCGGCCAGCACGACGTCTCGAGCCGAGCCACAGCGCAGCTCGTCTCGCCGCCCATCGCGCGCCCTCAGCCTGTCCGGCCCGCCACCGCCCTCGAAGAGGTCGGAGCCCTTGCCGCCGATCAGGAGATCGCCACCACCGCCGCCGATCAGCCCGTCGGCTCCGCCCAGACCGACGAGGCGATCGCGACCGCCGCCGCCGAGCAGCTCGTTCGCCCTCTTGCTGCCGACCAGCACGTCTGGCGAGTCCGTGCCGATGATGTCCTCGACGTCGCTGCGGACGTTGTCGCCCTCGCCGTCCCTGCCGTCGTCCGCCGTGTCGTCGAGGTCGACCCGGACCGAGGCGTCGGCACCGTCGTAGTCGACGAGGTCGAGGCCGGGGCCGCCCGAGAACACGTCGGGCTCCATGCCGAAGGTGTCGCTCAGCTCGTCGTCGCCGGGCCCGCCGCGGTTACGGTCGGCGCCGCTCGAGCCGAAGACCTGGTCGTCGCCGGCGCCGCCGAACAGGTCGTCGTCGCCGTCATCGCCGAGCAGCGTGTCGGCGCCGCCCTGTCCGTCGACTTCGTCGTCGCCGCCGCCGCTGAAGATCGTGTTCGGGCCGCCGCCGGCGCGGATCACGTCGTCGCCCTCGCCGGTGTCGATGCGCTCGAAGTCGGCGGCGATGTTGTCCTTCTCACAGGCGGCGCCCGGGCAGCCCTCGCCGTCGTCGGCGATTCCGTTGGCGTCGACGACCATGTCGACGTCCCGGCGGCAGTCGAGGTCGTCGAACTCGCCCGGCCCCCCGCTGATCGTGTCCGAGCCGTTCCCGCCGGGGTTGCTGCCGCAGTCCGCGCGATCCTCTCCAGCCCCGCCAAGGATCACATCGTTGCCGTCGTCGGCCTCCAGCCGGTCGTTGCCGTCGCCGCCCAACATGGTGTCGTTTCCGTCCCCGCCCCCGAGGCGGTCGTTGTTCGTCGACCCGTTCATCGTGTCGTTGCCGTCGCCGCCGAAGTACTGGCCGAAGTCGACCCCGGAGCCCGCGTTGAGCGTGTCGTTGCCGTCGCCGCCCTGCATCGTGGCGTCGAAGTTGTCGAGGCCGACGACGGAGGGGGCGAAGGTGCCGGTGTCATTCAGGTCAGCGAACGAGAAATCGATGCTCTCGACGTCGGCGGCCGGGCAGCTGACGGTGTTGGGACTCACCAGCGTGCAGTTGAGGCCCGCAGTCGGAGGGGTGGTCGTGTCCGTGGTGAGGTAGTTCGCGCCGCTGCGCGAGAGCGTGACCGTGTTCACCTCGCCGTTGTTCGGGAGGAACCGCAGCGTGTCGCCGAAGTGGACGGCGACCTCCCCGGCCTGCGCCGCGGGCGCGGCGACGCCGAGGGAGCAGCCGACCGCGGCCAGCGCCAGCGGCAACCTGCGGCGCATCATCTCCGCCTCCTGACCGAAACCTTGTCGCAGTCCGGCCCGAAGCGGTCGCTCCGGTCCGCCTTGAGGCGATCGATCGAGGAGCCACAGCGGACCTCGTCCGGCTTGCCGTCGCGCGAGTTGAGGCGGTCCGGGCCGCCGCCGCCGTCCAGGGTGTCCCGTCCCTTCGCCCCGACGAGCATGTCCCTGCCGCGGTCGCCGATCAGCGCGTCTGCGCCGGCGAGGCCGAGCAGGCGGTCCCGCCCGGCGAAGCCCATGAGGGTGTTGGGCCCCTTGCTGCCGATCAGGAGGTCGGAGCCGAGTGAGCCCCCGACGTCCTCGACGTCCGTGCCGACGTTGTCCTTGGCGTTCGAGAAGAGTCCGTTTCGGAATCCGTCGTCGGCTTCGCCGTTCAACGAGACCTTGATCGCTTCGGTGTCCTGCTCGGCCCCGGAGATCCCGTCGGATCCGCCACCCCCGCGGTAGACGTCGGTGTCGTCGTCGAAGAACTCGTAGAAGAACTGGTCGTCGCCGGCACCGCCGAAGAGCTGGTCGGGACCGCTGCCGCCGAAGAATGAGTCGCCGCCGGCGCCGCCGCGGAGGACGTCCGCTCCGCCCTCGCTTTGAAGCGAGTCCGCGCCGCCCAGACCCTGCACGAGGTTGTTGCCGTCGCCGGCGCTGAGGCGGTCGGGTCCCTCGGAGCCGATCAGCGTGTCGTTCCCGTCCCCCGTGCTCACGTCCTCGATGTCGGTGCCTACGTTGTCACCCTCGCATCCCGCCCCGGGGCAGTTCGCGCCGTCGTCGGCGACGCCGTTGAGGTCGATGAAGAGGTCGTCCATCCGGTTCCGCAGGTCGACGCGATCCCGACCTGGCCCGCCGACCATGATGTCGGGACCGTCGCCATCCGCGGCGAACGCGGCGATCAGGTCGTCGCCGGGACCAGCGTTGAGGACGTCATTGCCCTCGCTGGTATGCAGCAGATCGTTGCCGGGTCCTGCGCTCATCGTGTCGTTCCCCGGCCCCGGGATCATCCTCTCCTCCCCCGGTCCTCCGATCAAGGTGTCGTTGCCCGGCAGTGCCCCGAAATCCGGGTCCCCGTTCATCTGGGTGTCGAGGGGGGCCTGGGAGTTGAGGACATCGTTGCCGTTGCCCCCGGCGATCAGCACGAACCCGACCTGGCCGATCGACGAGGACACCGTGATCGAGTCGTTCTGTTCCTCGACGATCGCGCGGATGTCGTTGACGTCGGCGATCGCGCAGGTGGCCACGTTCCCGGCCGCGGTACAGGTGTTCGACGTGCCGGGGGTGGTGATCGTGATCCCGGGGGCGTCGGTGAAGCGGAAAGCGGTCGCGGTGCGGTCGATCGTCAGGTTGTGGACCTCGCCGGGAGCACCGTCGAAGTTGATCGAGAAGTTCGAGCCGGTGAGCGTCGCCGCCCCGGCCGATGCCGTGCCGAGCGCCAGCAGCGCCAGCCCCGCCAACGAGGTCAGCGCCAGGATCCTTCGCAGCGTTTTCCGTGCTCCTCCCAACCCGCTGATCACCCTATTCGGGGCAGGTGGTTTGTCAAGGGTGCTCAACGGACGATCAGGAAAGTGCCTGCAAGCAGGAGGACGACTCCGGCCACCCGCTCCGGGGTGAGGGCTACCTCGTCGAGGCCAAGGACCCCCAGCCGGTCCATCGCCACCGAGGCGGTGAGCTGACCGGTGATCGTCGCCGCGGCCACGCCCCCGGCTCCGATCGAGCTGACGGTGACGAGTACCGTGGTGACGTAGGCGGCGCCGAGGACGCCGCCGAGCAGGTAGTACCAGCGGACGTCGGTGGCGCCGGCGATCCCGCCCGCCTTGCCGCTGACGAGCACGATCGCCAGCAGCAGGACGGTGCCGATCGCGAACGAGATGAAGGCAGCGGGGAAGCTGCCGGTCTCCTTGCCGAGGCCGGCATTGATCGGCGCCTGAAGGGCGATCAGGATGCCGACGCCGGCGGTCAGGAGAACCGCGGCGCCCTTATCCAAGGCGATCCCCTTCCACCCGGGGCGACCCCGCGCCGAGGCAGGGTGTGATCTTGAGTCGCGCCATGTGTCCTCTAGTCAAAGCCGCTTCCCGCCGACCTGCTGTCATATCAGCAGCGCTACCCGACCGATCATGCCGCCCCCACCCCCCGCAAGCGGGCTCGCCTCCCGCCTCTTCCTCGGCCCGGCGCTCCGCGCCCAGCCCGACCGGCGCCTCGTGCGCCTGTTCCGCGACGGCTACGAGAACGCGTTCGAGGAGATCGTCCGGCGCTACGAGCGCGGGCTGCGGCGCTACGCGGCGGCGATCGTGCCCGCGCATCGCGCCG
>DATFPK010000096.1:0-9949 GCA_035264885.1 Solirubrobacterales bacterium
GGCGGTCTTCTTCAGCAGCCGGTCGCCGGCCTGATGTCCGTAGCGGTCGTTGTAGGCCTTGAAGTGGTCAAGGTCGAGCATGGCGACGCAAAGCGGGTTGCCCGAGCGCCGGGCCCGGGCGACCTCGCGGGTCAGGTGCTCGTCCCACGCGCGCCGGTTGAGCAGCCCCGTGAGGTCGTCGGTGCGGGCGGCGCGCTCGAGGCGCTCGAGCAGCTCGGTCCGCTCGATCGCGTTCGACGCCTCGGCGGCGAGCAGCGCGATCACCTGGACGACCTCGTCATCGAGGCTCGACACCTCCCGGTCCCAGTAGACGGTGAGGACCCCGATCGGCACGCCGTCGCGGAGCACCGGCTGGAAGAGGACCGACACGGCCCCGACCTCGCCGGCGATCCCCTGGTCGACATCGGGGTTCTTCCCGGCATCGGCGACGAAGAAGGGCTCGCGCGAGGTGAAGGCCCGGATCACGCCGGAGGGGCTGCCGACGAAGAGCACCTGCCGGCCGCGGAGGAACGGGTCGGACGCTGAGTCGGCGCGGAGGCCGCTCCCGTCCGGAGTGGGCAGCCAGAGGGAGGCGCCGGCGGCGTGCGCGGCGTGCAGAGCGGCGTCGCAGATCGCATCGGCCGCTGCGTCCGGCGTCGTGCTGCGCGAAAGCTCCTGGGCGACGCTGTCGACGGCGGTCAGCGCCCGCGCCCGCTTGTAGGCGTCCGACGCACTGGCCCTGACCCGCTCGGCAAGCACGTTGATCAGGATTCCGCCGATCGCGATCGTCGCGATCGCCATCATCCACCGGCCGACCGGCGAGGTGAGGTCGACTTCAGTCTCCACCCAGGCGAAGGCGGCGCCGACCGCCGCCATGTGGAGGGCACCCCCCAGCCGGCCGAAGAAGAAGAAGGCGTACAGCCCGGTCCATATATAGAAGAACGTGTAGAAGCCGCTGGGCTCGCCGCTCAGGTAGACCGCGCGGGTGATCACGATCGTTCCGCCGAGCACGGTGAGCTGGAGCGCCCAGACCGGCACCCGTCCGGCGGCGGCGATCAGCGCCAGCGCGACGACGTAGGAGATCGCGACGTTGGTCCACAGCGCTGGGGTGTCGAACTGCGCCGGGTGCGGCAGGAGCAGGCTGATCGCGCCGATCGACGCGCCCGCGAAGTAGAGGGCGCCGAGGGTCAGCGCCATGACCCGGCGGTGCTCCCCCGTCGCGGGGGGCCCCGCCCCCACGACGCTCAACTCGAGCACCCTTTCACGGGTCCAGAATAAGTCCGCGAGCGGGGCCTTGCCACACTGATTTTGTGGATTTGGAGCTTTTGTCCCACTTTCTCCGCGAGCGCGGTGAGCCGGGCTACCGCGAGGACCAGGTCTGGCAGTGGCTCGCCCGGGGCGCCGGCTCCTACGACGAGATGACCGACCTGCCGGCGGCGCTGCGCGAGGCCCTGGCGACATCGGTTCCGATCAGCTCGCTGGAGGTCGAGCACACCGCCCGCTCGCGCGACGGGACCGAGAAGGCGCTCTTCGCAACCGGCGACGGACGCCCCGTCGAAGCGGTGCTGATGCGGTACCGCGACGGCCGCCGGTCGGTCTGCGTCTCGAGCCAGTCCGGCTGCCCGCTGACCTGCACGTTCTGCGCGACCGGGACCATGCGGTTCGGGCGCAACCTGCGGGCCGGAGAAATCCTCGACCAAGCCCTCCACTTCCGGCGCGGCGAGGCCATCGACCACGTCGTCTTCATGGGAATGGGCGAGCCGCTGATGAACCTCGACTCCGTCCTCGCGGCCTGCGAGCGGTTGCCGAGCATGGGCGTCGCCTCCTCGCATACCACGGTCTCGACCGTCGGCTGGGTCCCGGGGATCGCGCGGATGGCCGCCGAGGGGCCGCCGGTTCGGCTCGCGCTGTCGCTCCACGCCGCCGACCCCGACCTGCGGTCGGAGCTGATGCCGGTCAACGACCGCTGCCCGCTCCCGGAGGTGATCGAGGCCTGCCTCGCCTGGCGCGGGGCCCGCCGCCGCAGGGTCTACGTCGAGTACCTCATGCTGGCCGGCGTCAACGACCGCTTCGAGCAGGCCGTTGCGCTGGCCGAGCTGCTCCGCCCGCGCGAGGCGTTCAAGGTCAACCTGATCCCGTACAACCCGACGGGCACGGGGTTCGAGGGCTCGAGCCGCGCCGCGATCGACGCGTTCGCCGTGGCGCTGCGGGAGCGCGGGGTCCCTGCCACGGTGCGGCTCACGCGGGGCCGCGACATCGACGCCGCCTGCGGGCAGCTCGCGGCCAAGGCCTGAGCTGGGCGGCTCAGTCCGGCACCCAGGGCTCGTACCAGCGGCAGATCCCCCGGGTCAGGTCGGCCGCCTCGCGCGGCCCCCACTCGCCCTGCGCGTAGCGTTTGACCGGCGGCGGCCGTTCGAGCAGAGGCTGGACGATCCGCCAGGTCTCCTCGACGACCTCCTCGTCGGTGAAGAGGTCGGTCCTGCCCTCGAGGGCGTCGCCGATCAGCCGCTCGTAGGGCTCGGGGTCCTCGCCCGGGACCTTCTCGAACAGGACCTCGAGGTCGGCGGGCTCGAAGTCCTCGACCGCGGCTCGCTTGGCCAGGAACCGCACCCTCGCCCCGGGCTTCGGGCTGATCCGGAAGACGAGCTGGTTCGGCTCCGGGATCGGCCCCGAGCCGACGCCCAGCCGTGGCGGGCGCCGGAAGACCACGTTCACCTCGGTTGCGTTGACCGGCATCCGCTTGCCGGCCCGGAGGAAGAACGGGACGCCGGACCAGCGCCAGTTGTCGATCTCGAGCTCGAGCGCCGCGTAGGTCTCGGTGGCCGAGTCCCGGGCGACGCCGTCGATCTCCCGATAGCCGTCGTACTGCCCGCGGACATAGCGCTCGGGGTCGGCTTCGCACACCGCCTTGAAGAGGTCGAGCTTCTTGTCCCGGATCGAACCCTCCCGGTTGCCGGCCGGCGGCTCCATCGCGACCGTCGCCAGGACCTGGAGCATGTGGTTCTGGACGACGTCGCGGAGCGCTCCGACCTCGTCGTAGAAGCGGCCGCGGCCCTCGACGCCGAAGTCCTCGGCAAGAGTGACCTGGACGTGGGAGACGTAGTTGCGGTTCCAGACCGGCTCGAGCATCGAGTTCGCGAACCGGAGGTAGGTGATGTCCATCACCGGCTCCTTCGCGACGTAGTGGTCGATGCGGAGGATCTGCTCCTCGCGCAGGACCTCGCGCAGCTCGCCGGCGAGGGCGCGGGCGGACTCGACGTCGTGGCCGAACGGCTTCTCGATGATCACCCGCGCGTTCCCGGTAACGCCCGCCTGGCCGAGCCCGTCGACGATCGTCGCGAAGAGCGAGGGTGGGACCTCGAGGTAGAAGACCGGATCCGAGGACCCCTCGATCGCGGCCGCCACCCGGTCGTAGGCCCCCTGGTCGGTCAGGTCCGCCGGGATGTAGTGGAGCCGTTCGGCGAGGGCGGCAAAGACGTCCTCGTCGGGCTGGTCCACCGTCGCGCCGATCGATTCGCGGGCCAGCTCGCGCAGGTCGTCGTCGCCCATGTCCTGGCGCCCGACGCCGTGGATGGGGCATTGGAGTCGCCCCCGCCGCTCCAGCCGGTAAAGCGCCTTGAAGGTCATCTTCCGGGCCAGGTCGCCGGTGATCCCGAAGATGACTAGGGCGTCGGCCACGCGCCGCAGGCTAGCCATAGGATCAGGTCATGGAGCTTGGCATCGTCGGGCTGGGCCGGATGGGGGCGAACATCGCCCGCCGGCTCATGCGGGGCGGGCACCGCTGCGTCGTCCACGACGTCAACCCCGAGGCGATCGAGGCGCTGGTGGCGGAGGGAGCCGACGGGGCGGCCTCGCTGGCCGAGTTGGCGGGAAAGCTCGAGGCTCCGCGCGCGGTCTGGGTGATGGTGCCGGCGGGGCGGATCACCGAGGAGACCGTGGCCGCGGTGGCCGCCGAGCTGTCGCGCGGAGATGCGGTGATCGACGGCGGCAACACGAATCACCGCGACGACATCCGGCGGGCGACTGTGCTCGCCGAGCGCGGCGTCGACTACATCGACTGCGGGACCAGCGGCGGGGTCTTCGGACTCGAGCGCGGCTTCTGCCTGATGATCGGCGGGCCCGACGAGGCGGTCGAGCGGCTCACCCCGGTCTTCGAGACCCTGGCGCCCGGGGTGGATGCGGCGGAGAGGACCGGCGGCCGGCAGGGCGAGCCCTCGCCCGCCGAGCACGGATACCTGCACTGCGGTCCGGCGGGCGCGGGGCACTTCGTGAAGATGGTTCACAACGGGATCGAGTACGGCGTGATGGCCGCCTACGCCGAGGGCCTGAACGTGCTGGAGAACGCCGACGCGGGCCTGCGCGAGCAGCGCCACGACGCGGAGACGGCCCCGCTCGACCACCCCGAGCACTACCGCTATGAGATCGACATAGCCGAGGTCAGCGAGGTCTGGCGGCGCGGCAGCGTCATCTCCTCCTGGCTGCTCGACCTGACCGCCGCGGCGCTGCATGAGTCGCCCCGCCTCGAGGACTTCGAGGGCCGGGTCTCGGACAGCGGCGAGGGACGGTGGACGTCGGTCGCGGCGGTCGAGGAGGGCGTGCCGACGCCGGTGCTGACGGCGGCGCTTTACTCGCGCTTCTCCTCCCGGGACCTGGACGAGTTCGCCAACCGGGCCTTGTCGGCGATGCGCAAGCAGTTCGGCGGGCACGAGGAGAAAAAGACCTGAATCTGGAGGTCGCCGCCGGGCCGGACGAGGCCGCCCGGCGCGCCGCCGAGCTGATCGTCGCGGCGGGGAACGAGGCGCTCGCCGCCCGGGGCTCGTTCTCTCTGGCGCTGAGCGGCGGCCGCACGCCGCTGGTGATGCTCGCCTACCTGGCCCGGATGGAGGCGCCGTGGGACGAGATGGAGGTCTTCCAGGTCGACGAGCGGGTCGCCGCGCCGGGCAGCCCGGACCGCAACCTGACCCACATGATCGTCGCGCTGCCGATCGAGCGGCAGGCGGTGCTGCGGCCGATGCCGGTGACCAGCCGCGACCTGGAGGCGGTGGCCGATGAGTACGCGGCGGCATTGCCCCAGCGGCTGGACCTCGTGCACCTCGGGCTGGGGCGTGACGGGCACACAGCGTCGCTGGTTCCCGGCGACCCGGTCCTCGAGGTGACGGACCGGAAGGTCGCGGTCACCGAGGAGGCCTACCAGGGCCACCGCAGGATGACGCTCACCTATCCGCCGCTCGACGAGGCCCGCCGGGTCTTCTGGCTGGTCACCGGCGAGGAGAAGCGCGAGCCGCTCGGCCGCCTGCTCGACGGCGACGAGTCGATCCCCGCCGGACGGGTGCGCGCCGAGGACATGGTCGTCCTCGCCGACGAGGCGGCGGCGGGCCGCGCCGCTTAGCATTCAGGCCGAGAACGGCAGGCGCTCGACGCTGCCGTCGGCGTAGCCGGAGAGGACCTCGGCGCCGAGCTCGGCCGCGAAAAGGCCGTGGCCCGCCACGCCGGGGTCGGCGTCCAGCCGGGCGGCGAGACCAGGCGGGTCGTCAGCCGGGCCGTAGAAGTCGGCGATGACACCGCCGTCGGGGCTCGGCGGTGCGTCGCGTCGCTGAACGTCTCCGTGGGTCGCGAGGCGCTTGAGCGTCGCCGGGAGTCCGAAGGGAAAGAGCTCGAGCGGGACCGGCGGGCCAATCGCGTCCACCAGCTTCGAGTCGTCGACGATCACGACGAGCCGGTCGGCCGCCACCGCGACGATCTTCTCGCGGAGGTGCGCGCCGCCGCCGCCCTTGACCAGCCATCCGTCGGGTGAGACCTGGTCGGCGCCGTCGATCGCGATGTCGAGGCGGCCGATCGTGTCGAAGTCCTCCACCGCCAGGCCGAGCCCGGCGGCGGCCTCCGCGGTCCCCGGGGAGGTCGCGACACAGCGGACGTCCAAGTCTCGGTTCGCCAGGGCCGGCAGGAAGAAGGCGACGGTGGAGCCGGTTCCGAGCCCGACGGCCATTCCGTCGTCGACCAGCCCGGCGGCCGCCTCGCCGGCGGCCCGCTTGCCGGCGTCGGCTGAGGTGGATGCCGCGTCCACGGCGGCAATATCGCACCTCGCCCGGGGCGTAGGATCGGTTGGCATGGAAGCCGCCGCCACGCCGCGCTCCGCCACCGGGGTCGAGCAGCTCAGCGTCAATACGATCAGGACGCTCGCCATCGACGCGATCCAGAAGGCGAACTCGGGGCACCCGGGGACGCCGATGGCGCTGGCGCCGGTGGCCTATGTCCTCTGGCAGCGGTTCCTGCGGTTCGACCCCGAGGACCCGATCTGGCCGAACCGCGACCGGTTCGTGCTGTCGGCCGGGCACGCGTCGATGCTGCTCTACGCGGTGCTCCACCTCGCGGGCGTGAAGGCGGTCGACCCGGACTACGAGACGCTCGGCGAGCCGTCGGTCAGCCTGGAGGACATCAAGTCCTTCCGGCAGCTCGACTCGAAGGCGGCGGGACACCCGGAGTACCGGTTCACGTCGGGGGTCGAGACGACGACGGGTCCACTCGGACAGGGCGTAGCGACGTCGGTCGGGATGGCGATCGCCTCGAAGTGGCATTCCGGGCACTTCAACCGGCCGGGCTACGAGATGTTCGACTGGAACGTCTACGTGGTCTGCGGCGACGGCGACATGATGGAGGGGGTGTCTGGGGAAGCGGCTTCGATCGCCGGCAACCAGCGCCTCGACAACCTCTGCTGGATCTACGACAACAACCACATCTCGATCGACGGGCGGACCGAGGTCACCTTCACCGACGATGTGGCCGCGCGGTTCATGGGCTACGGGTGGAACGTGACCAGGGTCGGGGACGCCAACGACCTCGATCTCCTGCACCGGGCCTTCGACGAGTTCCAGCGGGAGTCCGGCCGGCCGACGCTGATCATCGTCGACAGCCACATCGGGTGGGGGTCGCCGAAGCAGGACACGGCGGCCGTGCACGGCGAGCCGCTGGGCGAGGAGGAGGTGCGGGAGACGAAGCGCTTCTACGGGTGGCCCGAGGACGCGGAGTTCCTGGTCCCGGATGAGGTGCGGCGCGACTTCGCCGACGGGGTGGGGGCCCGCGGCCGCCGGCTGCGCGAGGAGTGGGAGGGGATGCTCGAGCGCTACCGGGACGACTTCGGTGAGCTGGCCGACCAGGTCGAACGGATGCAGCGGCGCGAGCTGCCGGAGGGATGGGACGCGGACATCCCGTCGTTCGAGCCGGACGAGAAGGGTGTCGCCACCCGCAAGGCGGCCCACCAGGTGCTGAACGCGATCGCGACGAAGGTGCCCTGGCTGGTGACCGGCTCCGCGGATCTGACCGGGTCGGCCTCGAGCGGGTTCGACTTCGAGGACGCCGGCACGTTCTCGCCACGGGACCGGAGGGGTCGCAACCTCCACTACGGCGTGCGGGAGCACGAGTCGGCGGCGATCTCGAACGGCCTGTCGCTCTCGAAGGTGCGGCCGGTGTGGTCGACGTACCTGGTGTTCTCCGACTACGCCCGCCCGGCGATCCGACTGTCGGCGCTGATGGAGCTGCCGGTCGTGCACTGGTTCAGCCACGACTCGATCGGCCTGGGGGAGGACGGGCCGACCCACCAGCCGGTGGAGCACCTGCCATCGCTGCGCGCGATCCCCGGCCTGAACGTGATCCGGCCCTGCGACGCGAACGAGGTCGCCGAGGCCTGGCGGTTGACGATGGAGCTGCGGCACGAGCCGGTGGCGCTGGTGCTGACCCGGCAGGACGTACCGGTACTGGACCGCGAGCGCTACGCGCCCGCCGAGGGCGTGCGGCGGGGCGGATACGTGCTGGCCGATGCCGAGGGGGGCGATCCGGAGGTGATCCTGATCGGGACCGGCAGCGAGGTCCACCTGGCCGCGGCGGCGTACGAGGAGCTGACGTCCGACGGGGTGCGGGCGCGAGTCGTCAGCCTGCCGTCCTGGCACCTGTTCGATTCCCAGCCCGAGGATTACCGCGAGAGCGTCCTGCCGTCGGCCGTTCAGGCGCGGGTGGCGGTCGAGCAGGGCTCCACGCTGGGATGGGACCGGTACGTCGGGCCGGGCGGCCGGATCATCGGCATGCACACCTTCGGCGCCTCGGCGCCCCTGAAGGAGGTCCTCGGCAAGTTCGGCTTCACGCCGGAGCGCGTCGCCGAGACCGCCCGCGAGCTGCTCGGTCGCTGAGCAGCGGGCGCAGGGTCGAGACGACCTCGCGGGGGGAGTCGGTGATCTGACGCCAGGTGAAGCGGACGACGTTGAAGCCGGCCGCCAGGAGCAGCTGATCCCGCCGCCGGTCGGTCTCGAAGGCGGTGCGGGTCGAATGGAACCGGTAGCCGTCGGTCTCGGCGATGAGCCGCTGCTCCTCCCAGAGGAAGTCGACCTCGAAACCGCCGGCCGGTACTCGCACCCAGGCCCGGAAGGCGGGGAGCGCTAGCCGGTTTCGCCGGCAGAGGTCGCTGAACCGGCGCTCGAGCTCGGTGCGAGAGAGCGGCAATTCCGGTTGGCTCAGCGCCAGCGCCCGACGGAGGCGCCCGACGCCTTGGCGCCTGCCGGCCCGGTCGAGCAGGGCAAGTACGGCATGAAGATCGAACAGCTCGAGCACCTCGGCCCGCTCGATCGCCCGCTCCAGCCGTCGCACGTCCGCGGCCCCCGCCAACTGGATCAGCGTCAGAGGAACGGTCGCGCAGGGAATCCCGTTCGCCTCCGTCACTTGGTCCTCGCACCAGACCCAGTGGATGGCGACGCCGGCGTGGCGCCGCCCAGCCCGTGTCGGCGAGCAGACATCGATCCTGGTTCTGCCGGTTGGCGCGATCTCCCACAGCGCTGCCGCTGACCGGTGGGACAGGAACGCGCCTGGTCCACAAGCCAACACCGCCGCCATCCATCGGCCCTCCCGTGTGAGCAGCGAATGCCCTACCGCGTAAACGCCCTGGTGGACTCGATGGAGTTTGCCCGTAGTGAGGCGATCCCAGGTCGATCGATCGCCCACGCCAAGTTCGCGCAGCTGGCCAATCGTGATCACGCCGTGCTGACGCTCTGCGACTCGAGCAATCAGCCGGTCCACCGCTTGCGTGGCCCGTTCCCCTACGTATCTTGGGGTTTCGGGCCACGGAACGAGCATGCTCGGATGGTCGGGCGGATCGCGTCACCCGGGGCATGAGGGTGTGCCAAAAGGGTGGCGCGGGCGCTACGGGTTGCGGTGGCGCGGGCGCTGCGGCCTGCGCGTGATCGCCCACTGGAGGTCGGTCGAGTCGGCGTAGATGAGCTCGTGGTCGCCGTCGGCGATGAACTCGCGGACGGCGCGGGCGACGCCGCCGTGGCGGTGGTCGGGGTCCTCGGTCCAGTCGTCGCCGGCGATCACGCCTCCGCGCTCGACCTTCTGCGCCAGCAGCTCGAGCTCGCGCCAGGTGTGGTCGTAGTCGTGGGAGCTGTCGATGTACGCCCAGTCGAGGTGGCCGTCCTCCAGGTCGCCGAGGAACGTGAGGTCGTCGCCGATCTGGAGGACGGCCCGGCCCGCCACCAGCTCCTGCTCGAACTCGTCGAGCACGCCCTTCAGCGCTTCGACCGTCGGCCGCCGCCGGCCCTCCTCCCAGTACCACTCGGCCCCGAACAGGAACCAGAGGTCGACGAGGTAGAGGCGGCGCGGCGCCGCGATGTCCATCAGCACGCGCGAGAAGTGACCGTGCTGGACACCCAGCTCGGCGCCGACGCCTCCGGGCGGGATCACGCGGCGGACGAACTCCTCGCGCCCGGGCTTGCCTCCGGATCGCCTGGGCCAGAGCCGTCGCATCCGCCGCTTTTACCGCACGCCCCCGCCGTCCGGGCCGCCGGCGCTTACCGCACGCCCACGCCGTCCGGGCCGCCGGCCGCCTGCCGCACGCCCCCGCCGTCCGGGCCGCCGGCGCCCACCGCGCGCCGCCGGCACACGGGCCGCCGGCGCGGGTCCCGCCCGCGCATAGGCTGGCCCCATGCAA
>DATFPK010000097.1:0-10441 GCA_035264885.1 Solirubrobacterales bacterium
CCCACCCGATCCGGCCCGGCCGGAGGCGGAGCCGCCCTCGGGCCCCTCCGACGAGGAGCATCCCGCCGGCGAGATCAGCATGGAGCAGCCGGCGTCCGCCGGTCCGCCGAACACGGAGGAGCGCGAGGCGATCGCCGCCCAGCCCACCGAGCTGCACGACCTGCAGGGCGACCTCAACGACGACGAGTTCTTCGACGCCAAGTCACTCTCCGACGAGCTCGATCAGGCGCTCGAGGAACCCGCTTCCGCTGAGGATGCGGTCCCCGCCGAGGAGCCGCCGCCCGCCGAGGAGCCGGGCCCCGTGGACGAAATAGCACCCGTGGAGCCTGATCAGACGGACGAAGCGGAGGACGAGCAGCCGGACGAGCCCGACCCGTCCGAGCAGGCGGACGGATCGGACGTCGCGGCTGAGCCCGAGGCTGCGCCTGCCGCCGACCCCAGGGGAGACCCGGAGCCGTCGAGCGCGTTCTTCGACCAGGAGAGCGAGGACGTCCTGGAGGAGACCCCGGAGTTCCTCCAGGACACGCCGGAGAACGAGCGGCTCTGGTTCGAGCAGAAGCCGCCCAAGGACTTCGACTTCGACGACTGATCCGCCCCTCGACCCGGTCGCCGACCGCCTCTACGAGCTGCCGCCCGGCGACTTCACGGCCGAGCGCAACGCTCTGGCCAAGCGGCTGCGCGGCGAGGGCAAGGCGAAGGAGGCGGAACGGGTCGCGAAGCTGCGCAAGCCCGATCCCACGGCTTGGGCCCTGAACCAGGTCGCTCGGCGCGATCCCGGCACGGTCGGGGCGGCACTTTCCGCGGCCCAGTTGCTCCGGCGGGCGCAGGAGGAAGCCGCGGGCGGGCGGGGCGGGGACGCGCTTCGTCAGGCGATGCGGGAGGAACGCGGCGCCGTCCGACGCCTTGTGGATGCGGCCCTGGCGGAGGGCGGGGAGGCCGGGGTTCGCGTGGATCCCGAGCGAGCCGCATCGACGATCCATGCGGCCAACGCCGACGAGGGCCTCCGGGCCGACCTGGCGGCGGGTCGGCTCGAACGCTGGGCACGGGGCGAGCCCCTAGGCGGCGTTCGCACGCTTCCGCGACCGTCGCGCGGAGGCGGGCGCGGGGGGGCCGAAAGGGAGCGCCGCCGGAAGGCAGAGCTGCGGGAGGCCATGCGGCGGGTCGAATCGGCTCGTAAGCGAAATGCCCGGGCCGCGGAGAAAGCCGAAAAGGGGCGGCGTGAGCTCGCCCGCCTGGAGGAGGCTGAGCGTTCCGCCGCCGCCGAACTCGAGGAGGTCCAGCGCAGCCTCGAGCGCCTGGGCCGTGAGTGACCGCTAAAACAGAAAGCCCCGCGTTCGGCGGGGCTCCCTGTTGGCGTTCTTGCCTTCCCTGGCAAGCTCGAAGGCAACCGGCACGTGGCCGGCACGGGTGCATCGGCAGCGCCGGGAACCGTCTTTACCCGGCGGGCCGGGTTAGGACGAACGTCCAGCGAGCGCTCGGAGGGTCAGTCGACGTAACCGCGCGTACGGGCGGCCTCGACCACCCGCTCGATGCCGACGAGGTAGGCCGCCTCGCGGAGGGGGATGCCCTCCTCGCGGCCCCGGGCGCTGACCTCGCGGTAGGCGCGACGCATGATCGTGCCGAGCTTGTCGTTGACCTCCCGCTCCTCCCAGCGGAAGTGCTGGAGGTTCTGGACCCACTCGAAGTAGGACACGACGACGCCGCCGGCATTCGCCATCACGTCCGGGATCACGTAGACGTCCTTGTCCTTGAGGATCTCGTCGGCGGCCGGGGTCGTCGGACTGTTGGCGCCCTCGATCAGCATCCGGCAGCGCATCTTGTCGGCGTTGCCCTCGTGGATCATCCCGCCGAGCGCGGCCGGGATGAACACGTCGCACTCGACGCCGATCAGGTCGTCGGGGTCGATCGAGTCGACGCCCTCGAAGTCGGGCAGCTTGCCCCCGTCCTTGACGAACGCATAGAGGTCGTCGGCGTCGATGCCGTCCTCGGAGTGGATCGCTCCCGAGGCATCGGAGACGGCCACCATCTTGCACCCGAGCTGTTGCATGATCCGCGCCGCCCACGACCCGACGTTGCCGAAGCCCTGGACGGCGAAGGTGGTCGACGCGGGGCTGAGACCCAGGTGCGGCGCCGCCTCGCGGAACATGTAGACGCACCCGCGTCCCGTGGCGGCCTCGCGGCCGTGCGATCCCTCGAGCTCGATCGGCTTCCCGGTCACGATCGCCGGCGTGTGACCGTGGAGCTTCCCGTACTCGTCCATGAACCAGGCCATGACCTGGGCGTTCGTGTTGACGTCGGGGGCCGGGATGTCGCGGGTCGGGCCGAGCACCTTCTCGATCTTGTCCATGAAGGACCGGGCGATCGCCTGGACCTCCTTGGGCTCGAGGTCCCCGGCGGGGCAGTTGACCCCGCCCTTGGCGCCGCCATAGGGGACGCCGGCGATCGCGGTCTTCCAGGTCATCAACGACGCCAGCGCGCGGACCTCGTCGATGTCGACCTCGGGGTGGAAGCGGATGCCGCCCTTGTACGGGCCGCGGGCGCCGTTGTGCTGGATCCGGTAGCCCGAGTACACGTGGACGTCGCCGTCGGACAGCTTGACCGGGATCTGGACCGTGACCTCGCGGTAGGGGCTCCAGAAGACGGTGCGGAGGTCCTCGCGCAGGCCCATCTTCTCTGTCGCGCGGTCGAAGTAGTGGCGGACGATGTCGAGGTTGGAGACCTCGGCCCTGCTGGCCGGCTTCGCCTCGCCCGACGACGGCTTCGCGTTGTCGCTCTCGCGGTCCGTCGTCTCCGGGGACTTGTCGGTGCGGTCGCGCTCGGCCGTGCTCGTCTCGGCTGCCATCTCTCCTCCGCGGTCGGCTGGCCTGCTTCTACCCGCGGAGCCAGTCTCTCACACGGTCGCCGTTCCCCGGGACCGGTGGGTTGCGGGCCGACCGCAGCAGGGGTAGCGTCATATCCGGCTACTACGAAGGGGGCATCAAATGCGCATCGGCAAGCTCACCGTCCTCGCGGGGCTCCTCGCCCTGGTCGTTGGGTCCGTCACGGCCTTCGGCCACGTCAAGAGCTTCTCGTCGACAGTCAAGATCGACCGGGCGGAGCGGATCGGGCAGACCCAGAGCGGCCGCTACGCCGGCGAGGTGTCATCGGCCAGAGAGCGCTGCAAGGTCGACCGCCGCGTCCAGGTCTGGCATGACTCCGATCCGCCGTTCAGGATTGGGACGACCATGACCAACGCTCAGGGCAAGTGGCGACTGACCGGCCCGGCGCCGCCCAACGGGGACCATGTCTACGCGGTCGCGGCCCGGAAGACGCTCCTGCGCAACGCCCGCCACCGGCACAGGTGCCGGAGGGAGCTGTCCCAGCTGGTGAAGTTCCCGACGGGCTGACACGCGCACCACGCTGCGGAGGACCTGGCCCCGCCTAGACTTCGCGGCACGGGGCCATAGCTCAGCTGGCAGAGCGCCGCCTTTGCAAGGCGGAGGTCGCCGGTTCGATCCCGGCTGGCTCCACTCCATCCATGGCCAAGCTGATCTACTCGGCGCTCGCCTCGCTCGACGGGTACGTCGCCGACGACTCCGGTGACTTCGGCTGGGCCAAGCCGGACGAGGAGGTGCACCGGTTCGTCAACGACCTCGAGCGCGACGTCGGGACCCACCTCTACGGCCGCCGGATGTATGAGGTCCTGGTCGTTTGGGAGACGGTCGGCAGGGAGGATCAGCCCGCTCACATCAGCGAGTACGGCGAGATCTGGCGCGACGCCGACAAGGTCGTGTACTCGCGCACGCTGGGCGAGGTATCGAGTGCCAGGACCCGGCTCGAGCGCGAGTTCGATCCGGAGGCGGTGAGCCGGCTGAAGGAGGGCGCGGAGCGCGATGTGGCGATCGGCGGCCCGACTCTCGCCGCAGAGGCCTTCCGCGCCGGGCTGGTCGACGAATGCAACCTCTTTCTTGCTCCCGTGGCCGTCGGCGGGGGCAACCGGGCCCTACCCGAAAGTCTCCGGATCGACCTCGACCTGCGGGAGGAGCGCCGCTTCGGCAACGGCATGGTCCACCTCCGTTACGCGGTGGGGTGAGCCGCCGGAAGCTAGGCGCGATCCTCTGCCCGTCCTCCGGAGCCCCAGAAGAACGGGCCGGAGGTCTGGCGGACCTCGATTTGCCAGCCGAGGCCCGCGAGGGACTGTTCGAGCTCGCCCGGCGTGTAGGGAACCTTCACGGCCGTGAACGCCCTTCCGTCCTCGAGGCGGCGTTGGATCGCGATCGAGTCCTCTCCTTCGACGAGCTCCTCCGGGGTCCGGTAGCCGTCGTCGGCGAAGAAGACGCGGCCCCCCGGCGCCAGGCACCGGCCGACCAGGGACCAGAAGTCCGCAAAGCGCTCACGGGGGACGTGCGAGAGCCAGAAGCCGAAGAAGACGCAGTCGTACTCGCGGTCGGGCTCCCAGGCGAAGAGATCGGCTTCGACGAAGCGCACCCGCGGGTCGTCGCCGATCCGGGCCCGGGCGATCTCCAGCATCTCGGGGGCGGCGTCGACCGCGGTCACCCGGTCGGCGTGGGGGAGGAGCGCCCGCGTCCACGTCCCAGGACCGCAGGCGAGCTCCAGGACGTCGCCGACAGGGCGGAACTCCGCGAAGGCCGCCTCGAGCTCCTCGCCGCCCGGGAAGTCAAGGGCGCCCGCCTCGTACTCCGCGGCGACGGCGCGATAGTACGCAACCTGCTCGGCCAGGAGGCTGTCCAGGGACCCTCGTTCCACCTCGCGGATCATCCCAGCCGAGCGCCGGCCTGGAGCAGTCGCGGCACCTGGTTCAGCGGATCGGGGGAGTCGAGCAGCACCACGCCGAGATGCCGCCCGCCGATCCGGGCGGTGATCACGTAGCAGCGGCCGGCGGCGCTCGTCAGTCCCGTCTTGACGCCGGTCACTGCCTTGTCCCCGCGCGAGATGAAGGGGTTGATGTTGAAGAGGTCGAGGACCCCACCCCTGACCGGGAACCGGAAGCGGGCACGGCGAGTCGCGACGATCCGGCGGATCCACGTCTTCGCGAGGTCGAGCCGGGCTAGCGTCGCCAGGTCGAGCGGACAGGACCAGTTGCCCCTGTCGAGGATGCCGCTGGGGCTCGAGAAGCGTGAGCACTCGAGCCCCAGCCGGCGCGCCCGCGCGTTCATCCGCACCACGAAGGCCCCCTGCCCGCCGGCGTCGTGCTGGGCGAGCGCGATTGCCGCGTCGTTGCCGGACACCAGCATCAGGCCGTACAGCAGCGGGCCGAGCGGCACCCGTCTTCCCTCGGGAAGCAGGCCGATGCCGGAGCCGCTGTAGCCGGTCGCCTGGGCCGTGATCAGGACCCGTTCGCGGGCCTTGTGGCGCTCGGCGATGAGGAGCGCGGTCATCATCTTGGTCAGCGATGCGATCGGCGCCGTTCTCCTCGGGTGTAGCGCCCAGAGGACCTCACCGGTGCCGACGTCGAAGAGGAGGCCCGCCCGTGGCGGGCGCCTCAGCTCGAGATCCAGTGGCGGTCCGCCGGCCGGGATGCTGACCGCCAGCGGGTTCTGCCGGACCACGGGAGCGGTACCGCCGTCCGGCGTGACCGCCACGGGGCTCGGACGGCCCGCGCGTGGCTCCCCCTGGTCCTCCGCGTCGTCGCCGGCCAGGGCGACCGCGGCGGCCCAGGCGACGATGATCAGGAGCGCGGCGGTCCAGATCCGGGCGCGGCTCATGGCGGGATCATCCGCCCTCGCGCGGTCAGTACACGGGGTACTGCGGGCCGCCTCCCCCGAACTCCGGCCGGCGTCTCGCGAACAGCCTGATCGCCGCGAGCCCGAACACGAACCCGCCCACGTGCGCGAGGTAGGCGACGCCCCCTTGGACGGGGGTCGCCACCTGGCCCACCGCCGGCAGGAACTGGAGGACGAACCAGATGCCGAGCATCACGTACGCCGGGATCTCGACCAGGGTCACGAAGAAGATGATGAAGATCAAGGTGAGTACGCGGGCGTGAGGAAGCAGCAACAGGTAGCCGCCGAGGACGCCCGCCACCGCCCCGCTGGCGCCGATCGTCGGCACCGTCGAGTCGGGGTCGATCAGTGCCTGCGAGTACACCGCGACGATTCCTGCCAGCAGGTAGAAGCCGAGGTAGCGAGCCCGCCCCATCGAGTCCTCGACGTTGTTGCCGAAGATCCAGAGGAACAGCATGTTGAAGGCGATGTGGAGAAGACCGCCGTGCATGAACATCGAGAGGAACACGGTCGCCCACCACGGCGCCTCGTCGAGCGGTACGAAGGAGGTGTCGCCCAGCTCGGCCCCCTCGTACTCGGGCGTCCCCTCGCAGAGGATGTCGGCCTCGGCCTGCCCCGCCGGCACGCCGACGGCGCAGCCCTCGCCGGGGTGGAGGATCCGGTAGGGGATCGCGCCGTACTCGATCGACGCCTGGTCCCGCTCGCTCAGCCCGGTGATCCCACCCTGCCTGATCTCCTCCGACTCCTCGCTGTCGGAGAAGCTGAGCTGCCAGGCGAAGACGACCAGGTTGGCGACGATCAGCAGGACCGTCACGAGCGGGAACCGCGAGGTCGGGACGTTGTCCTTGAGGGGGATCAAGGGGCGGCGAGCCTACTGGCGCGGCGAAGGCCCCGGCGCACCTTGCTGGCGCCCCGGGGCCTTCGGAACAGGCTTGGTCAGACGGGCGTGACTACCGTGCCCGGATTGGTCGCGATCGTGTCGCCGTCGGCATCGAGCTCCTCGACGCTGGGCGGCTCGTAGGGCGGCTTCTGCTCGCTCATTGCTCCTCCTTCTTGGGGGACGAGACGCGCGACCCTATCGCGGGAAGCATCCGCTAGGCGTGGGCGGCGACGCTGCCGGTCAGGCCCCGGTGATCATCGAAGCTGTCGCGAGCGTTTCCCCGTCGCAGGCGATGTCCTCGATAGTCGGTGCCTCGTACTGCGGCTGCTGGTTGATCATCGTTCCCTCCTCTCGGACTCGCCGGAGTCTATGCGCCGGCTGGCTCCCTTGCCGGCGTGACGCGGCGGGCGAGCTCCGCGGCGGCGTCCGGAAGGAGGTCGAGGTCGTCCGGCAGGGACGCCCGAAACGCCGCTACCTCCCCGAGGACCCGGGCGAGCCCGCTGAAGGCGGGGCCGAGACCCTCCTGCCCACCCGAATGGACGAGGTGCGGCGCCAGCGCCGTCAGCGCCTCGGCGCCGGCCAGGGGCTCGACACGGAGCTCAGCCCCCCGCTCCTCCAGGAGGACGAGGGCGCCCGTCGGCACCGGCGGTGGGTCGGTCTCCCCGACGTATTCGACGCGCCGCGGCGCCGCCGCGGACCCCGGCTCACGGACCCGGATGCCGGACGCCCCCGGCCAGACCATCGGCCCGGACTCCGGACCGATCACCACGCCGTCCTCGGACAGGACGGGTCGGCCGAACCGCGCGAAGGCGAGCGCCAGGGTCGACTTCCCGCGCGTCGTCGGTCCCGCGAAGACGAGCGCTCGACCCTCGTACTCGATCGCCGCCGCGTGGAGGACAAGGTCCCCCCGCTCCGACAGGAGCAGGGGCAGGACCACGGCGAGAACGCGGTGCTCCCACGCGTCCTCGGGGCCGCGCGGGTCGACCAAGACGATTCCGCGCCGTGCGTCGATCCGGTAGGAGCCCGTCGCGCTGCAGGCGACCAGCAGGCCTTCGGGCACGGTTGCGATTGCGAACGAGTTGCCCGGCTGAAGGCGGTCCTCTTCCTGGAGGACGGACAGCCGGCCCGCCTCGCCAAGCAGGTCGGCATCGGCGCGGCGGACCTCGAGCACGCCCCGGGAACCGTTCGCGGCGCGCAGCCGCCTCAGCGGCAGCTCGGAGTCGATCTGGTAGCCGAAGGCGCTTCCCACCTGATCTAGGCTAGGCGAGCCGATGCCGGCAAGCGGGACGACAGAAAACCCCCTTCTCGAGCGCGCTGAGACCGTGATCGACGGCCGGCTGCCGGAGGAGACGGTCCTCCTCCGTACCGACACCGGTGATTCAGTGCGGCTCAACGCCACCGGCGCCTGGTTGTGGAGCCAGCTCGAATCCCCCCTCGAGCTCGAGGAGCTCGGCCGGCGCCTCGCCGCGGCGTACGGCATCCCCGGCGAGCGGGCCCGGGCCGACGCCGGCAGCTTCGCTCGCGAGCTCGAGCAGCGCGGGTTCCTCGCCCTCGGCGAACCCGGGTGACTCAGCCGGCGGTCGGCTCGAGGCCCGGCAGGTCGGAAGGCCCGGGGTCGGCCGGCGCCGGCTCCCCGGCCGCGCCCGCGGCGACCACCACGCCGGCGGCCTGAAGGTCACGGGCCGCCCCCACCGCGACCAGCCCGCCATCCCCCGGAACCTCTCCGAAGGCTTCGGCCAGCCGGTTCGCGGCCTCCTCCGGCGTGCCTCCGTCCAAGGTCTGCATGACGATCCCGGCCGTCCGGTTCAACCGGAGGAAACGGCCGTCGCCGGTCCGCACCACAGGTGCCAGCGGGTCGCCGCCCGCGCGGGCCCCGCCGACCCGGTAGCGCCGCCGCAGCGCCAGTCCACGGATCATCTCGGCCGCCGCGCGGAGGTCGACGTCGGGGTCGACGTCGGGGAGCGGCGCGGGACGGGGCAGCTTCGCCGCCCGGCTCGCCGCGTCGCGGGCCCCGGCGCCGAGCGAAGGGGCCGCGCCGACCTCCAGCTCCTCGTCGAGATAGGGCACGAGGTCGGACGCGCCGAGGTCCTCCCCGCGGCGCATCGCCGTCGCCCACTCCCGGACGACGGGGGCGTTCCAGTCGGCCCTGATGCGCTCCCAACAGGCGGCGACCCCATCACGGGCGGCGTTGCCGTAGGAGAACGGCCGCAGCGAGTCCGTCCGGGCCGCGCCCGCCGGACGAACCAGGAGGCTGGCTGGGGGCACGGCGCCGTGCGAGGCCAATGAGCCGGCGTTTCCGGCGCGGAGGTCGATCCGCATCGCGGTGCCGCGGCGACGCTCGAAGTCCTCGATGGTCCGCCGCAGCCGGGGGACGTCCACCGACCACTCGCCGCCCCGCGCGGCGGCGCCGGTGACCACCACCGGTGTCGGGCGGACCCAGGGCACCCCGAGGATCCACATCTGTTCGAGCATCTCGGCGAAACGCTCCTGGTTCTGAGGCGTGACGACGTGGACCACGCAGACGCCGACGCCGGCGGTGAGGAGCCTGTCGATGGCCTCGACCGCCCGGCGCCAGCTTCCCGGGACGCCACGCGAGGCGTCGTGGAGGTGGGGCGCGGCGCCGTCGAGCGACAGGTGGACCGTCAGGCCGGGAAGGCCCCGCAGCCTGGCGACGACCTGGTCGTCGACGAACCAGCCGTTGGTGTTGAAGGCGATCCCGACCCGCTCGGAGGCGAGGCGCCCGATCAGCTCCAGCGTCAGGTTGCGCCGCAGCAGGGGCTCGCCCCCGGTGACCACGGCCTCGACGATGCCCAGGTCGATCGCCTCCGCGACGATCCGCCGCCAGTCCTCGTCGGAGAGGTCGACCGCCCGCTCGAGGGTTCGCCGGGGCGAGTCCGTGTAGCAGAAGCCGCAGCGCAGGTTGCAGGCGTAGGTGAGCTCGAGCTTGATCCCGACCGGCCGGGCGGGCGGCTCCGGGAACGCCGGGCGGTTGAGGCCCAGCTTCCCGCGGAGGCGCAGGTAGGTCCAGCTGGTCTTGCGCCGTTCGAGCAGATCCACGGCTCAGGCGGCGGCGATCCCGCGGACGTCGAAGACCTGCTTCGCGCTCTCGTCGGCGTGGTAGGAGCTGCGGACCAAGGGCCCCGCCGCAACCGACTCGAAGCCGATGTCGTAGGCCGCGCGTTCGAGCGCCGCGAACTCGTCGGGGTGCCAGAAGCGGGCGACGGGCAGGTGGTTCTCGGTCGGACGCAGATACTGGCCCACAGTCAGGACCTGGACCTCGTGCTCGCGCAGCATGCCGAAGGTCTCGACCATCTCGTCGAACACCTCGCCGAGGCCGACCATCAGGCCCGACTTCGTGATCACGTCCTCGCCGCCCATCTCCTTCGCCATTCGCAGCACGCGGCAGGAGCGCAGGAACCTGGAACCTCGGCGGGCGATCGGGTAGAGGCGGGGCACGGTCTCGACGTTGTGGTTGAAGACGTCCGGGCGCTCGTGGATGACCTTGGCCAGCGGCATCTCCTGGCCGCGGAAGTCCGGGGTCAGCACCTCGACCTTGCAGCCCGGCGCCATCATCCGGATCGAGCGGATCACGCCGACGAATGCGCCCGCGCCGTAGTCCGGCAGGTCGTCGCGGTCGACCGAGGTGACGACGGCGTGGCGCAGGCCCATCTTCTTGACCTGGTTGGCCACCCGCAGCGGCTCGAGCGGGTCGTTCCAGGTCGGCTTGCCGGTCTGGACGTTGCAGAAGCCGCAGCGGCGCGTGCAGACGTCGCCGAGGATCATGAAGGTCGCGGTCCCGCGCTCCCAGCACTCGCCGACGTTGGGGCAGTTGGCCTCC
>DATFPK010000098.1:0-3082 GCA_035264885.1 Solirubrobacterales bacterium
GGACGTCGGACTGATCGTGCTGGAGACCAACGGTCAGATGGTCTGTCTCAATCAAAAGCAGGCGAAGGAGCTGCGGCCCGAGATGGTCGAGCAGGCCGGCTAGTCGCCGGGCGGGTAGTCCCCGGGCGCCGGGCGCTCGGCGCGCGGGTCCCGGCCGGGCAGGACGAACTGGGTGACGATCAGGTTGGCGACGGGTTTCTCGCCCTTGCGGATCTTCGCTTCGATCACCGCCGTGCTGCGGCCGACGTGGAGCGGTCGCGCCTCGCAGATCAGCTCGTCACCCGCGGCGGCGGCCGCGAACACGTTGAGCTTCAGCTCGATCGTCGTGAAGTCGTGATTGGGCGGTAGGGCGCGGAAGGTCGCCCACGCGGCCACGGAGTCCCCGAACGCGGTCCAGACGCCGCCGTGGACGAAGCCGCCGGGATGGAGATGGCGCTTGTCGATCGACATCCGCCCGATCGAGGCGTCGTTGGTGATCTCCACCGGCTCGATTGCCATGTCGCCGGGGAAGGTCCCGGGGAGCCAGGCCTTGATGACCTCTGGAGTGATCTCGGGGTTCACGGGCGGGCCAGCCTATTGAAGGCCGGCATCGCCGAAGGGCTCGTCGCGCTCGCGCACCGCCTCCTTGAATCCCTTCTCCGCGGCGAGCCGCTGCCAGTCGAAGCCCTCGGGGGTGTGGCGGGCGATGCCGTCGAAGAAGACGCCGAGCTCCTGGGTCGCCTGCAGCCCCTGGGCGTAGAGCGCCTGGTTGACGAGCAGCTTGTGCATGACCAGCTGGTTGATCGGGACGCGGGCCACCCGCTCGAGCAGCTCCTCGAAGCGCTGGTCGAGGTCTGCCGCGGGAGCGGCCTCCGAGGCGAGTCCCCACTCCACGGCGGTGGTCCCGTCGATCGAGTCGCCGGTGAGGAGCAGGCGCTTGGCGCGGGCCGGACCGATCCGGAACGCCCACAGGGCGCTGGTCGGAACTCCCCAGACGCGGGCGGGCGGGTAGCCGATCTTGGCTCGGTCCTCGACGACGAGCAGATCCGAGCAGAGGGCCATGTCGGTCCCCCCCGCGACGCAGTAGCCGTGCACCTTGGTGATCGTCGGCTTGTCCGAGTGGAAGAGGCTCATGAAGCCGCGGAGGTTGCGGCTCATCATCTGGTAGTCGGTGACCGGGTCCCAGTTGCCCTCGGGATCGTGGTTCCGGGCCTGGACCGTCGGGTCGAGCGGTGAACCCGGAGGCGCCCCGGCGTCGGCGATCCCCTCCAGGTTGCGCTCCGCCGAGGCGACCAGGTCGTAGCCGCCGCAGAAGCCTGAGCCGTTGCCGGCGAGGGCGATCACGTGAACCGCAGGATCGAGGTTCGCGCGCTCCACGCAGGCCGCCAGCTCGCGCGGCATCTCGAGCGTGATCCCATTGCCTCGCTCGGGCCGGTTCAGGGTGATCCGGGCGATGCGCCCGGTGACCTCGTAGGTGAGTGTCTCCAGAGTTTCGATGCGCGGATTCAATCAGCGCCGATGATTCGGGCCCGGATTCGCGGTCGTAATGGCGAAGATGTCGGCGATGGCGACGAAACCGAAGAAGCCGAAGCCCTCGAAGACGGCCCCGGCGGCAGCAAAGTCCAAGCACACCACCATCGAGGTCGCCGGGCGAGAGGTGCGGCTGTCGAATCCCGGGAAGGTCTACTTCCCCAAGCCGAAGTTCACGAAGCTCGACCTGGCCGAGTACTACATCGCCGTCGAGGAGGCGGCCGTCAACCAGCTGCGCGAGCGGCCGGGGACGATGAAGCGCTTCGTCGAGGGCGTCGACGGCGAGTTCTTCTTCCAGAAGCGCGTGCCGAAGGGAGCGCCCGACTGGCTGCAGACGGCGACCTTCATCTTCCCCAGCGGCCGTGACGCGACGGAGCTCGTCGTGAATGACGCCGCGCATCTGGTCTGGGCGGTGAATCTCGGCGTCATCGACTTCAACCCGCACCCCGTCCGCCGCGACGACCTCGACCATCCCGACGAGCTCCGGGTGGACCTCGACCCGATGCCCGGCGTGCGCTGGAACACGGTCCGGAAGGTCGCGATGTGCGTCAAGGAGGTGCTCGAGGAGCACGGCCTTGTGGGGTTCCCCAAGACCTCGGGCTCGCGCGGCATCCACGTCAACGTTCGGATCGAGCGGCGTTGGGACTACATCGAGGTCCGGCGGGCCGCGCTGGCTCTCGCGCGGGAAGTGGAGCGCCGTCTGCCGAGGAACGCCACCAGTAAGTGGTGGAAGGAGGAGCGGCACGGTGTCTTCGTCGACTACAACCAGAACGCACGGGACCGGACGATCGCCTCTGGGTACTCGGTGCGGCCGGTTCCGGACGCACGTGTCTGCTGCCCGGTCAGTTGGGACGAGGTGCCTGACGTCGACCCGCGCGACCTCCGGCTCGACACCGTGCCGAACCGGCTGAGGAAGAAGGGTGATCCCGCCGCGGACATCGATCGCAATGCCGGATCCCTGGACCAGCTGCTCGATCTCGCCGGGCGAGACGAGGAAGGTGGCCTCGGCGACGCCCCCTGGCCGCCGCATTTCGCGAAGCAGCGCGGGGAGCCGAAGCGGGTGCAGCCAAGCCGCGCGCAGAAGGACTGAAACCCGGCAATGAAGGGGAGCTGACCCGGGCGATTCGGGCCCCGGGGGCGAGTCCCCGGTCTGTCCTGCTTAGTGCTCGCTATAGGAGCGCAGGACAGGACAGTCGACGAGATTCTTGCCCACCTCGCATCTCGCTCTCACGGTGTCGTCACACGCGAGGAGCTTTCGCGTGCCGGGTTGACGCGGGCCGCGATTGAGAGACGTGTGCGAAGTGGAGCCCTGATCCGCGTTCATCGCGGTGTTTTCCGGGTCGGCCACCAGGCGCCGAGCATCTTGGCGCGTTACATGGCGGCGGTTAAAGCCTGCGGTGACGGATCTCTGCTCGCCGGCCGCGCCGCGGCGCACCTCTTCGGGCTCCTGAAGCGCCCCCCTTCCTTGCCGGAAGTTCTTGCGCCAACCCAACGCCGGATCAAAGGGGTGACCACCCACCGCGCCCGCCGATCGGACCTGCCCGACGCGACCAGGTGGCGCGGCATCCCGGCG
>DATFPK010000099.1:0-6354 GCA_035264885.1 Solirubrobacterales bacterium
GCCGGGCGATTCAGCAGGCCCGCCGACCCCGGGGTGCGCCTCGGCCTGCTCCGGTGACCTGCTGCTGGGGGCGCTCGCAGCGTGCGCGCAGCTCACCTCTCAGATGGTCGCCGAGGCGATGGGGCTCGAGGCTCGCATCGAGGTCGAGGCGGAGGGGGACATCGACCTGCGCGGGACGCTCGGCATCGACCGGGAGGTGACCGCAGGATTCAGGGAGATCCGCCTCTCGTTCGACGTCGACGCTCCCGGCGCGGATCCCGAGGAGGTGGCACGGCTGATCGAGAAGACCGAGCGCTATTGCACGGTCCTTCAGACCCTGCGGGGTCCGTCACCCGTGGTGATATCTTCCGCGGCCACATAACCGCCACATCAAGAGGGGTGGAGGGACTGGCCCATTGAAGCCCCGGCAACCACTTCGGACCTCGGTCCGGGACAGGTGCCAACTCCAGCAGGCGCAGCGCGAAGGCCTGGAAGATGTGGGGAGGCGTCCGATCGGACCTCTGCCCCACGTAGGCGGAGGTTTTTTTCGTCGAGAGCGAGGAGGACGACCGGATGCCAATCGAGAGCCTCAACTGCAAGGAGTGCGGCGCGAGCTATCGGCTCGACGCCAGCTTCGTCTGCGAGAGCTGCTTCGGGCCGCTCGAGGTCCGTTACGACCTGAGTGGGCTGGACCCGGCGGAGACCCGCCGCCGGATCCAGGCCGGCTCGCGGGGGATCTGGCGGTACGCCGACTTCCTCCCATTCGAGCAGCGGCCGGCTGACCCCCTCGAGCCGGGGCTGACGCCGCTCGTCAGGGCCGACCGCCTGGCGGCCCGGCTCGGGCTCGACGCCGAGGTCTGGATCAAGAACGACGCCGCCAACCCGACGCACTCGTTCAAGGACCGAGTCGTCGCCGTGGCCCTCGCGAAGGCGCGCGAGCTCGGCTTCGACACGGTTGCCTGCGCTTCGACCGGCAACCTCGCCAACGCCGTCGCCGCCCACGCGGCCGCGGCCGGGCTCGACTCCTACGTCTTCGTCCCCTTCGACCTCGAGGAGCAGAAGCTGCTCGCCACCGGCGTCTACGGGACCAATCTCGTCGGCGTCCGGGGCAACTACGACGATGTCAACCGCCTCTGCACCCAGCTCGCCGAGACGAAGGGGTGGGCATTCGTCAACGTCAATCTGAGGCCGTACTACGCCGAGGGGTCGAAGACGATCGCCTACGAGACGGTGGAGCAGCTCGGCTGGTCGCTGCCCGACCGCGTCGTCTGCCCGATCGCGTCGGGCTCCCTGTTCACGAAGATCGGCCGCGGCTACGCGGAGTGGCTGGAGCTGGGGCTGGTATCCGGCGAGCTGCCGAGGTTCAACGGAGCCCAGGCCGACGGCTGCAGCCCCGTCGCTACCGCCTACGCGGAGGGCTGGGACGTCTGCCGGCCGCAGCGGCCGGAGACGATCGCGAAGAGCCTGGCGATCGGGGACCCGGCCGACGGCCCGTACGCGCTCGAGCTGGCGCGGGGGACCGGCGGCGGGATCGACAGCGTCGGCGACGCCGAGATACGCGACGGGATCCGGCTGCTGGCCGAGACGACGGGCATCTTCACCGAGACCGCCGGCGGCGTGACCGTTGCGACCCTGGCCAAGCTCGCCGAGCGCGGCGACGTCGGGGCGGGGGAGCGGGTGGTCGTGGTGATCACCGGTGAGGGACTGAAGACGCTTGACGCGACTCGGGAGACCTTCGCGATGGACGAGATCGATCCCACGCTCGAGGCGTTCGAGGCCGAGTTCCCGGCCGGAGCCGCGGCCGGGGGCGAGGCGCTCGCGCCCGCCCGCCCGGCTTAGAATCCGGCCGCGATGGCAGTGACGGTGAAAATCCCGACGCAGCTCCGGCCTGCCACCGACGGGGCGTCGGAGCTCGAGGTCGAGGGCGAGACCGTCGGCGAGGCACTCGACGCGGTCTTCGACGCCCATGACGGCCTCCGAGAGCGGATCACGCAGGACGGCGACCTGCGCCGCTTCGTCAACGTCTACGTCTCCGGCGAGGACATCCGGTTCCAGGACGGCCTCGAGACGGCGATCGAGGATGGCGACGAGGTGACGATCCTGCCCGCCGTCGCCGGCGGCTGAGCCACCCGCGCGTTCCCTAGCCTGTCGGCCATGGGCGAGGAGATGACCGTGGTCATCCTCTGCGGCGGCCGCGGGACGCGGCTGCGGGAGCGGACCGAAACGGTCCCGAAGCCCCTGGTCGAGATCGGCGGCCGGCCGGTGCTCTGGCACGTGATCGGCATCTACGCCGCGCAGGGGTTCCGGCGGTTCCTGCTCGCCACCGGCTACCGCGGCGAGCAGGTCGAGCAGTTCGCCGCCGGCGAGGTCTGGCCCGACGGGGTGGAGGTCCGCTGCGTCGATACCGGGGCCGAGACGCCGACCGGCGGCCGGGTGCGACGGTTGGCACCCGAGCTCGACGGCCCGACCTGCGTCACATACGCCGACGGCGTCGCCGACATCGACCTTGGTGCGCTCGTCGGCTTCCACCGGGCCCACGGCGCGCTCGCAACGGTGACGGTCGTCCGCCCGCACCTCCAGTGGGGCGTCGCGCGGCTCGACGGCGACGACCGCGTCGAAGGGTTCACCGAGAAGCCCCGCTCCGAGCACTGGATCAACGGCGGGTTCTTCTGCTTCGAGCCGGGCGCCCTCGAGTACATGGGCGAGGACGAGACCCTGGAGCGGGAGCCGCTCGAACGCCTGGCGGCCGAGGGGGAGCTCCGGGCGTTCCGGCACGAGGGGTTCTGGGACTGCATGGACACCTACAAGGACGCGCTCGTCCTCGACGACCTCTGGCGCGGCGGCAGGGCTCCGTGGCGAGTCGCCGGGGCGGGCCCCCGCCTCCCTTGAAGCGCTCGCTCGTCACCGGCGGCCATGGGTTCGTGGCCTCGCATCTGGTTCGCGAGCTCCTCGACCGTGGCGACTCCGTCGCGGCCGTCGACGCCGCCAACCCGGTGATCTCGGGGCTCGATCTCCAGGGGGCCCGCCAGGAGGTCGAGCTGCTGCAGGGGGACCTGGCCGACCCGCGGGTCGCGGAGACCCTGATCGGAACCGGAGAGTTCGACACCATCTTCCACCTCGCCGCCCAGACGCTGGTCGGCGAGGCGACGCGGGACGCTGCGCGGACCTTCGAGTCCAACGTGCGCGGAACCTGGAACGTGTTGGAGGCGAGCCGCCGGGCGGAGGTCCCGGCGGTCGTCGTCGCCTCCTCCGACAAGGCCTACGGGCCCCAGTCGAGGCTGCCCTACCGCGAGGACGCGCCGCTTCTGCCCCACGCGCCCTACGAGGCGAGCAAGGCCGCGGCCGACCTGATCGCACGCTCCTACTGGCCGAGCTTCGGCCTGCCGGTCGCCGTGACGCGGCTGGCCAATGTCTACGGCGGGGGTGACCTGAACTTCTCACGCCTGATACCCGAGGCCGTGACGGCCTGGCTGGAGGGCCGCCGGCCCGCGATCCGCTCCGACGGCACGCCGGAGCGGGACTACCTCTACGTCGACGACGCTGCGGAGGCCTACCTGGCGCTCGAGCACGCGGTCGGCGCCGGGGGACCGGCGGCCGGCGAGGCGTTCAACGCCGGCAACGACCAGCCCCACTCGGTGAGCGAGGTACTCGAGATCACCCGCGAGCTGGTCGGGACCGACCTCCGGCCCGACTTGGTGGGGCTCGGCACCCCCCGCGGCGAGATCGACCGCCAGTACGTCGACTCGACCAGGCTTCGGGAGCTGACCGGCTGGCGGCCGCAGGTGGAGCTGCGAGAGGGCCTCGCGCGGACGGTCGAGTGGTACCGCGAGAACCCCGAGGTCCGGCCGGCGGTCGGCTAGCGTCAAAGACATGTGCGGACGCTTCACCGTCACCACCAAGGACACGAAGTCGGTGGCCGACCGCTTCCAGGTCGAGCTCGAGAAGGCTCTCGGGGGAAACGCCGAGTCGGCGATGGGCCGCTTCAACGTTGCGCCGACCCAGGAGGTGCTGACCGTTCGCTCCTCGCCCGAGCAGGCGGAGGCGGAGAACGGGGAGCGTGAGGCGCGGCTGATGAGATGGGGTCTGGTGCCGCGCTGGGCGAAGGACCTGAAGGTCGGCTACAAGATGATCAACGCCAAGACCGAGCGGCTGCTCGAGAGCCGGGCGTACGCGCCGCTGGTCGGCAAGTTCCGCCACCGCTGCCTGATCGTCGCCGACGGTTTCTACGAGTGGATGCGGTCCGAGGACCCCAAGGAGCCGCGCCAGCCCTGGCGGTTCGTCGTCGACGGCGGCGAGCCTTTCGCGCTGGCCGGGATCTGCACCCGCAAGGAGTGGGAGGGGGAGGAGGCGCAGGAGGAGGGGTGGCTCTACACCTGCACGATCGTCACGACGGAGCCGAACGAGCTCGTCGCCAGCGTGCACGACCGAATGCCGGTGGTGCTGTCGGGACCGGCCGCGGAGGCCGCTTGGCTCGATCCGCGTCTGACCGCCGAGGAGGCCGTGTCGATGTGCGTGCCGCTCGATGCCGGGCGGATGGAGAGCGCCCCCGCCAACCCGAAGCTGAACAAGGTCGGAAAGGGCAGCGAGGGCCCGGAGCTGCTGGTCGCGCCGGCCTAGCCGAGGCCGCCGCGGGTGGTAGCGGTGGCCGTGGCGCCTCTGGCCTCGGTCACCCGGCAGGTGATCGTCGCGGCGGGGTCGGTCGTCGTCGTCCGCCACATCGAGGCGAACCGGGCCCGCAGCGAGCCGCCATCCCCGCCCCCCTTGAAGACGTACTCCCAGGTGTGGCGGCCCTGGCGGTACGCAGACCACTCGACCAGGGCGTCGGCGGTGTTCGTGTAGCTCTCGAAGGCATCGGTCAGCTCGACCCCGTTGGTGTCGCTCCCCTTTGCGTTGAAGCGGAGGATCACGATCTCCGGCACCTCCTGCGCGGCGAGGTCCTCGCTGGGCTGCGGAAACGATGCACGGCGGCCGGGGGTCCGGGCGATGATCACGCCGTCCGGCACCTCGGTGGTGCAGTCGGCGTCGATCCGGCGCTGGACCGAGCCCGGGTCGATCTCCAGGCTGCCGATGATCCGAAAGATCCGGTACCCGCTGTTGTTGTCGCGGGTCGAGTCGATTCCGGCGCCCGTGATCCGGACCTCGCCGTCGCCGAGCCCGTCGGGCGCCGAGTCCGGCAGGTCGGCCGAGGCCTCCCAGTCGATCCGCTCCCCCGTGGCGAGGTCGGTGTTCGTCAGCAGGTGCGCCGCCAGGGTGGCCAGAAGGCCGATGGCGACGACGGCCATCGCGCCGCGCGGCAGGCGGGAACTCGGTTCGGCGCCCTCCATTGGGCGCCATTCAAACCGATCGGCCGCGCGAGGGTCGGACTACTCGATGCTGGCGCCGGGGCTGGTGCTGATCGCGTCCCCGCTGGCCTCCAGCTCCTCAACCGAGGGCGGTTCGTACGGCGGCTTCGGGTCGGTCATCTCTCTCCGTGGGTCGGATGACGGGTTGCGCGGGGAACGTACCTCACGCGAGCGGCCGCGTCGACGCGCCCGACAGGATTCGAACCTGTGACCTCCGCCTCCGGAGGGCGGCGCTCTATCCAGCTGAGCTACGGGCGCAGCGCCCGGCAGTGTAGCCCGGGGGTGGCGGCGCCCGCGCGGGACCCGCCGGCGGTTCTACGCTCCTCTCCGTGGACCTCACCGTCACCTTCCTCGGCACCGGCGGCTCGGTGCCTACGGCGCGCCGCAACACGGCGAGCGTGCTGGTCGCGCGCGCGGGAGAGCGGCTGATGTTCGACTGCGGAGAGGGAACCCAGCGCCAGCTTCAGCGCTCGCTGGGCCTGGCGCAGGTCGACGCGATCTTCCTCACCCACCTCCACGCCGACCACCTGCTCGGCCTGCCCGGCCTGCTCAAGACCTACGACCTGAACGACCGCTCGGCGCCGTTGCGTGTCTACGGCCCTCGCGGAACCGTCGGGCTGTTCGAGACCCTGCGGCGGCTGGTCGGCCGGACGCGCTATCCGGTCGAGCTGACCGAGATCGAGCCGGGCCACGCCGTGCCGGGGGACGGCTACGAGGTCCGGGCGTATCCGGTTGAGCACCGGATCCCGGCTCTCGGCTACGCGCTCGCCGAGGAGCCGCGCCCGGGCCGGTTCGACGCCGAGGCGGCGGCGCGGCTCGGTGTGCCCGAGGGGCCGGCGTGGGGCACCCTGCAGCGCGGCGAGTCGGTCGCGGGCAGCGACGGCCAGGTCACGCCGGAGGACGTGCTCGGCGAGGACCGGCCCGGGCGCAAGGTAGTGGTCTCAGGCGACAGCGCACCTTGCGCTGCGACCGCGGAGGCGGCACGGGGAGCGGAGCTCCTGATCCACGACGCGAGCTTCACCGAGGAGGAAGC
>DATFPK010000100.1:0-5785 GCA_035264885.1 Solirubrobacterales bacterium
GGTGCCGGCGCACTGAGCGTCGTGGTTCCGGACCCGCTCGGCCGGTACGTGCCCGACGCCGGGTAATCGCTGGTGTTGAGCGCGTTCGCGGCCAGCTGGTCGAAGGTGAGGTTGACTACCGGGGCGCTGGTGCCCCCGAGGCACCCACCGACGTGGCCCATCAGAATCGACTTCGCTCCGCTCGGCCCGACCAAGAGCACGCCCAGGTCATCCGGGCAGGTGTGCGTGAAGCTATGAAGCGTGGCCGTCACCTTCTGGACATTGCCCGCGAATCCGCCGACGTTGATGGTGGACGGATACGGCACCGCGTGCGTGGCGTCTGGGATGTCGATACGCGACGAGTTGGTAAAGGTGGTTGTCGCAGCGGATGCGATGCCGGCCGTGGCGCCGATCGAAAGCAGAGCGGTTGCTAGCAGTAGAGCGAGCCGCTTGCGGCCCGAGAATCGGTGGGTCATGGGGTTCTCCCCTCCCGTCGTTTACAAGCGGCGACTCTCTCACGGGCCGTGCGAGCATGTCAAGGGCAGTTCCGTCCCGACCCTCCTTCGGCGGTTCGGATGCTGCGTGGTGGGCCCTAGGCCGCGATCGCGATGCCCAGCTTGCCCTGCGTGTGCTTTCCGGGGAGGTCGGCGAGCGCGGCTCCGGCCTCCTCGAGGCCATAGGTGCGCTGGATCGGCACGCGCAGCGCACCTTCCTCGAGGAGCTGGGCGAGTTTCTCCAGGGCGCCGCCCTCGGTGGACCCACCCACGTTGTGCCGGCCGGGCCCCTCGCCGGCGGCCCTCACCGGAGAGGCGGCCCGCCCGCCGTCGGCGAGCGCAGCCGCGTAGACCTCGAGCTCCTGCGGGGTGTGGGACACCGTGTCGAGCAGGGCCGCCACGCCGCCGTCCTCGACCTCACGGGTCTGGGCGACCACATCGCCGTCGCGCGGGATCACGTGGTCGACGCCCAGGTCCGCCAGGAACCCCTCGTCCTCCGGGAGGCCGGGGGCGATGACGTGGGCACCGGCACGCTTGGCGAGCTGCACCGCGAAGCTGCCGACGCCGCCCGCGGCGCCGATGATCAGGACCGTCTCGCCCTCGTGCAGATCGAGCGCCGCGAGCGCCGCCATCGCCGTCAGGCCGGTGACTGGTGCGGCGCCGGCGGCTGCGAAGTCCACGCCGTCCGGCTTGCGGGCGGCTTGCCCGGCCGGGACGAGAGCAAGCTCGGTCCAGGAGCCGCCGTGGACGTCCGGGTCGGTCGCGGGGGCGAAGCCGAAGACCTCATCCCCGGGCCAGAGGGAGTCCACGCCCGTACCGACCCGCTCGACGATGCCTGCGAAGTCTCGGCCGAGGATCACCGGGAACCGGTATTCGGCGAAGTCGCGCATCATGCCGCCCGCGATCGCGTTGTCGATGGGGTTGACCGACGAGCTATGGACCCGGACTATCAGCTGGCCATCTCCGGGCTCGGGATCCGGCAGGTCGTCGCGTAGGCGCGGCTCAGAATCGAAGTCCTCGAGGACGAAAGCCCTCATCCACAAAATCATTGCACACTCAAGTATTTGGCCAGGGCCTCAACACGCTTCCGCAAAGCATCGAGCTGGACGTGCGCGAAGAGCCCGTAGGACGGGGGAGGGTCGAGCTGATCGATGTACTCCGCGACCCAGAAGCCGAGCTCCCCACGGAGCAGCTGCGCACACTGCAGCGCTGACAGCGGCTTGAAGGAGGACTCGGCGAGCTCGGCGACGGCCGCGTCGACGTGGAGGAGGATCGGCGAGAGTCGCTCGGCATCCCACTCCTCCCAATCGCCCTTTCGCTGCCCGTACGAGGTGCCGTCGCTGTGGGCGACGAAGCCGCAGGCCGCCAGCTCCTTGGCTCGCTCGGTCTCGGCGCGGCATGCCTTCTTTGAGCCGCCGAAGGCCCCCAGGTCCTCGTAGAGATCGGGCCGCAGCCGGAGCGCGAAGCGCTTGACGAGCCGGGAGGACTTGTAGCCCCGGAGGTGCTGGGCGAAGCGCTCCTCCGGACTCCGCGCGCTCGATCCGACATAGACCCAGGGGATACGGGGATCGCGACGGCGGCCAGCGGCTCGCTCGAGCTCGATCACATATACGCGGGAGGGCACGGTCCTAGCCCACTCGCAGACTGGCCGGCCAGCTCAGAAGATGAAGTAGCGGCGACGCTTCTTCTGCGCCGGTGGTGGCGCGGTGGCCTCGGCCGGGGCGGTCCCGGCGGCGGGCGTCTCTTCCGCCGACGGCTCAATGGCCGCGAGCTCGGGCAGCGGCTTCGGCTCGGCGGGTTGGCCCACCTCGGCGAAGGGGCGCTTCTGCGGGGTCGCCAGCTCGTCCAGGACGGCGTCGAGCCAGCCCTCGAGCTTGGTCGGCTCCGCGCCGTTCTCGACCTTCACGCTCACGTTGGTTCCCCAGCCCTTCTCGGCCAGCTCGACCTCGATCCAGGCATCGGCCCCGCCATCGGAGGCCTGCCAGCGCAGAATCGACTCGGGCCTTCTCTCATCGACGGTCACCTCGGTCGCTCGCCCGAGCAGGGCGCACATCAGCCCCTGCATGCGGTCAGGTTGATCGATCAGCTCCCAGAGCTCGGGCGGAGACTTGACCAGCGTTCGGCTTGCGCTCTTCATGCCCGCCCTTTCGCGCCACCCAGACGTGCTCCTGCCGCTTATCGATTTTGGGCGAGATATCCCTCGACCGCCGCCGCGGCGCGGGGCCCGGCCTGCCCGTCCCAGAGCGGGATCTTCGGCGGGTCGGACGGCGGCTCGCCGCCGAGCTCCCGCTCGGCGGCGTCGCGCAACGCGTGCGGATCGACGCCGATCAGCTCATTGGTTCCGAGTTCGATCGTGATCGGCCGCTCGGTGGACGTGCGGTAGGTGAGGCAGGGGACGCCGAGGACGGTGGTCTCCTCCTGCACGCCGCCGGAGTCGGTGATCACCAGCCGCGCCTCGGCCTCGAGGCCGATGAAGTCCGCGTAGTCCATCGGCGCCGCCAGGATCACCTTCCCCCAGCCGGAGAACCCGGTCACGTCGAGCCGCGCTCTGGTCCGCGGGTGGACGGGGAAGATCACCGGCATCCGCTCCGCGATGCCGGCGAGCACCTCCATCGTCGGCTGCAGCCGCTCCACGTCGTCCACGAGAGCCGGCCGGTGGAGCGTGACCAGGACGAAGTTTCGCGACTCGACCGCGTTCTTCGCCAGCAGGGCGGGGCGATCGACCCCGTCGAGGATCCGAAAGAGGCTGTCGATCATCGTGTTGCCCACGAGTTGCACGCCGTCCCCGCTGATCCCCTCGGCCGCCAGGTTCTCGACCGCGTCCTCGGAGGTGCAGAGCAGGAGGTCGGCCACGCGGTCGGTTACCACGCGGTTCACCTCCTCGGGCATCCTCCAGTCGCCGGATCGGAGCCCGGACTCAATGTGGGCGACCGCGGTGTCGAGCTTGGTCGCGGCGAGCGCGGCCGCCATCGTCGAGTTCACGTCCCCGGCCACCAGGACCAGATCGGCCGGGTTGGCGAGCAGGTCGGACTCGACCCCGGTCATCACCCCGGCCGTCTGTTCCGCGTGCGTCCCCGACCCGACGCCGAGGTTGGCGTCCGGCTCGCGCATGCCGAGCCGCTCGATGAAGCCGTCCGAGAGGGCCCGGTCGTAGTGCTGGCCGGTGTGCAGGAGCCGGAGGGAGGCGTTCCCCGAGCTCTCCAAGGCGGCGATCACGGGCGCCGCCTTGACGAAGTTCGGTCGCGCCCCGACGACCGCGAGGACCACGGGAGTCACGGCGGAGGACGCTAACGCCTATTCCCACTGGGGTAGGGTCATCCACGATGGCTGGCAACGCGAGTGGCGCCGTACTCGTCACCGGTGCTTCGACCGGGATCGGGCGCGCGACCGCCCTTCTCCTCGACCGCGAGGGCTACCGCGTCTTCGCCGGGATCCGCAAGGACGAGGATGCGAAATCGCTGGCCGAGGAGGGATCCGAGCGGCTCAAGCCGATCAAGATCGACGTCGCGAAGGAGCGCTCGATCGCCGCGGCCAAGGGGACGGTGAGCCGTGCGCTCGCCGACGAAGGGCTCGTCGGACTCGTCAACAACGCCGGGATCGGCGTCGGCGGGCCGGTCGAGTTCCTCGAGCTGGATCAGCTCCGCGACACCCTGGAGGTGAACCTCGTCGGCCAGGTCGCGGTGACCCAGGCGTTCCTCCCGCTGATCCGCCGGGCGCGGGGCACGATCGTCTTCATGGCCTCGATCGGCGGGCGGGTCGCCACCCCGTTCCTCTCCCCGTACAGCATGTCGAAGTTCGGAGTGGAGGCACTGGGCGAATCGCTGCGGCACGAGCTGCAGCCCTGGGGAATCGACGTGGTCGTCGTGGAGCCGGGCAGCATCGATACGGCGATCTGGGGGAAGGGGGCGGAGACTGCGGACGACCAGCTGGCCGCGATGCCCGAGGACGCCCGCAGGCTCTACAGCCGGCAGATGGAGCGATTCGTCGAGCTCCTCGCCGAGACCGCGAGCCGCGGCATCCAGCCGCGGAAGGTCGCCGAGGTGGTCTGGAGGGCGATCCAGTCGGACAACCCCCGGCACCGCTATCTGGTGGGTATCGACGCGAAGATCGCCGCCCGCCTCAAGGGCTACCTGCCGGAGCGAGCCTTCTCGAAGGTGATCGGCCGGCAGCTCAAGATGCCGACCGACGTGCCGCCGGAGTAGCGCCTAGCGCCTGAGCCACTCCTGGACGCGACCTGGCGTGCCGAGGCCCGAGAGGTCTCCGTCGTCGGCGATCTGCTCGGCGACGACGATCGCCGCATCGACCGCCGCCCAGGCAAGCCCGCCGCCGACGCTGATCCGCTGCGCGCCGGCCTCGAAGATCTCGTCGATGGTGAGGCCGAGGCGCGGCGAGCCGAGCACGTTGACCGGCTTGGAGACGGCGTCGCAGACCGTCCTGATGTCCTCGACCTTGCGGAGGCCGGGCGCGAAGAGGACGTCGGCGCCGGCATCGCCGTAGGCCTGAAGGCGCGCGATCGTGTCGTCGAGGTCCGGGTGATCGCGCACGAAGTTCTCCGCGCGGCCGGTCAGGGTGAAGGGGAAATCGAGGGAGGCGGCCGCCTCCGCCGCGGCGGCGATCCGCTCGGCCGCTCGCTCGCGCTCATAGATCACGCCCTCGTCGCGGTCCCAGTCCTCGATCGAGCCGCCGACGGCACCGGCCTCGGCAACGAGCGCGATCGCCCGCGCCGCGTCGTCCGGCGATGGCCCGTAGCCGTTCTCGAGGTCGACCGATAGGGGCAGGTCGGTCGCGTCGCTGAGCAGGGCGACGTGGTCGGCGACCTCGTCGAGGGTCACTGCGCCGTCGAGCCGCCCGAGCGTGAAGGCGAAGCCGCTGCTGGTGGTGGCGAGGGCCTTGAACCCGACGCCGGCGAGCATCTTGGCGGCGCCGGCGTCCCAGGGATTGGGGATCACGAAGGGCTCTCCCTCGTGGAGGGACCGGAAGGTCTCGCCGCGCTCCGCCTGGCTCGCCGCCACGCCGACACCCTATGACGGAGCGGCCGCTCCGTGGATTCGACCTCAGCGCAGCTTTCGGATCCGCTCCAGGTGCTTGCGGCCGACCTCGGTGGTGGTCCGGAGGAACTCGATGGCCTGCTCGAGCTGCTCTGCGGTGAAGCGGCTGGAGAGGCTCGCCTCCCAGTCCGTTGCCATCGGCCCCCAGATCTTGTCGGCCCGTTTGTAGAACTCCGGCGTCACCTCGACCTTGACGCGGCGGCGGTCCTCCGGGTCGGTGATGCGCCGCGCGAACCCGGCCCGCTCCAAGCGGTCGATCACCCC
>DATFPK010000101.1:0-9996 GCA_035264885.1 Solirubrobacterales bacterium
TCGCCGAGCGACTGGCCGCGCTTCCACCACGACCTCGCGAACTCGGGGGACCTGGGGCGGGACGCGACGCTGCCCGGCAAGCCCGAGGCGCCGTCGCGCAATGGTGGCCGCGTCGCCTTCACGTCGCCCGGCGACGACCTCCTCTGCGGCACCCCGGCGGCTTACCAGCTCGCCACGTCGCCGCGCCCGATCGACGAGTCGAACTTCGCCGGGGCCCGGCGGCTCGGCGGCGCGCCGGAGCCGGCCGCCGCGGGCTCCCGCGTCTCGTTCGAGATCCCGGCCGGCGCGGACCGCTACGTGGCGATCCGCGCCCGCGACGAGCAGGGCAACGTCGGCCGCGTCGTCCTGGTCGACCGCGGGCCCGGCGCGGGGGGCGCGGCCGGCGGGCCGAAGCCGGGCCGCTGCGCCAACCGCAAGGCCGGCGGACCGGGACCCGACAGGCTGCGCGGCACCCGGTTCGGCGACCGCCTGCTCGGCCGTGGCGGCGGCGACAGCCTGCGTGGGTTCGGCGGGCGCGACTGCCTGAACGGGGGCCGGGGGCGGGACCGGCTGCGGGGCGGGAAGGGCGCCGACCTCCTTCGCGGCGGCCCCGGACGGGATGTGAGCCGTGGCGGCCCCGGACGAGACGTCCTCCGGGCGCGCGACGGCCGCCCGGACCTGGTCGACTGCGGCCGCGGGCGCGACCGCGCGCGGGTGGACCGCGAGGACGTGGTCCGCCGCTGCGAGCGGGTGCGGCGGCGCTAGCTGCGGTAGCGCTCGGCGGCCGCCTCGATCATCGGTACGACGTGGGCTCCGCTGACCGGCGGCTCGTGGCCGACGCAGACGGTCAGAGGCCTGAGCTCGGCGAGCTTGCGTGCCGAGCGCCGGGTCTTCTCGACGTCCCAGTCCCAGGCGGGGATCGGGATGCTCGCCTCTCCCTCGGGCAAGGGCTTCAGCCGCTCGGAGTCGACCAGGTAGATCGTGTCGCTGACGATCGCCAGCCGGTCGGACTCGCGCCACAGTCCGATCAGGCCCGGGGCGTGGCCGGGGAAATGCAGGACCTCGAAGCCACAGACCACGTCCCCCTCGCTGACGGTGTCGGCGACCTCGACGGGCCCCCCGTCCCAGCGGTGGTGGAGCAGCGGGTAGATCCAGCGGACCGGAGCGAAGGTCAGCTTCGTCATGTCCCAGTAGGGGCGGTAGGGCCCGCGGGCCTCGGCGCCCTCGACCTCATCGGGGTGGCAGTAGACCGGGGCGCCCACGTAAGGGGCGGTGCCGCGATGGTCGGAGTCGGCGTGGCCGAGGATGATCCGCCTGACGCCGCCCAGCCGGGCCCCGACCGAGCGGACCGCCGTTCGCATCGGCATGACGCCGGCGTCGAACTGGACAACCCCGCCGCTGCCGTCCTCGAGGAAGTAGACGTTCATCGCATGCCCGATCTCCCCCCGCAGGAGCCAGACTCCGTCGGCGACCTTGCCGAGTAGGGGGCTGCCGGGCAGGCGCGGGAAAACCTTTTCCTCCGGCATGGGGCCAGCCTACGCGGACGGTGGCGGCGGGCGAGCGGCGGCCTCTACCCTTTCGCCTCGTGCCGGTCCTCTGGAAGTACGCGCTCGGCGTCCTCGTCGCCTGCCTCGTCGCCTCGATGGTGATCGCGATCGTCAAGCTCTCGACGACCCCCGAGTACGTGTTCGCCCCCGACCTCCAGGGGTGGCGCGGGCTCGAATTGCCGCGTTAGTATCCCCCCGCCCGGTTCGCGAACGAAGGACGAGGAGGCGCAGCGTGTTCACCCGCATCGTGGTTGGGACCGACGGCTCGGACACCGCCGCCGAGGCGGTCCGCCAGGCCGCTGAGCTGGCCAGGCTCGCCGGCGCCCGGCTGGACGTCGTCTCCGCCTACGAGCCGATCCCGCGGCAGCGCCTCCGAGAGGAGTCGCGCGAGGCGCCGGGTGACGTGCAGTACGAGTTCAGCGAGCGCGAGGACGTCAACATCACGCTGGACAACGCCGCCGCTGCGGCCCGCAACGACGGGGTCGAGGAGGTCCAGACCCACGCCCGCGAGGGCGACCCCGCGGACGCGATCCTCGACGTCGCCGAGGAGGTGAAGGCCGACCTGATCGTGGTCGGCAACAAGGGCATGACCGGGGCCCGGCGCTTCCTGCTCGGCAGCGTGCCGAACAAGGTCTCCCATCACGCCCCCTGCAGCGTGATCATCGTCCGCACGACCTAGCGCGGACCGCTTCCGCTCAGGAGCCGGCGGGGCTGGTCGCGGCGCCCGCGTCCAGGAGGCCGCGACCGAAGGAGTCGTCCCGGCCCGGCGCCCCGAGGTCACGGGCGGTCGCCAGCAGCCGTCGCCCGACCTGGTCGGCGCTCGGCCGCCGGCCCAGCACGCCACTCGCCAGGACCAGGGCGGCGGCGCCCGAGACGTGGGCCGCCGACATCGAGGTGCCTTCGTAGTCGGCCGGGAGGCCGAAGCGCTTGAAGCCGGCCCCGGAGAACGTGAGCTGGAAGATCGGCCGGCTGTCCGTGCAGCCGCCGTCCCCGGGCCCGCCGCCGGGGGCGACGATGTCGACGTCGGCCCCTCTGCGCGAGTAGGCGCCGAGGCAGGCGGACTCGGTCGTCCCGCCGACGCCGATCACGTGCGGCGCGGCGGCCGGCATCTGCACGCACTCGCGCGGGTTGTCCCCCAGGCCGCTCCAGTTCCCGACCGAAGCGACGATCACGGCGCCGCGCCGGTGGGCGAAGCGGATGGCGTCCAGCACCAGCGGCACCGAGGCCGTGCAGGAGAAGTTGAAGCTCATGTTGATGACGTCGGCGCCGTGGCGGGCCGCGAAGCGGATCCCGCGGGCGATGTCGTCGGACTGGCCGTTGCCGAGCCGGTTGAGGACCCGGACCGGCATCAGCTTGGCGCCGTAGGCGAGGCCGGTCATGGCGATGCCGTTGCCGGTCCGCTCGGCGATCGTTCCGGCGACGTGGGTGCCGTGCCCGTTCTCGTCGAGGGGCAGCGGGTCGTTCTTGACCACGTCACGGCCGCGGACGAACTGGCGACGGTCGAAGTCGGGGCTGCGGCGGAAGCGCCGGCCGGTGTTCCGGTAGGCGATCCCGGTGTCGAGGACGGCGACGGTGACGCCCCTGGCGCCCGGGCGGCCGGACCGGCGCAGGTTGCGCCAGGCGCCGATCGCGTCGATTCCACCGGCCGCGTGCGGCTCGGCCGCGGCGACCGCCGCGCCGCAGTCGCGGCCGCAGGGAAGGAAGTTCCACTGCTTTAGCACCCAGTCGCCGGCGTGGCCACGGCGTCCCGGGGGCGTGCCGGGGTCGTCCGGCCAGATCGAGGCGGTGGCGATGTAGTTGGGTGCGGCGTAGGCGACGCCCGGCTTGCCGCGCAGCCGGCGCACGGCCTCGCCCACGCCGACGCCGGGCGGCAGGGCCACCGCGCGGCCCGCCTCGCCGCGCAGCTTGACGACGACCTCGCCCGGGGCGTAGCGGGCGCTCGCCAGGGCGACCCCGGGTCGCTCCTCCGGGCGGGCGGTCGAGGGCCCGGCCGCGGCGAGCAGCATCGCGAGGCCCATCAGGGCAATCAGGAAGGCGCGAAGCGCCGTGGTGGCGGGTCTGCGGTCGGTCATCGAGGGAGGGGCGGTGGGCGCCGGGCCATCAGGGAACACGGCGCCGGGAGCTAAGTTGCCCCGGCTGCGGCCCTCCCCGTCAATAGTGTCGGATGCGCCCGCCCGGCGGCGCCGCTGCGATGGAGACGTTCCCCGACAGCCCCGAGACCCAGCAGCAGCTGATGGCCCTGGCGATCGCCGCGGCGAAGCGGGCCCAGGAGCACGGGGACGTGCCGATCGGCGCCGTGATCGCCCGCGGCGGAGAGCCCCTGGCGGCGGCGGGCAACGAGCGCGAGCTGCGGCGTGACCCCACGGCGCACGCGGAGTTGCTCGTGATCCGCACCGCCGCGGAGCTGCTGGAGGGCTGGCGCCTGCCCGGGACGACGCTCTACGTAACCCTCGAGCCATGCGCGATGTGTGCGGGCGCCATCGTGCTGGCGCGGGTGCCGCAGGTTGTCTACGGGACCCCAGACCCGAAGGCCGGGGCGGCGGGCAGCGTGCTCGACGTGCTCGGGCACCCGGCGCTCAACCACCGGCCGGAGGTCAGCTCCGGCGTCCTGGCCGAGGAGTGCGCTTTGCTCCTGCGCCAGTTCTTCGCCGGCCGGCGCTGAGCGCCGAGCTTCAGTCGATCAGCCGCAGGGACTCCGCGAACGCCACCGGGTAGGGGGCGGCAGCGGGGCCGGGCTGCGCCTGCCGCAGCTCCTCCGGCAGGGCCGCCAGTTCGCGCTGCGCCCGCTCCGCGATCTGCTCCAGGCTCTCCTCGCGGCAGATCTCCCCGCCCCGCATGAACGGCGCGAGGAGCGGCTCGCCGTCGTGGGACTCACCGTCCGGCGCGACGAGGTCGCCGGCCATCAGCCCTCCTTGACGGCGGCGCCAGACCTGCTTCGGCCCGGGCAGCGTCTCCTTCTGGGCCGAGAGCTTTCGCACGCCGCGCCAGCCGGCGGCGCCGAGGTCGGCGACCAGCTTGTAGACGCCGTTCACCGTCGGGGAGTCGCGGCTCGTGCCGAGGTCGGTCCCGACGCCGAAGCGGTCGATCGGCGCCCCGGAGCCGACCAGCTCGGCGATCCGCACCTCCTCGAGGTCGCCGCTGACCGTGATCTCGCTGTCGCGCATCCCGGCTTCGTCGAGCTGGCGCCGACTCTGCCGGGCGAGCGCGACCAGATCACCGGAGTCGATTCGGACGCCGCCGAGCGGCACGCCCGTGGCCTGCGAGGCGGTGATCGCGTTCCGCACCCCCTCCTCGACGTCGAAAGTGTCGACCAGCAGCGTCGTGTTCTCCGGGAACGCCTCGAGGTAGGCCTCGAACGCCTCCCGCTCGGAGGGAAAGGAGAGGACGAACGAGTGGGCCATCGTGCCCACCGGCGCCAGCCCATATCGCATCGCCGCGGCGACGTTGGACGTGCCGGCGCAGCCCGCGACCGCGGCCGAGCGCGCGACCTTCATCGCGGCGTCGACGCCGTGATCGCGACGCGGCGAGAAGTCGACGACGCGGTCCCCGTGGCCGGGCTCGCCGCCGCCTGCCGCGAGCACGACCCTGGCGGCCTTGGTTGCCGCCATCGTCTGGAAGTTGACCTGGTTGAGGAGGAGCGTCTCGAGGAGCTGGGCTTCGATCCGCGGCGCGGTGACCCGCAGCAGCGGCTCGTTGGCGAAGGCGAGCGTGCCCTCCGGCATCGCGTCGAAGTCGCCGCGGAAGCGGAAGACGCTGAGCCGGTCGAGGAAGGACGAGTCGAATCCGCGGCTCTCCAGATACTCGAGCTCGCGCGGGCCGAACCGCATCTCGGTGATGAGGCGGAGGGTGGGCCCGAGGCCGGCGCAGAGCAGCCAGTCCCGCCGCGGCGGCAGACGCCGGACGAACAGCTCGAAGATCGCGGTCTCGTCGATGCCGGCGCGGTGGTAGCCGGCGGCCATGTTGAGTTCGTAGAGGTCGGTGAGGAGGGAAGTCTCCGCGGCACTCAGGAGACCGTGGTCGTTGGGGTCGGGCGGCATCGCTCAGATCGGGGCGGAGGCGGAGATCGCCGCTACATTAGGCGCGCGGTGGCATCCGACGCTACGGAGGAGCAGCGTCTGCGGCGGCTGATCGAGGCGGGCCGGGCGCTCGCCTCCGACCGCGACCTGGGAGCGGTGCTCGCGGATCTGGTCGAGGTAGCTCGCGACCTGACCGGTGCCCGGCACGGCGCGCTGCTCGACGCAGACGCGCCGGCGGCCGATCCGCCGCCGGGCCCGGTCCTCGACGCGGCGGTGGAGATCCGCGGCCAGACCTGGGGGCAGCTGCGGGTCTACGGCCCCCGCGGTGGCGGGTTTGGCGCGCTGGATCGCGAGACCGCGGAGGCGATCGCCGCCTGGGCCGCGATCGCGATCGACACCGCGCGCCTGCGGGAGGCATCGGAGGAACGGCAGGTGGAGCTGGACCGTGCGGTCCGGGAGCTGATCGCATCGACCGACGTCGCCAGGGCGGTCGGCGGTGAGACCGACCTGGAGCGGATCCTCGGCGCGGTCGCGAAGCGGGGTCGCGCGCTGGTCGAGGCGCGTTCGCTGCAGGTCCTGATGCGGCAGGGAGACCGGCTCGTCGTCGCCGCTGCGACCGGCGACGTCGAGCGCGAAGCCCGTGGGGGGTCGGTCCCGCTGGAGGCCTCGGCCGCGGGACGCGTCCTCAAGACGCTGCGCCCGGACCGGGAGCCAGACGTCTTGACGGTGCCGGTCACGTTCCGTGGGCAACCGCTCGGCGTGATCGCCGCGTTCGACCGCCTCGGCGATGCCGCCGGGTTCAGCGAGGAGGACGAGGACCTCCTGATGTCGTTCGCGGCCGGGGCGGCGACCGCGGTGGCGACCGCGCAGTCGGTGGAGGAGGACAGCCTGCGGCGCAGCCTCGAGGCAGCGGAGCGGGAGCGGGGGCGCTGGGCGCGGGAGCTCCACGACGAGACGCTCCAGGGGCTTGGCGCGCTGCGAGTGCTGTTGGCATCCGCTCTGCGGCGCGGCTCAGCCGAGGCAGTCCACGCCGCCGCGCGCGAGGCGGTCGAACAGTTGGCGGATGAGATCGAGAGCCTGCGCAGGCTGATCAGCGAGCTCCGGCCGGCGGCGCTCGACGAGATCGGCCTTGCGGCGGCGATCGAGGGTCTCGCCGAGCGCAGCGCGGCCGAGGGCGGCTTTGCTGTTGACATCGCGGTCTCGCTGTCCGGCGGGAACGGCGCCGGGCCCGGGCGGCTGGGCAGCGAGGTCGAGAACGCCGTCTACCGCACGGTCCAGGAGGCGCTGACCAACGTCAAGAAGCATGCCGCCGCCGAGCACGTGGAGGTCAGGGTCGGGGAGGCGGAGGGGGCGGTCGAGCTGCTGGTCCGGGACGACGGCCGGGGGTTCGCGCCGGAGACTGAGGACGGCGCCGGGTTCGGGCTGCTCGGCATGCGGGAGCGGATCGCGATGGCCGGCGGGCGGATCGAGGTCGACTCGGCTCCGGGGGAGGGGACCGTCGTGCGGGCCGTGCTGCCGGGCTAGAGGTCGACCAGGTCGTTGTCCAGCGCGTAGCGGACCAGCTCCGAGCGAGCCGTGAGGTTGAGCTTGCGGAGGATGTGGGCCCGGTGGGTCTCGACCGTGCGGACGCTGAGGTGGAGCTGCTCGCCGATCTCGGTGTTGGTGTGGCCGAGTGCGATCAGGCGGAGGATGTCGAGCTCTCGGCCGCTCAGATCCCCGGCCCCGGCGCTGCGCTCGGGCTCCGCGGCGAGACGCGCGCCCAGCGCGGGCTGGAGGTAGGTATCACCGCGGGCGGCCGACCGGACCGCCTGGACGAGCTCGGAGTCGGCGGCCTCCTTCAGGACGTAGCCGAGGACACCGGCCTGCAGGGCCTGGCGGGCGAATGCGGGCTCGTCCTGCATCGTCAGGACGACGATGCTCGTCTCGGGAGAGGACTCGATCAGCGCGGGGACCGCCGGCAGGCTGGCGCTGCCGGGCATGTTGAGGTCGAGCACGAGGACGGTCGGCTTGTGACCTCGGAGGTAGCGCTCCGCGCCCTCGACGTCGCCCGCCTCGGCGACGACCTCGAAGTCCTCCTCGGCCTCGAGCAGCATCCGCAGCGCGCTTCGCACGACCGGGTGGTCGTCGGCGAGGACGATGCTGACCGTCTCCTCGGGGTTCGAGGCGGCCGGGGGCACGCGCCGACCCTATCTGCGCCGCCCGGCTCGGGCTACCCTTCACGAGCCCGGAGAGGTGTCCGAGTGGCTTAAGGAGCGCGACTGGAAATCGCGTGGGCGGGATTTCCTGCCTCGTGGGTTCGAATCCCACCCTCTCCGCTCCTCCGGCCCAGGCGAACGGGCGACTCTCGCCGCTAGCCTTGCTCTCCCCGGAGGGGTGCCGGAGTGGTTGAACGGGGCGGTCTCGAAAACCGTTGGCCGTCGTAAGGCGGCTCGTGGGTTCGAATCCCACCCCCTCCGCTTTGTAAAGGCGTTTTTCCGCTGTGACCGCCGAAAGACTGAGGGCGCGACATCTGTCGAGAGGCAGGTCTGCTGCCGCCCGCGACCGCTCTAAGCCGCCTGAAAGAGCTATTCGCGATCGCAGGTGGATCGCGCGGCGTCTACGGAGGCCCGGGATCCCAAACGTCCCCGAATAGGCTCGACCTCATGGACGTGGAGTTCGAATACTCCGAGGCGGAATGGCAAGAGAGCGCGGCTCATCGACCCCTTGAGGGCGTCGACGTGAACCAGGTGGTTCTCCTGCATCGCCACTGGATCGCGGCCAATCTGCAGCGATCACGCTTCAAGCACTTGTTGCCAGATTCCAAAGGGCCAGCAGAGGATGAGGCCTTCCTGGCTAGTGAGTGCTTCGTTGCGATGTATCTCTGGTACGCCCTGCTTTGGGTCGTGATCGAGGGCTTTCAGGCACGCGACATTGACCTCCGTGGTCCTCTGGTGTCGGATATCGAGTCAATGTCAGGGCCCCTTCGCCGATGCCGCAACGCGATCTTTCACGTGCCTGAGAAGAACCATGATCCGAGGCTCTTCGAGTTAATGGAGAACCCAGACTCGGCAGCCGTGATCAGTCGAATCAGCACTGGCTTTGGGCGGCTGTTCATCGAGGAAGGGGCGGCGCGCAAGGAGAGTGGCGAGATTCCGCCCTGAAGCGGTGTGACGTGATCAGCCCCTCGCCACACCGGGAGCTCCTATGGAGTGCCGCGGGTTCGAACTAGCCTAAGCGCGGGATGCTCCCGCGGGTGCTTCGCGCAACCGCTTCTCGGCCAGTCGACGAATCAGCGAGTGTTCGTCCCGCATGGCGAATTCCTCAACCACGTTCCCGCGTCGCAGCTGACGGCGGACTGCCGCTCGATGAAAACGATTGCCGAGGTATCGATGCGCGCCGCTCGGCAGCCGACATCCAAGACTTTCTCGCCGGACTCGTGTTCTAGAGCATCCATGCGACTCTCCGTTCGGCGACTCGCAATCGCGCTAGTGGTGTTTGCCGCGGTCGGAGTGATGGCTTCTTCTGTGTCTGCGAAGGAGTACATCGCAAGCAGATCGGTCGTCTTCCTGGACGCGCAGACGCACGCCCGCCATCGCATCGACATCGGTTTCTTCGTCAAGGTGCACTGCGAAGGCGGAGGTGCCCACCTTCTCGGCACCGGCTTCCAAGCGCTGCCCGTCGACCCGAAGACAGGACGCTTCCACAGCGGTCTTCGGAGGCACTCTGGCAGTGAGGGGTCCTCACAGTTCCGGGTCAACGGGACCGCTCACGCGAAGCTGGTGACCGGGCGCCTCTACGCGGAGGATTTCTTTCGTAAGCAGTGCCGAACCGGAAGGCAAGATGACCCGTGGGTCCGCTTTGCTGCCCGCCCCGTTACGACCTACTCGGTGGTAACCCAGGGGTTCAAGGTCGAGATAAAGGCGCAGAGGCGCAAGGTCGTGACGATTACAGGGACCCACGCCTTGCATTGCAGCGACGGATCTACCAAGCACGAGCCCTTCGGCTTCAACAGGCGCTCGATCAGGAACCGCGGGGGCTGGACCTTCACGGCCGAGCAATCGCTGGTCCAGGTGACCAGGAAGATACGAGGTTCTGTCCACCGGGACACGATCACTGGGCAGTTCTCCTATCGCCGGTTGCGGCCGGACCCGCAATTCGCCGATTGCTGGAGCGGGCGGAGCCTCAACGATCCATGGGTCGAGTTCGTGGGGCGGCGACAGTAGGAGATGCGGATTCTTCGCGCCGAGGTGGCGTCGGCAACGTTGAAGTTGGGTGACCAGGGTTCCGCTCGAGTGTCAAGACGGGACTTTGGCGCCGGGCCGGCGCGATCATGCACGGCCCGATCCCGGGATGGAAGGTTCCGCCAGCGCCGGCAGTCGAATCCCGGGGATTAGGGCCGGCGGTGACCGCGATCGTCGGCCACAGGAGCGGGCGGATCATCAGGGGCCGATTCATGCGTCGGGATCCCAGTGACG
>DATFPK010000102.1:0-1944 GCA_035264885.1 Solirubrobacterales bacterium
CTGCAGGGACTCCAAATACTCGACGAGGGCCTGGCGCCTGCCGCCGCCCCCGTCTTCCTGGCGCTCTGATCCGCCGAGGGGCCGCGAAAGCAGTGGGTTCGACGAGATGTGGGCGATCAGGTGGTCGGCGGCGAAGAGGATCCGGCGTTCCTCGTCCCAGAAGACGGTGTCGGACGGGCTGTGGCCCGGACGGTGGAGGACCCGGAGGCGACGGTCGCGGAACTCCATCACCTCGCCGTCGCGGAGCGGCCGCGTGACCCTCGCCTTCGCGCCCCACCCGCGGAAGCTGCGAGAAACGCTCTGGAGGGCGAAGACGACCTCCTCGGGGATGCCGTGGCGGCGCATCAGGTCTCCGGCGAAGCGGTCTTCCTCCTCGGAGCTCTCGCCGAAGTCGGCCAGCCGGTCGACTGCGAGGTCGATCGCCGCGACCTCGGCGCCGGAGTGGTCGACGAGGATCTCGACGAGCCCGAGGTGGTCGATGTGCTGGTGCGTGAGGATGATCAGCTCAAGGTCCTCGATCGAATGGCCGCGTTCGCGCAGCTGGTTGCCCAGCTCGTCGAGCGCCTTGCCCGAGTTGGGCCCGGTGTCGATCAGGGTGAGCGGGTCGTCCTCGAGCAGGTAGCAGTTGACCCTTCCGACCGCGAACGGCGTCGGGATCCGCAGGACGTGGATGCCCGCCTCGCTAACCCGGTCGAGCGCCGCCTCGGCAGACAGCGCATCGGCCGGGGTCACGACCTGATCACGGCGAGGACCTCGTCTCGCTTTCGCTCCATGTCCTCGCGCGAGACGAGGGACTCGAGGTTCAGGCGCAGCAGCGGCTCGGTGTTCGACGGGCGGACGTTGAAGTGCCAGTCGGCGTAGTCGATCGACACGCCATCGAGCTTGGTGGTCTCGCCGTCTGACCAGCGCTCTTCGATCCCGCGCATCTTCGCCCCCTGGTCCTCCACCTCCGAGTTGATCTCCCCGGAGATGAAGTAGCGGGACCGGAACGCGGTCATCAGCTCCGCCAGGGTGCGGCGCTCGCGGCCCAGCAGCTCGAGGACGAGCAGGGCCGGGATCGTGCCCGAGTCCGCGCACCAGAAGCGGCGGAAGTAGTAGTGGCCGGAGACCTCGCCGCCGAACGCCGCCTCCGCCTCGCGCATCCGCTGCTTGAAGAAGGCATGGCCGACCCGGGATAGGCCGGACCGGCCACCGGCGTCGGCGACGGTGTCGGGCACCGCCCGGCTCGAGCGCGGGTCGTAGAGGATCGTCGCGCCGGGCTCCTTGGCGAGGATCGAGCGGGCGAGGAGCGCGCAGATGAAGTCGCCGTCGCAGAAGGTGCCCTCGGCGTCGATGAAGAAGCAGCGGTCGGCGTCGCCGTCCCAGGCGATGCCGAGGTCGGCGCCCTCCTCGCGGACCGAGTTGACGATCAGCTCACGGTTCTCCGGCAGCAGCGGGTTCGGCTCGTGGCCGGGAAACTCCCCGTTCGGCTCGAAGTAGAGCTCGCGGAGATCGAGGCCCAGGTCTCCGAGGATCGGGCCCACCATCGGCCCCGCCATGCCGTTGCCGCCGTCGACGACCACGGTCAGCGGGGGCACGGCGGACCGATCGATCATCCCGGCGACGTGCCGGCGAAAGTCAGCGGCGATCTCGACCGGCTCCACCTCGCCGCCTCCGGGTGGGTCGGGTAGCCCGGCCTCGATCTCGGTCTGTACCTTCCCGATCCCGGCGTCGCCCGACAGCGGCAGCGCCCCTTCGCGGACCAGCTTCAACCCGGTGTAGGGCTTTGGATTGTGCGACGCGGTGACCATCGCTCCACCGTCGAGGTCCCGCGACCCCACCAGGTGGTAGAGCATCTCCGTCGCCACCATGCCGGCGTCGAGGACGTGAACGCCCTCGGCCACGAGTCCCGCGGCGACCTCCGCGGCCATCGCCGGCGCCGTCAGTCGCATGTCGCGGCCCAGC
>DATFPK010000103.1:0-10390 GCA_035264885.1 Solirubrobacterales bacterium
GCCACCGTGGCGCCCTCGCGCGAGGCAAGGGCGGCGACGGCCGCCATCATCGCGATCCGGTGGTCCCCGGCCGCGTCGACGCGGCCGCCGCGCAGCCCACCCGTGCCGGTCACCGCGAGCCCGTCCTCGGCGGTCTCGACCTCGGCGCCCATGGCGCGCAGCGCAGCCGCGACGGTCTCGATCCGGTCGGACTCCTTGCGGCGCAGCTCGGCGGCATCGCGGATGACAGTCGTGCCCTCGGCGAAGCAGCCCGCCAGCGCGACGAGCGGCAGCTCGTCGATCGCCAACGGGATCACGTCCCCGCCGGCCTCGGTGGCCCGCAGCTCGGAGTGGCGGGCGCGGAGGCTCCCGTCCGGCTCGCCGCCGGACTCGCCTTCCTCTTCGGCCTCGACCGCCGCGCCCATTCGCTCAAGCACCCGCAGCAGGCCGGTCCGGGTCGGGTTGAGACCCACGCCCTCGAGGGTCACCTCTCCGCCGGGGACCAGCAGTGCCGCGACGAGGAAGAACGCCGCCGAGGAGAAGTCGCCGGGCACGGCGATCTCGACGGGCGCGAGCCCGTCGGCCGGGGCGACCCGGATGCGCCCGGCATCGCTGCTCACCTCGGCGCCGGCGGCGCCCAGCAGGCGCTCGGTGTGGTCACGGGTCGGTGCCGGTTCGGCCACCGCAGTCTCGCCCTCGGCCAGCAGGCCCGCGAGAAGCAGGCACGACTTGACCTGGGCGCTGGCAACCGGCAGCCCGTAGTCGATCCCGCTGAGCGGCGCGCCCGCGACCCGGAGCGGTGGGCGGCCGTCCTCGGCCGCGACCCGTGCCCCCATCAGCCGCAGCGGCTCGACGACACGGTCGACCGGGCGGCGGCGGATCGAGTCGTCGCCGTCCAGGGTCCACTCCCCCTCGGGTTGCCCCGCGAGCCATCCGGGCAGGACCCGCAGCAGGGTGCCCGCGTTACCGACGTCGATCGCGGCGCTGGGGGCGCCGCGGAGGCCGACCCCCCGGATGCGGAGGTCCCCGCCTGCTCCCGCCTCCACCCCGGAGCCGAGGGCGCGCACCGCCGCCACGGTCGATCCCGTGTCGGCGGAGTCGAGGTAGTTACTCACGGCCGTCTCTCCGTCGGCCATCGCGCCGATCAGCGCGGCACGGTGGGAGATGCTCTTGTCGGCCGGGGGGCGCAGGCGCCCTGCGAGGCGCCCGGCCGGCTCGAAGCGGCGCTCCATGCTCAGCCGCTCTGACCGACCACGGAGACGGAGTGGCCCAGGCCGCGGACCAGGGCAGCGGCGCGCTCGGCCTCCCCTGAGCCGGCGACCCAGAGCGAGATCGCGCCGGACGACATGTCCTGGGCCGGGTAGAGCGCCATGTCCTCGATGTTGACCCCGCCGCGCCCGAGGGCCAGCGCCAGCTCGGCCACCGTCCCCGGCCGGTTCGGCACCCGCACGCGGATTTCCCGGAGCGCGCCGCCGCCGGCCTCGGCCTCGACCAGCGCTCGCCGGCCCGCGCCGGCCGCGGCGTGCCAGGCCGCGACGTCGTCGCGATCTCCCTCGCGGATCAGCCGGCCCGCTTCGCGCAACCGTTCCGCGGCGGCCTCGACCACGTCTGCGACCGCCTCGCGGTTGGCGGCGAAGATGTCCCCCCAGATCGCCGGGTTGGCACCGGCCACGCGCGTGGTGTCGCGCAGGCTCGGGCCGACCTCGGGCAGGCGGCCGGGGTCCCTGGTGAGCTCGTCGGCGGCCTGGGCGGCCAGGACGTTGGCGAGGACGTGCGGCAGGTGGCTGATGGTCGCCATCAGCCGGTCGTGGGAGTCGGGATCGATCGCCTGGGGCCGGGCACCGAGCTCGGCGACGGCCCGCTGAAGCCGGTCGTAGAGGAGGCCGCTGGAGCGCTCGGTCGGCGTCAGGTACCAGCGGGCGCCGTCGAAGAGGTCCGCGCGGGCGTTCTCGATCCCGGCCGTCTCGGCACCGGCAAGCGGGTGACCGCCGATGAAGCGCTCGTCGTCCCCCGCCGCGGCGACGATCTCCCGCTTGGTGGAGCCGACGTCGGTGACGACGCACTCCGACCCGGCCGCCGCCAGCGCCTCGGCGACCAGCACCGGCAGGGCGCCGACCGGCGCCGCGCAGAAGACGACGTCGGCGCCCGCGCAGGCGTGGGCGACCGAGTCAGCGATCGAGTCGATGGCGCCCGCCTCGACGGCGCCGTCCAGGCTCTCGCGGCGGGCGTCAAAGCCGCTGACCTCGGCATCGAGGCGGCGCCGCGCCGCCAGCCCGATCGAACCGCCGATCAGGCCGACGCCGAGGACCGCGACCTTCATCCGGCGCGGCGCGCCCTGACCGCCTCGGCGAGGCGGCCGAGCACCGAGATGGTGCCGTCCCAGTCCATGCAGGCGTCGGTGATCGACTGCCCGTAGGTCAGCGACGCCTCATCGGTGAGGTCCTGTCGCCCCGCAACCAGGAAGGACTCCAGCATCACGCCGACGATGGCGGTGCTGCCGCCCGCCACCTGGTCGGCGATCTCGCCCGCCGCTGCGGACTGGCGCTCGGGGTCCTTGCGGCTGTTGTCGTGCGAAGCGTCGATCACCAGCCGCTCGGGGAGGCCGGCGGCGCGCAGCCGCGCCAGTGCCGCCTCGACGTCGTCGCGGCCGAAGTTCGGTCCCCCCCGGCCGCCGCGCAGGATCACGTGGCCGTCGGGGTTGCCGGTCGTGTGGTGGATCGCCGGCGCGCCGTTGTCGTCGATCCCGGCGAACGCGTGCGAGACCGAGGCGGCGCGGACCGCGTCGACCGCGACCTGGACGTCGCCGTCTGTCCGGTTCTTGAAGCCGATCGGCATCGAGAGGCCGGAGCCGAGCTGCCGGTGGATCTGGCTCTCGGCCGTGCGGGCTCCGATCGCGCCCCAGGAGACCGCGTCGGCGATGTACTGCGGGGTGATCGGGTCGAGGAACTCGCAGCCGATCGGCAGGCCGAGGTCGAGGACCTCGAGCAGCAGCATCCGGGCGAGCCGCAGGCCGGTGTTGACGTCGCCGCTGCCGTCGAGGTGTGGGTCGTTGATCAGGCCCTTCCAGCCGGTGGTGGTCCGCGGCTTCTCGAAGTAGACGCGCATCGCGATCAGCAGGTCCTCGCCGAGCTCGCCGGCGACCCGGCTGAGCCGCTGCGCGTACTCGTGCGCCGCCTCGACGTCGTGGACGCTGCAGGGGCCGACCACGACGAGGAGCCGGTCGTCGCTCCTCCCGAGGACGTCGACGACCGCCTGGCGCCCGGCGATCACGGCCTCCTCGCGACCGTCGCCCAGCGGCAGCTCCTCGAGCAGCATGACCGGCGGCGCGAGCTCGACGATCCGCTCGATGCGGCGGTCGCGAACCCGGTCCCGCGTCTTCTGTTCCACCCCGATCATCATCTTGTCGCTGCCTCTCTCCAAAGCCGGAAGATCGTACTTTCTGCGCGCTTGCGGCCAAAAAGGCCATGCACGCGACGTGGGAACGGCGCCCGGCGGTCGAGAACTCGGATGCGCGGCGAGGGGCCGCGTGCCGGACGCCTAGCTAAATCGCCAATACCAGTAACCGCTTCGGGCAGCCGGGAGCGCGGCTTGGGTGCCGGTGGTGCTCGCGGTGGTGCCCGGGCGCTTCAAGGTCGTTGGGTTGTACCACGTACCCGTCGGGTTGGCTAGAGGATCTCGCCCAGAGCGACGAGGAAGCGGTCGTTGTCGGAGCGGGTGCCGTAGGTGACGCGGATGTGACCGGGACCGCCGAGCGGCGTGCCGGCGCGGACGAAGACGCCGCGCTCGGCGAGGGCGGCGACCACCACCACCTCCTCCTCCTCCTCCTCCTCGCCGGCCTCGCCGAGGCCGGCCCAGGAGAAGTTGGCCTGCGAGTCGGCGGTCGCCAGGCCGAGCTCGGCGAGTCCGTCCTCGACGTGGATCCGTTCGGCGATGTTGCCCTCGACCCGGCGCAGGACGTCGTCGCCGTGGAGGATCGCCTCGGCGGCGGCCGCCTGGGCCAGGGCGTTGACGCTGAACGGCTGGCGCACGGCGTCGACGGCGGTTCGGAACTTCGGCGCCGAGATCGAGTACCCGACCCGCAGGCCGGCGAGGCCGTAGCACTTGCTGAACGTCCGCAGGAGGACGAGGTTCGGGAAGCGGGCGAGCAGGTCAACGGTCGAGTCGGGGTCGTCGACCCCCTGGTACTCGATGTAGGCCTCGTCGAGGATCACCGTCACGTGGCCCGGCATCCGCTCGCAGAAGTCGGCGATCCGGCCGGCCGGTAGGTAGGTGCCCGTGGGGTTGTTCGGGTTGCAGACGATGGCGAGCTGGGTCGCCGCCGTGACCTCGGTCAGGATCGCGTCGAGGTCGTGGACGTCCTCCGCGGCGAGCGGCACGCGGATCTCGCGGGCGCCCGCGAGCGCCGCCAGGTACGGGTAGATCGAGAAGGCGGGCCAGGCGTAGACGATCTCGTCGCCCGGCTCACAGAGCGCCAGCGCCGCCGCCAGGAGGATCTCGCAGGAGCCGTTGGAGACGGCGATCCGGGCGGGGTCGGTGTCGTAGCGGTCGGCCAAGCGGCGACGCAGCAGGGTCGCCGCCGGGTCCGGATACCGGTTCATCGATGCCGCTGCGCGGGCGATCGCCTCGACGACCTCCGGGTGGGGCGGGAACGGCGACTCGTTCGAGGCGAGCTGCGCGATCCCCTCGGCCCCGATTGACTCCGGCGCCTTGCCCTTCGGGACCCCGGCCTGGTAGCCGGGCATCCGGGCCAGCTTCTGCGCGAACGTAACCATCGCTCCTAGATTATTTGCGGCGGCTTCGCCGCCTGACCTGCTGGTGCCGGAGCCAAAGCTCCGAGCCCGACGTCACTGCGCCGCGTGCAAGTCCGAGCGAAGCGCCCGCGCCTCGCCCAGGTACGTGTGCGCCGGTCCGTGACCGGCCGGCGCGTAGTAGTGCACGAGGACCCTGATCACCCGCGGCATCGAGCCCGGCACGGCGATCTCACGGGCGCAGAGGAGCGGCACGTTCTCGAGCCCGACCCGGCGGGCGGCGACCGCCGGGAACTCGGCGGTCAGGTCCTCGGTGGTCGTGAAGATGCAGCTGATCATCGCCTCGGGGGCGAGGTCGTTGCGGTCCATCAGCTCGCGCATCAGCTCCTCGGTCGCGGCGAGGATCGCGTTGGGCTCGTCGAGCTCAGCCCGCGCGGCGCCACGCACGGCGAACAGGCGGGTGTCGGCCGGGTCGGTCACGGCCGCGAATCTTCCCAGAGGCGGCGAACCTCATCCTCGCCGAGCCGGCGCGCCTCGCCCGGCTCGAGCCGCCCCAGGCCGAGCGACCCGAGCCGGACGCGGCAGAGATCCCGGACCTCGTTGCCGACCGCCTCAACCATCCGCCGCACCTGGCGGTTGCGCCCCTCCCGGAGCGTGATCTCGACCTCGCGCTCACCAGTCCGGCGTACCCGGGCGGGCTGCGTGGGGCCGTCCTCGAGGCGGACACCGCGCTCGAGGCGGCGCAGGTCGCGCTCTCCGGGCGGACGGCGAAGCTCCACGCGGTAGGTCTTCGCGACGCCGTGACGCGGATGGGTCAGCCGGTTGGCGAGCTCGCCGTCGTTGGTCAGCACCAGCAGGCCGGTCGAGTCGGCGTCGAGGCGGCCGACCGGGTAGAGCCTCGCGTCGGATTCGACCAGGTCGACGACCGCCCGCCGCCGGCCCGGCTCCCTGGCGGTCGACACGACGCCGGCCGGCTTGTTGAGGACCCAGACCTCCCGCGGCTCGGGTTCGACGGGGCCGCCGTCGACCCGGACGTCGTCCGCGGCGGTGACCGCGCGAGCGGGGTCGGTGACGACCTGCCCTCCGACCGTCACCCGGCCGCGGGCGATCAGCTGCTCGGCGGCGCGACGGGAGGCGACTCCCGCGTGAGCGAGGTACTTGGCCAGGCGCACGCTCGGATTGTCCACCGCCACCGCAGGGGCCGGCCGAACCGCTCAGGTGGTGGCGCGCTGGTCCCCGGCCCGGATCAGGCGCTCGCGCAGGTCGCGCGCGTCCTCCGGCGTGGGGTCGAACCGAGAAGGATCGGGCAACGCGTCGAGGCCGGAGAGGCCGAACTGACGCTCGAAGAGCGCCGTCGTCCGGTGGATCACAGCGCCGAAGCGGGAGCGGCCGGACTCCTCGATCAACCCGCGCTCGGTCAGGGTCTGGACCGCTGACTCCGAGGCGACGCCGCGGATCCGGGCGATCTCCGGCCGTGAGACTGGCTGGAGGTAGGCGACGATCGCCAGCGTCTCGGCCTGGGCCTGGGTCAGAGGCGGCGTCCTCGGCTTTGCCAGCAGACGCCGGGCGGCCTCCTCGGAGCCCGGGTCGCTCGCCAGCGCGAAGCCGCCGCCCACCTCGCGCAGCACCACCCCTCGCCTCCCCTCACCCAGGTCCTCGCGCAGGACCTCGAGCGCCTCGGCCACCTGGCCCTCGCGGGCCTCGGTCGCCTCGACCAGCTCCTCCACCGAGACCGGCTGCGGCGACAGGAACAGGAGCGCCTCCACCGTCCTCGCCAGGTCCCTCACGCGCCACCCCCCGAGCGACTGACGACCGGCGGCTGGCGACGGGTCTCGACCGGCGACTGGCGACGAATCTCAATCGGCCCGAAGGGCTTCCTCTGCTCCCACGTCACCTCACCCTTCCGATACAGCTCGAGCAGCGCGAACAAGGTCACCGCCTGCGTCAGCCGGTCCTCCCCGCCGAACCGCTCGTCGAAGTCGAAGCTGTCGCGGCAGGCCAGCAGTTCGCGCAGCACGCGCAGGCGGCGCTCCAAAGAGACGGTCGGGCGGATGTGGCTGGTGTCGGGGGCGGGCGGCACCGAGAGCAGGCCGCCGATCGCGCCGGCGAGCTGCTCGGGGTCATAGGCGGCTGTCGCGGCGTCGAGCGCCACGCGTCGCAGCTCCGGTGGCAGCGGCGCCGAGCGGTGCAGGTAGCCGCGCTGGGACTCGAACCGTTCGGCGAGCATCGCGGCCGCATCGCTGTAGCGGCGGTACTCGAGCATCCGCGCGACCAGCTCGTCCACTGCCTCCTCGGGGGTCGGGTCGATGCCCTCCTCCTCGGCGGCGGGCAGGAGCAGCCGCGACTTCATCTCGAGCAGCGCAGCGATCAGGACGAGGAACTCGGTGGCGACCTCGAGGTCGAGCTCCCCCTCGCGCTCCAGGTGGGCGACGTAGGCGGCGACGACCTCCCCCAGCTCAACCTCGAGCAGGCTGATCTCCTCGCGCAGGACGATCGCGAGCAGGAGGTCGAACGGGCCCGCGAAGACCTCCAGGTCGAGGTCGAGCTCCCGGACGGTCACCGACGCATCACGGCGCCAACGGTAGCGGTCGCTCCCGGACGCGACCGCGGGGCTCCGCGGCGCCTACTGGCGCAGGGTGTCCTTGCCGGCGCCGCCGGCGAGGCGGTCCCTGCCGGGTCCGCCGATCAAGGTGTCGTTGCCCGCCTGCCCGAACAGGAGGTCCTTGCCCTTGCCGCCGATCAGGCGGTCGGGTCCGGGGCCGCCGCAGAGGACGTCGTTGCCGCCGAGGCCGCGGATCACGTCGCGGCCGCCGCGGCCATCGATCACGTCACGCCGCGGGGTGCCCTTGATCGTCTCGCTCTTGCCGGTGCCGGACTCGGTGACCTTGCGGCCGGCGCAGCGAGCCACCCTCCCGGGGCCGCACCCGGTCGGCGTGTAGGAGTCCGAGGAGCTCGACTCCGTGCCCGGCGCGCCGTAGCTGTTGCCGATGAAGGTCGTCGTCACGCTGGAGCAGGCCGCTGGGTTCTTGATGAACGACTTGAAGAGCACGATGTCGAGCGCCCGGATCCGGATCTCCGGCTGGACCGCCCCGTTGCTGATGCTGGCCTTCGTCGGGAAGTCCCGGACCGTGTTCTCCAGCACGTTCAGCTGCTGGTTGATCCGAACCTCGGCGATCTGGCGCGCCTCGTCGGCGGGCGGGCTCGGCTCCAGCAGGATCCCCAGTTTCGGCAGTCCCGTCTCCGGGGCGAGCTGGAAGACCCGGCCCGGGACCACCTGCTCGTCCGGGACGCCGAGCGGGGGCAGATAGACCGTCAGGCGCACCGTCGTGTTGGCGATCTGCGTGTTGTCGGGGCACTTGCCGTTCTGGAAGGTGTGCGTCGGGCAACTGGGGTTGTCGGCGTTCGGCGTTATGCCCCTGGGAAGCCGGGTCGTCAGATCCTTCAGGTCGTCCGCCTCGTCGCCCTTCACGTCGACGTGGAGGCGGAAACGCGTCTCCGCCCCGGCCTGGGTGGTGTCGATCGGCTGGCCCTTGGCGCCGTCGAGGACGATTGCCGCGCCGGCCGCCGGCGCGAGCACGGCCAGCGCGGAGACGATGGCCGCGAGGGCCCCTGGACCTGCCTTCCCTCTCACGGCGGGAACCTTACCCGGGCGCGCGGCCGATCCCCATCCGGTCGCGGACTTCAGCGACCACGCCCGATGCGATCGACCGCGCCTTCTCCGCGCCCCGCCCGAGCGCGTCCTCGAGGCCGGCCGGGTCCCCGCGCAGCTCGCCGTAGCGCTCCCGCACCGGCGCGAGGTACTCGACCACAGACTCGGCGACCACCTGCTTGAACTCGCCGTAGCCGGTGCCCTCGAACTCGTGCTCGACGGCGTCGGGCCCCGAGCCCCGGGCGACGGCGAGGATGTCGATCAGGTTGGTGACGCCGGGCTTGTCGGGTGAGCGGACGACCTCTCGGCCGGAGTCGGTGACGGCGCTGCCCAGCTTCCTGCGGATCGCGTCGGGCTCGTCGAGGACGTACAGGGTGCCGGCGTCGGTCGCTCCGGTCGTCGACATCTTCCGCTCCGGCTCCTGGAGGTCCATGATCCGCGCGCCGACCTCGGGGACCCGGACCTCGGGCTCGACCAGGGTCTCCCCGAAGCGCTCGTTGAAGCGCCTGGCCACCTCCCGCATCAGCTCGACGTGCTGGCGCTGGTCCTCGCCGACCGGGACCTCGTCGGCGAGGTAGGCGAGCACGTCGGCCGCCTGGAGGACCGGATAGAAGAAGAGCCCCGCCGAGACCAGTTCCCGCTGCTGCACCGACTTCTCCCTGAACTGGTGCATCCGGTTGAGGTCGCCGTGCGAGGTGACCGAGGAGAGCAGCCAGGTCAGCTCGCTGTGCTCGCGCACGTCGGACTGGCGAAAGAGGATGCAGCGCTCGGGGTCGAGCCCGGCGGCGAGCAGGATCGCGGTCGTGTCGTGGACGCGCTCGCGCAGCTCGCCGGGGTCGTAGGCGACGGTGATCGCGTGCAGGTCGACGATGCAGTAGATCGCGGGGTCCGCCCTGTCCTGCCCCCCGACGTACTGCCGGATCGCGCCGATGTAGTTGCCCAGGTGCTTTCGCCCCGTGGGCTGTATGCCGCTGAAGATCCGGCTCGCCACGGCGGCGGAGCTTAGACCCCGCCCGAGAGGGACCTCTCGGGCCGCGTCGGCCGTACTCCATGCAGAAAGCGATCGGAGGAGGTCGAGACCGGTCGGGTGCGCTCGGTCGGGGACATCTCGGCCGAGTTCTCGCCCGGGGCCGCGACCGGCGCCTTCCCCCGGGTCGAGGGCTGGTGCTGCCCCTGACCGCTCGTGTGGCCCGTTCCCCTGCGTATTCCGCGGTTTTGGGCCACGGAACGGTCAGGATGCCGGCTCGCGGAGCTGGTGGGCAGGCGTGAAGAAGTTGCGGTAGGCAAGGGTGGTGGCGGCGAGGGCGGCGATCGAGACCGAGCCGAGCAGCGTGTAGAGCAGGATCAGCTGGAGGCGCACGGCGTCGACCGGATCGGCCCCGGCCAACAGCATCCCGACCATCGTGCCGGGGAAGAAGATCAGCCCCGTCGTCTTGGTCGAGTCGACCAGCGCGATCATCCCCGAGCGCAGCGCCCGCCTCACGGTCGGCGCCGCGGCCTCGCGGGCCGGGGCGCCGAGCGCCAGCGTCGCCTCGATCCGCGCCCGGCTGTCCGATATCTCGTCGCCCAGCCGGTTCAGCGCCACCGCCGAGGCGGTCATCGCGTTGCCGATCACCATCCCGCCCACGGGGACGAGGTAACGCGGCTCGGCCGGGAAGATCCCCAGCGCGACGACGAGACCGAGCGTGCCGGCTCCGGCCAGCGCCAGCGCCACCAGGAGCGGGCCGAACGCCCCGGGCACGTGCCGGGCCCGCGACCGCGCCGTCACGGCGCCGAACAAGACCATCACGATCAGGAGGGCGAGCACGAGGAGCAGCGAGTCCTCGTCGAAGATCGCCTGGATCACGAAGCCGATCGCGGTGAGCTGGATGAACGAGCGGACCAGCGCGACGCCGATGTCCTCCTCCAGGCCCGCCCGCAGCCAGAAGGAGATCGCGGCGGCGACCGCGACCAGCGCGACCGACGCGGCCACCTCTCCCAGGGTGACGTCGATGCCGCTCACGCGAGGACCTCG
>DATFPK010000104.1:0-44438 GCA_035264885.1 Solirubrobacterales bacterium
CTTCCGCTCGCGCATGCGCTGGCCCAGAAGGAGGACCTGCCGATCCCGGAGTGGCTCTTCGCCTGGGCCGCCTCGCTCGTTCTCGTCGCCTCCTTCTACGCACTGTCGGTCGCCTGGAAGACGGCTCGCTTCGAGGACGAGAGATGGCGGCCGCTCGGAGGGGGCGTCTTGAGGGCGCTGCTCCACCCGGCGACCCAGGCGCTCTACGGGCTGGTCGGCGTCTTCCTGCTCGGCTTGACGATCTACTCCGGCCTCGAAGGGACGGTCGCGCCGGATCGCAATTTCTCCCTGACGTTCGTGTTCGTGACGTGCTGGCTCGGCTTCCCGCTGCTGGGTGTCCTGTTCGGGGACGTCTTCCGCGTCTTCAACCCCTGGCGCGCGATCGGACGAGCGGCCGGTTCTGCGTTCCGGCGCCTGGTGGGACAGGGGCCGGTGCACGCGCCCTACCCGGAGCGCCTGGGCCGCTGGCCGGCGGCGGTGGGAGTCGTCGCGTTCGTCTGGCTCGAGGTCATCTACGGGGCGAGCGGCGCCGTCTCGGTCGGTCTCGACCCGGAGACCACCGCAAGGGCGACGATCGCATACACGGCGTACACGCTCGCGATGATGGTGGTGTTCGGCACGGAGCGCTGGTGCGATCGCGGCGAGACCTTCTCGGTGTACTTCGGCATGTTCGGCCGGATCGGATCCTTCGCGGCCCGGGAGGGCCGCCTCGGAGTGCGGCGCATGCTGGCCGGTACGACCGGCTGGGCGGCGGTGCCCGGATCGGCTGCGGTGGTCGTGGCATCGATCGGCAGCACCGCATACGACGGGGCCGCCGAGGGCCCCCTCAGGCAGCCGATCGAGAACGTCTTCGAGTGGCTGGTCGACCAGGACGTCGGCCTGGTCGCGTCGCGGCGCCTCGCCGAGACCCTCTTCCTCCTGGTGGCGATCGCCGCGATCGCCGCGACCTACCTCGCGGGCGTGTGGGGCATGCGGACCGTCCGCGGCGCGCCGCCGTTCCGGGATCTGATCCGCGCCTTCGCGCCGTCGCTGATCCCGATCGCGTTCGCATACCTCGCGGCGCACTACTTCAGCCTTTTCGCCTTCCAGGAGCAGGCGCAGTTCACGTACCTGCTGTCCGACCCGCTCGGGGAAGGCTCCGACCTCTTCGGGACCGCGTCGGGCGGGATCGACTACGGCGCCCTCGGCGCGAACGCGATCTGGTACTTCCAGGTCGCGGCGCTCGTGGTCGGCCACGTGGCGGGTCTGGTCCTCGCCCACGACCGCGCCGTGGCCCTCTGGGGGGATCCGAAGCAGGCGGCCCGTTCGCAGTACTGGATGCTGGCTGTCATGGTGGGGTTCACCTGCCTCGGGCTGTACCTCCTGTCGGCGGCGAACCAATGACGCGATGACGATCCTCCTAGCCCACGTCGGCCACTACATGTGGACGCTCTACATCCCGCCGGTCCTGATCGTCCTCTTCTCGATCATCCGCACCACGATCGTCCAGCGTCGCGAGGAGCGGGAGGAGGAGAGCCAGGACGAAAAGGCGGGCACGTAGCCGCCGTAACTCGTCCGCCGCGATCGACTGCCAGCCCGGTCTCCCGGATGCCTCTTCGAGCGGCCAGGTCGCCTAGAGGATCTCTTCGAGCCGGCGCTCGAGCGCCGCGGACATCGAGTCGCGCGCCTCGCCGGCCGGCAGCCGCTCCACCAGGGCCTGGAGGAAGCCGTCGATGACGAGGCGGCGGGCGTCCTGGTCCCCGAGGCCGCGCGAGGACAGGTAGAAGAGCTGGTCGCGGTCGATCTGGGCGACCGCGGCGGCGTGGGTGCAGCGGACGTCGTTGGCGAGGATCTCGAGGCCGGGGATCGCGTCGGCGTGGGCATCGTGGCTGAGCAGCAGGTTGCGGCACTCCTGGAAGGCGTCGGTCTGCTGGGCGCCCGGGTCGACCTTGATCATCCCGCGCCAGACCGCGGTCGAGCGGTCGGCGAGGATCCCGCGGAAGGCGAGGTCGGAAGTCGTGTGCGCGGCCGAGTGCTCCTGGGTCGTGTCGTAGTCGAGGTGCTGGCCGCCGTTGCCGGCGTAGGCGCCGGTCACCCGCGCCTCCGACCCCTCCCCGGCGAGGTTCGTCTCCATCCGGACCTTGCCTCGACCCGACCCGAACCCCAGCGCCGTCCAGTCGAGGCTGCCGTCACGGCCGAGCTCGGCGCGCTGCGTCGCGAAGACCCAGGCGTCCTGTGAGAGCTCCTGGGCGGAGACGTAGCCGAGCCGGGCGCCGTCGCCGACGCGGATCTCGACCACGGCGTTGAGCAGTGCGTCGCCCTCGCCCTCCGAAGCCCACCGCTCCCAGACCTCGGCCTCCGCGCCCTCCTCGAGGATGATCAGGGTCCGCCAGGCGGAGGCGGCGGCCGGCGCCGCGACCTCGATCCGCACGGGCTCGGCGAGGCGGACGCCCGCGGGGACATAGACGAGCGCACCCTGCCGCCAGGCGGCGTCGTTGCGGGCGACGAACGGGTCGTCCCCGGACACCAGGGAACCCAATCGCTCCCGCAGCAGCTCGCCGTGCTGGTCGTTCGCCACCGACAACGGCATGACGACGGCACCGTCGCCGGCCGCCCCGTCGGCTTCGATCGAGGCCTCGACCTCGCCGACCGCGAAGCTCTCGAACCGGAGGGCGGAGAGGTCGGTGAACTCCCAGCCCTTCGCCTTCTGGTCGGGGAGAGGCAGCTCCTGCGCGCGAGAGGCGCCCTTGCGGCGCCTCTCGACCAGCCAGCTGGGCTCGGTCAGCGTCTCAGCCAATCGACCCCTCCATCTGGAGCTCGATCAGGCGGTTCAGCTCGACCGCGTACTCCATCGGCAGCTCCTTCGTCACCGGCTCGATGAAGCCGTTGACGATCATCTTCGACGCCTCCTCCTCGTCGAGCCCGCGGCTCTGGAGGTAGAAGAGCTGGTCCTCACCGACCTTCGAGACGCTGGCCTCGTGGCCGATGTCGGCGTCGTTCTCGTCGATCCGGATCGTCGGGTAGGTGTCCGAGCGGGAGGCCTCGTCGAGCAGGAGGGCGTCGCAGACGACCTTCGACCGGGCCTCGCTGGCCCCGGCCGCGACCTCGAGCAGGCCGCGGTAGGTGGAGCGCCCGCCGTCCTTGGAGATCGACTTGGCGAAGATCGACGACGTCGTCTTCGGCGCCGCGTGGATGATCTTGGCGCCGGCGTCCTGGTGCTGCCCGTCGCCGGCGAAGGCGATCGAGAGCACCTCGCCGTGGGCCTCGCGGCCGAGCAGGTAGATGCTCGGGTACTTCATGGTCAGCTTCGAGCCGAGGTTGCAGTCGACCCACTCCATCGTCGCCTGCTCCTGCGCGATCGCCCGCTTGGTGACGAGGTTGTAGACGTTCTGCGACCAGTTCTGGAGGGTCGTGTAGCGGACTCGCGAGCCGGGCTTGGCGATGATCTCGACGACCGCCGAGTGCAGCGAGTCGGTGGAGTAGACCGGCGCCGTGCAGCCCTCGATGTAGTGCACCTCGGAGCCCTCGTCGGCGATGATCAGCGTCCGCTCGAACTGGCCCATGTTCTCGGTGTTGATCCGGAAGTAGGCCTGGAGCGGCATCTCGACCTTGACGCCGGGCGGCACGTAGACGAACGAGCCACCTGACCAGACCGCCGAGTTCAGGGCGGCCAGCTTGTTGTCGTTCGGCGGGATGACCGTCGCCCAGTGCTCGCGGACGAGGTCCTCGTGCTCACGCAGGCCGGAGTCCATGTCGAGGAAGATCACGCCCTGCTTCTCCAGGTCCTCGCGGACCTGGTGGTAGACGACCTCGGACTCGTACTGGGCGCCGACGCCGGCGAGGAACTTGCGCTCCGCCTCGGGGATCCCGAGCCGGTCGAACGTCTTCTTGATGTCGTCGGGGACCTCGTCCCAGTCGCGGCTGGCCTTCTCGGAGGCGCGGACGAAGTAGTGGATGTCGTCCCAGTCGATCGTGCCGAGGTTGCCGCCCCAGGTCGGGGTCGGCCGCGAGAGGAAGTGGTCGAGTGCCTTGAGCCGGAACTCGCGCATCCACGCCGGCTCGTCCTTGTGCTCGGAGATGCCTTCGACCACCTCGCGGGACAGGCCCTTCGGCGCCTTGTAGGCGTAGCCGGTCTCGGGATCGTGGAAGCCGAACTTCTCCTCGTAGTCGGCGTTGATCTGCTCGAGCTCGCGCTGCTCTGCAAGTACCTCGGGTGTTGCCACTAGGCCTCGACCTCCAGAGTGATCGTCTCGTCTTCCACGGCCACGAGGAACGTTCTCACCGGAGCGTACGCCGGGAGCGTCTTGGGCCGCCCGCTGGTCACGTCGAAGAGGGAGCCGTGCCGGGGGCACTCGACGGTGCAGGCCGAGGCATCGAACTCGCCCTCGGCCAGCGGCCCGTCATCGTGCGAGCAGCGGTCCTCGATCGCGTGGTAGGCGCCGTCGCAGTTGAAGACGCCGATCTTCACCCCGTCGTGCTCGACGAGCGTCATCGCGCCGGGCGGCAGCTCGACCGCCGCGCAGACCCGCACCGTGGTTCCGCTTGTTCCCTCGATCTTCGTGGTCCTTCGTCTCCTGATCCAAAAACCTACTTACCTGGTCGGATTTTAGCGGCCGGCGGCATTTACCCTGCCCCGCGTGATCGGGGCGCAGGACACTAGACGCCGGCCGGCGGGTCACCCGGCGGTGACCGGCGCCTCGCGGTGGTCGCCGCCGGCGCGCTGCTTCCGGGCGGGATCGTCTTCGCCGTCCAGAGCCTCGACCCAGAGCCCGGCGCCGCTGCCCAGGTCTACGCCGGGGATCGGTGGGAGGCGCTGGCCGGTCAGGGGACGACGGGCGAGCGGCTCGGGCAGCTCCAGTCCCAGGCGCTCGAGAAGTCGAACGCCACCTTCGGCCCGGCCGGGACCATACGATCGGACTGACCCCGACCGAGGCCCGTGAGGTGACTCTCTTCGACGCCCTGCCCGCCGCATCGCGGGAGCTGCTCCGCGCCGCGCCGCTGCCGGAGGCGTTCGAGCCGATGAAGGCGACGCTGACCGACCGGCCGTTCTCGAGCCCGGACTGGGTGTTCGAGCGCAAGCTCGACGGCATCCGCTCGCTGGTCATCCGCGACGGCGACCGGGTCCGGCTGGTGTCGCGGACCGGCCGGGTTCAGACGGGATACCCGGAGCTCGAGGAGGCGCTCCTGGCCGACGATTGCCGGCGGTTCGTCGCCGACGGGGAGATCGTCGCTCTCGACGAGGGGCGGACCAGCTTCGAGCGACTGCAAGGGCGGATGGGGATCGCCGACCCGAGCGCCGCCCGGCGGACCGGCATCGAAATCTTCATCTACCTGTTCGACCTGGTCTGGATCGAGGGCAAGGACACCCGGGCGCTGCCGCTGGTCGACCGCAAGGAGCTGCTCGAGACCGCGCTGACGACCGCGGGGCCGGTCGGCCGCGTCCCGCACGTCGAGGAGCGCGGTCAGGAGCTGTTCCAGCAGGCCTGCGCGGCGGGGTTCGAAGGCCTGATCGCCAAGCGGCGCGAGAGCCCGTACGTCTGCCGGCGCTCCCGCGACTGGCTGAAGCTGAAGTGCCAGACCGAGCAGGAGTTCGTGATCGGCGGCTTCACCGCCCCGCAGGGGAAGCGAAAGGAGTTCGGGGCGCTGCTGGTCGGCTACAACGAGGGTGGGGAGCTGCGCTACGCCGGCAAGGTCGGCACCGGGTTCGACGCGAAGACGCTGCGCGACCTGGGGCAGCGGCTGCGCTCACTCGAGCGCGAGCGCAACCCGTTCCCGCGCGGGCAGGGACCGCGGGGCGCGCGCTGGGTCGCGCCCGAGCTGGTCGCGCAGGTCGGGTTCTCGGAGTGGACACGGGACGGCAAGCTGAGGCATCCCCGCTTCCTCGGCCTCCGCGACGACAAGCGGCCCGAGGAGGTCGTCCGCGAGCGGCCCGGCGCCGGGCAGCCCTAGCGCTTCGCCGGCGGTCTCCCTCAGATCGCCGACGCCTCCGCGGGATCGCCGCGGTCGCCCTCGTCCTCCCAGTCCGCCGGCTGTCCGAGGCCGGCGCCCTTGACGACCTTGAGCCCGAGGAGCGCGCACTTCATCCGCGTGGCGGAGATGTCGATCCCGAGCAGGTCGAGCACGAACTCCTTCGGCAGCGCCAGCAGCTCCTGGCGCGTCTTTCCCCGAAGCTCGTCGGTCAGCAACGAGGTCGCCGCGGTCGAGATCGCGCAGCCCTTGCCCTCGAAGGCGACGGCCTCGACCCGGCCATCGTCGCCGAGCCGGATCGTGACGTGCTGCTCGTCCCCGCAGAACGGGTTCGAATCCTCGAACTCGAGGTCGAACTCCTCCAGCCGCCCGAAGTTGTGGGGTCGCTTGTAGTGCTCGAGTATCTGCTCGCGGTAGAGCTCTTCCATCGCCTCAGAGGCTAGAGCCCCGGCGCACCAGACCGGCGCGGGCCGCGGCGACTTGACCCGCCTATCCGGCCGAGCCCACCCCAGCCGGCTACGGCCTACCCGAGCTCGAAGACGCGCCGCGCGTCGTGGAGGCCTTCGACGAGGCGATCGATCTCCTCGGGCGTCGTATAGACGCCGAAGCTGGCCCGGGCGGTGGCGGGGACGCCGAGGCGCTGCATCAGGGGCTGGGCGCAATGGTGGCCGGCGCGCACCGCGACGCCGTGGCGGTCGAGGATCTCGGAGACGTCGTGGGCATGAACTCCCTCGAGCTCGAACGAGATGGGGCCGAGCCGGGCGCCGCCGGCCGGGGGACCGAAGATCCGCAGGCCGGGCACCTCGGGGAGGCGCTCGAGGGCGTAGTCCGCGATCTGCTCCTCGTGCGCTCGCACCGCGTCCATGCCGATCCCGTCGATCCAGCGAATCGCGGCGGCCATCCCGATCGCCTGGGAGATCGCCGGGGTGCCGGCCTCGAAGCGGGCGGGGGGCTCGGCGTAGGTGGTGCCGTCCTTGGTGACCTTGCGGATCATCGATCCGCCGCCCATGAACGGGGGCATCTCGCGCAGCAGCTCCAGCCGCCCCCACAGAGCGCCGATCCCGGTCGGCGCATAGAGCTTGTGGCCCGTCAGGGCGTAGAAGTCGACGCCGAGTTCGGTCATGTCGAGAGTCAGCTTGGGAGCCGCCTGAGCGCCGTCGACGACGACGACGGCGCCCGCAGCCTTCGCGCGGGCCGCGATCTCGGCAACCGGGTTCTCGGTGCCGAGCACGTTCGACACGTGGCTCAAAGCCACCACCTTCGGCCCGCGGGCCAGTAGCTCGTCGAGAGCCTCCATGTCGAGCCCGGCGTCCTCACCGACCGGTACCCAGTCGACCTCCGCCCCCGCCGCCTCCGCGGCCTGCTGCCAGGGGACGATGTTCGAGTGGTGCTCCATCTCGGTCAGCAGCACCCGGTCCCCCTGCCTCAGGTTCGCGGCGCCCCAGGATCGCGCCACGAGGTTGATCGCCTCCGTCGCGTTGCGGACGAAGACGATCTCGCGACGATCGCCCGCGCCGAGGTGGTCGGCGACCGTGGCGCGCGCCCCCTCGTAGGCCGCGGTGGCCTCGGCCGACAGGGTGTGGGAGCCGCGGTGGACGTTCGAGTGGTGGCGCCGCTCGTAGCGGTCGACCGCTTGGATCGACGCGAGGACGCGCTGTGAGCTGGCACCGCTGTCGAGGTAGACGAGCGGCCGCCCGTTGACCTCGCGGTCGAGGGCCGGGAACGAGCCGCGCACCTTCTCGACGTCATAGTCCGCAGCTGCCGCTGCGGCGCCGGGGCTGCTGGCCGCGACCGGTTCCATGCTCAGGCCGAGGCGCCCGCCTCGACCTCCTCGCCGATCCAGCCGTAGCCGCGCTGCTCCAGCTGCTCGACAAGCTCCGGCCCGCCCTGCTTGACGATCCGCCCCTCGTACATGACGTGCACGGCGTCGGGCTCGACCAGGTGCAGGATCCGCTGGTAGTGGGTGATGATCAGGACGCCCATCTCGGGGCCGGCGAACCTGTTGACGCCCTCGGCGACGGTCCGCAGCGCGTCGATGTCGAGGCCGGAGTCGGTCTCGTCGAGCACCGCTATCTCCGGCCCGAGCAGGGCGAGCTGGAGGATCTCCATCCGCTTCTTCTCCCCGCCCGAGAACCCCTCGTTGAGGTAGCGGCTCGAGAACTCCTGCGGGATCTTGGCCAGCTCCATCGCCTCGCGGGCGAGCTTGGCGAACTCCTTGATCTTGATCTCCGGTTCGCCGCGCGCCTCGCGGTGGGCGTTGAGGACCATCCGCAGGTACTTGCTGACCGAGACGCCCGGGATCGCGACCGGGTATTGGAAGGCCATGAAGAGACCGGCCCGCGACCGCTCGTCGGGAGCGGTGTCGGTGATGTCCTCGCCCTTGAAGGTGATCGTCCCCTCGGTGACCTCGAAGGCCGGGTGGCCCATGATCACGTTGGCGAGGGTCGACTTACCGGAGCCGTTGGGCCCCATCAGCGCATGGATCCGCCCCTTCTCGACGTCCAGGTCCAGTCCGCGCAGGATCTCCTTGCCCTCGACGCTCGCATGCAGGTTTCGAATCTCGAGCTCAGCCATCATTCTCCGTTTTTCGCGTTTCGTTCCCGGGCCGGTCAGACGGCGCTGCCGACCGCTTCCTCGCGGCGCTCGGCGCCGCCGAACTCGACCAGCTCGGCCAGGGTCGTCCCCGAGAGAGCCCGCGCGACGCCGCCCTGCACCCTCATCCAGAGGAGCTTCGTCGAGCAGGCGTGGTCCCCGTCGGTCTCGTGCGAGCAGAGGACCTTGCCCTCGGGCGTGTCATGGAAGCACTCCATCGGCACGATCTGGCCTTCGAGCGCCTCGACGACCTCGTCCATCGTGATCTCCCCCGGGTCGCGGGCCAGGCGATAGCCGCCGTGGGCGCCGCGGGTGGAGGTGACGAGCCCTGCCTTGCGGAGCTTTGCGACGAGGTGCTCGAGGTAGGAGAGCGGGAGGCGCTCGGCTTCGGCCACGGCGCTGAGCGCCACCGGCTCCGAGCCGGGCTGGCGCCCGAGCTCGATCATCAGCCGCACCCCGTACTCCGCCTTGGTCGAGAAAAGCATCGCCCCTAAATCCTAGCGGTTTGGTCGGATAAGCCGTGGACGGGAGCTCGCGGTCAGTCGGGGAGCCGCATCTCCTCGGTCGGCCGGCGCAGGATCGCCCGCCGGAAGACGCGCCACGGGTTGACGAGCGGCGCCTCCCGGGCCGTCGCCGCGAGGACGCGGCCGAGGCGGGAGTCGCGCACGCCCCCCGGCTCGGGCAGGTCGATCACAAGCTCGGTGTTGCCATCGGCGCGGCCGCGCGAGAGCACTCCCTCGGGGCTGAGGTGCCCGAGCAGGTCCAGCGCCTCGTCGTTGTCGCTGAGCACGATCGCGACGAAGTGCTCGATGCCCTCCTCGCGCGCCCGCCCGACCAGCCGCTCGAGCAGCGCCGTCGCGACGCCGCGTCCGTGCCACGGGTCGGCGACGACCACCGCCACCTCGGCCTCGGCGGGGTCCTCCGCCCGCACGTACCGGGCGACGCCGATGATCGCGCCGTTCTCGGGATCGACGGCGACGATCGCCTCGTGGTCGTGATGGTCCACCTCGGTCAGGTAGGCGAGGTCGCGCTCGCTCAGCCGGTCGAGCGGCGCGAAGAACCGGCGGTAGCGGCTCTCGGGGCTGAGCCGATCGAAGGCCTCGGCGATCAGGCCCTTGTCCTCGGCGGAGATGGGGCGCCACAGGAAGCCCTCGCCGCCGGGCAGGCTCACGGCCTCGGGCCCGCTCACGGCTCGATCAGGCCCCGGCGGATCGCGTAGCGGACCAGCTCGACGCGGTCGCGCATGCCGAGCTTGCGCATCGCGTTCGCGCGGTGGTTCTCCACGGTCTTCTCGGACAGGTGGAGGATCTCGGCGATCTCGCGGGTGGTGTGGGCCTCGGCGACGAGCTTGACGATCTCCTCCTCGCGCGGTGTGAGCTCCTCCTCGCCGTTGGGGCCGCGGTCGAGGACGTCGCGGATCAGGACCTGCTGGGCGCGCGGGGTGAGGAACGGCTCGCCGCGCTCGACCGCGCGGATCGCCGCCAGCAGGTCGGTGTCGGCCTGCGTCTTCAGGACGTAGCCGGACGCGCCGGCCTTGAGCGCCTCGAAGAGGTAGCGCTCGTCGTCGTGCATCGAGAGGATCAATACGGCGACGCCCGGCGCCTGCTGCTTGATCTCCCGGGTGGCCTGGAGCCCGGTCAGCTTCGGCATCTTGACGTCGAGGATCGCCAGGTCGGGCTTCTCGCGGACCGCGAGCTCGCGCGCCTCCGCGCCGTCGGCCGCCTCGGCGATCACCTCGATTCCCGACTGGCGCTCGAGCAGCAGGCGAATGCCGGAGCGGACGATGCCGTGGTCGTCGGCGATCAGGACGCGCACGAAGGAAGTCTCGCCGATCGGCGCCGGGCGGCCGGGCTCGGTCGTTCCCGGGCCTAGGAGACCCGGAGCGTCACGAGGGTTCCGCGACCGGGTCGCGACTCGACCTGCAGGTGGCCTCCGACCAGGAGCGCCCGCTCGCGCATCCCGGCGAGGCCGAGGCCGCTCTCGGACTCAGCGAAGGCGAAGCCGCGTCCGTCGTCGCGCACGGTCAGCTCGACCGCCGGCCCGTCGCGGCGCAGGCTGACGTCGACTCGTCGCGCCTCGCTGTGGCGGACGGCGTTCGACAGCGCCTCCTGAGCGACGCGATAGATGACGAGCTGCACGTCGTCGCCGAGGTCCGAGAAGTCGCCCTCGCTCTCGAGACGCGCAGCCGGCCCGGCCCTCGCGGCCTGCTCGACCAGCCCGCCGACCGCGGCCTTGAGACCGAGGTCGTCGAGCGCCGTGGGGCGGAGCTGACGGGCAAGGGACAGGAGCTCGTTCATCGCCTGGTTGGCGAGCGCCTTGGTCGCAGACAGCTCCTCTTCGAGCTCCGGCGGCGCCTCCTCCCGGGCCGCCTCGAGCCGCAGCAGCAGCCCGGTCAGCGACTGGTTCACCTCGTCGTGGAGGTCGCGCGCCACCCGGGCCCGCTCCTCCTCCTGTGCCCGCAGGGCGGCGGTGCCCGCCCGCCGGCGCTCGGCCTCGAGCCGGCGCATCATCCGCAGGAATGCGAGCTCGATCCGCTCCACCTCCTCGGTCTCGCCGCGGCCGTCGATCGAGGGGGGCAGGTTTGCCCCGGGGCGGCTGAGGTCGACCTTCTCCATCTCGTCGATCAGGTTCTCGAGCGGCTCGAACCGAGCCCGCAGGACCGCAAGGTTGACGACCAGGCTGATCAGCGCCGCCGACAGGACCACGACCAGGACGAGCCCCGTCTCGTGCAGCTCGAGCCCGGCCAGCGTCGCCGCGAACAGCGCCGTCAGGCAGACCAGGGCGGCGTTCAGGGCGACGACCTGGGTGAAGAGGTTGCGCCGGCGCATGGCTTCAGCCTAGGGGTCGTCCCAGGCGCGAATAGGGGTTTCCCCCTATGGCCAGATCGCCTCCCGCCGGGCACAATCCACGGAGGCGTTCTTGCCCAACCACAGCAGGAGAAGACTCAAGTGACAACCACCAAGCGATCGACCTTCGCGGCCACCCTCAGGACCACGGTCCTGCTGGCGACCCTCTCGGGTCTGTTCGTCGTGATCGGCTTCCTGATCGGCGGCCAGAGCACGGCGCTCCTATTCCTGTTCATGGCCGCGCTCATGAACATGGGTGCCTGGTTCTTCAGCGACAAGCTGGCGCTGAAGATGTCGGGGGCGAAGCCAATCTCCGAATCGGAGGCCCCGCGGCTCTACGAGATCGTCCGCGAGCTCTGCACTCGCGCCGACCTGCCGATGCCGAAGCTCTACATGATCCCCCAGGACCAGCCCAACGCGTTCGCGACGGGGCGCAGCCCGAAGCACTCCGCGGTGGCCGTGACCCGCGGCATCACCCAGCTCCTCTCCGAGGACGAGCTGCGCGGCGTCATCGCGCACGAGCTCGCGCACGTCAGGCACCGCGACATCCTGGTCCAGTCGGTGGCGGCGACGATCGGTGCCGCGATCACCTACCTCGGCTACATGCTGATGTGGTTCGGCGGCGACGAGGACAGCGGGCCGCTCGGCCTGATCGCCTCGCTGGCGCTGGTGCTCCTGGCGCCGATCGCGGCGAGCCTGATCCAGCTGGCGATCTCGCGCCAGCGGGAGTTCGCGGCCGACGCCGGCGGAGCCGAGATCGCCGGCAACCCCGAGTCGCTGGCCAGCGCGCTGCTGCGCCTGGAGGAGGGGGCGAAGGCGGTCCCGATGGAGGTCAACCCCGCGGCGGAGCCCCTCTACATCGTCAAGCCGTTCCGCGGCGGCGGGATCAGCAAGTTCTTCTCGACCCATCCCCCGATCGAGGAGCGCGTCCGCCGGCTGCGGCAGATGCGTCCGAGCCTGGTCTAGGCAGGGGAGCAACTGCAGGCGACAGCGAAAACCTCCTAAGCAACACCTGCGGTGAACGAGGGGGCCGCTCCGCGAGGGGCGGCCCCCTCCTTGTTACCCTTTGGAGTAATTCCGACCCGGATTTAGGAGATTGCCGCCGCCGATGACCAGCAGCGTGGGAACCAAGACCTTCGAGGAGCTGAGCCCGGCCGACTTCCAGCGCGAGCTCGAGGGCGACGCCGTCGTCCTCGACACCCGCGAGCCCCACGAGCACGCCGCGGCCCACATCGCCGGTTCCGAGCTCGTGCCGCCGGCCGAGGTGACCGCCCGGATCGACGAGCTGGCGCCCGACACCGGCCAGCGCTTGGCCCTCTATTGCCGCTCAGGCAACCGCTCGGGTCGGGCCGCCGAGGAGCTCGGCGCGCTTGGCTACACCGACGTCGTCCACCTCGGCGGCGGCATCCTCGCCTGGCAGGAGGCCGGCCTGCCCGTGGTCGAGCCGGAGGGCATGACCGCGGATCAGCGCATGCGCTACTCGCGTCACACCCTCCTGCCCGAGGTCGGCGTCGAGGGCCAGCTCAAGCTGCTCAACTCCAAGGTCCTGCTGATCGGCGCCGGCGGGCTCGGCTCGCCGACGGCCCTCTACCTCGCCGCAGCCGGGATCGGCACGCTGGGGATCATCGACGACGACGTCGTCGACGCGTCGAACCTCCAGCGCCAGGTGATCCACACGACCGACCGGCTGGGCATGCCGAAGACGGAGTCGGCGCGGGTCCAGATCGAGGCGCTGAACCCCGACGTCGAGGTGGAGGAGTACCGGCAGCGGATCGGCCCCGGCAACATCCTCGACATCATCGGCGACTACGACATCATCGTCGACGGCGTCGACAACTTCCCGACCCGCTACCTGATGAACGACGCCTCCGTCCGGCTCCGCAAGCCGGTCGTGTCGGCCTCGATCCTCGCCTTCGACGGGCAGATCTCGACCTTCGTCCCCTTCGAAGGGCCCTGCTACCGCTGCCTCTACCCGACGCCGCCGCCGCCTGAGATGGCCCCCAGCTGCGGCGCCGCCGGCGTGCTGGGCGTGATGGCCGGCGTCATGGGCCTGCTTCAGGCAAACGAGGTGATCAAGCTGGTTGCCGGGATCGGCGAGCCGCTGGTCGGCCGCCTGCTCCTCTACGAGTCGCTCGGCACGCGCTTCACCGAGCTCAAGGTGAGGCGCGACGCCGATTGCCCCATCTGCGGCCCGAACGCGCCGGAGATCGACGAGTCCGAGCTCGGGAAGTTCCCCGACTACGAGCTCTTCTGCGCCGGACGCCCGGGCGCCCTCGCCGAGTAGGATCGCGCCGGCATGGCGACCGTGAAGATCCCACCCGTGCTGCGCCCGAAGACCGACGGCGAGGCCGAGGTCCAGGCGGGCGGTGGCACCGTCGGCGAGGTGCTCGGCGAGCTGACCTCCCATCACCCCGACACGCGGGGCCAGCTCTTCTCGCCCGAGGGGGACCTGAACCGCTACGTCAACGTCTATCTGAACGACGAAGACGTGCGGGTGCTGGACGGCCTCGACACCTCCGTCCAGACCGGCGACACGGTCGTGATCCTGCCGGCGATGGCCGGCGGCCGCTAGGCCTCGAGCGCTTCGGCCAACCTGCGGTGGAGGGCCGCGCGGGCGCTCCTGGACGCGCCCTCGTAGACGACCTGCCGGAAGAACGGGTGCTGGAAGGCGTAGCCGGCCGCGGTCGACTCGGAGAGGATCCCGGCGCCGACCGCCGCCTCGAGGCACGACCCGACCTCCTTCTCGGCCAGCCCCGAGACCTCGGCCAGGAGCGGCGATTGGAACTCGCCGCCGACGACCGCGGCGGCCTCGAGCACGCGCCGGGCGCCGTCGCCGAGCTTGTCGAGCCGGGACGCGACCGCCTCCTCGATCAATGCCGGTACGCCGTTGGCGGAGTCGGCGATCGCCGTGCCCGAGGCGGGGGACCCGCCGTTGCCGACGCTGCCGGTCAGGAGGCGACGGTGGAGCGCCTGGGCCTCGGCGCCGGGGGCCGCGCCCAGCTCCTCGGCGAGCAGGCGCCGAAGCTCCTCGTAGGTCCGCAGTGCCTCGGCGGTGTTGCCGGAGGCCGCGAGGGCCTCCATCAGGTAGAGGTGTCCCGACTCACGGAAGGGAGCGGAGCGGATCAGGGCGCGGGCGGACCGCTCGGCGCCGGCCAGCTCCGATCCACCGAGGCCGATCCCGGCGCGCGCGATCACCTCCCGTGAGCGGAGGCTCAGCTCCTCGAGGTCGCGGCGGACGTCCTCGACCCAGGCAGCGTCAAAGCCGGCGAGGAATGGACGGCCCGAGATGTTGAGGGCGATGTGACCGTGGGCCCAGGCGTCCTTCCAGTCGCCCGACCGCAGCGCCGACTCGGCGGCGGCGATCGCGTGCTCGGCGGCCTCGACGTCGATCCAGGTGCTCGGCGGGAGCCGGAGCTCCACCGCGTCGCGGCCGGCCAGCGCCTCGGTCCCGAGTGCGCTGCGGAGCCGCGAGAGCTGGGTCCGCAGCGCCGCCGGCGGGTCCGCGGGAGGGGTGTCGGGCCAGATCGCGGCGATCAGCTCGTCGCGGCCGACGGCGCGGCCGCGGTTGAGGACGAGATAGGCGAGGAGGACGCGCCCCTGCCGCCCGCGCAGGAGCGGCGTCACGTGGCGCCCGTCGACGTCGGCCTTCAGGCGCCCGCAGAGCTGGATGCGGGTCGGGCCGGCCTCCGACGGCGTGCGCGGAAACGAAACGGAAACCTTGTCCTGACGCGCGGGCAACTGACTCTGAGGAGGATCGACGCGAATGGGCGAAACCTTGACCTCACGTGATTCGGGGGACCCGGGGCTGCTCCTGCGCTGCGAGTGTGGTGCGACGATCCTTGCCCCGAACGAGGTCCGCCTGGTCGAGCGCGCCAGGCTCCACTTCGAGGAGTTCCACCCCAGCCTCGGAGCGGAGGTCGGGGCCGACCTGATCCTCGCGATGGCCGAGGAGCTCGACGGGCCGCGGGTCGCCGCCTAGTGCTCCAGCACCAGGCCGAGGAACTGCTTGGTGCGCTCCTCCTGCGGACTCTCGAGGACCTTTGAGGGCGGCCCCTCTTCGATGACGACGCCCTGATCCATGAAGACCACGTCGTCGGCCACCTCGCGGGCGAAGCCGATCTCGTGGGTGACGACGATCATCGTCATGCCCTCGCGGGCCAGCTCGCGCATCACGTCGAGGACCTCCTTGACCAGCTCCGGGTCGAGCGCGCTGGTCACCTCGTCGAAGAGCATCACGTGGGGGTCCATGGCCAGGGCACGGGCGATCGCCACCCGCTGCTGCTGGCCGCCGGAGAGCCGTTCCGGATACTCGCCCAGCTTGTCGCCGAGGCCCACCCGCCGCAGCAACTGCTCCGCCCGCTCACGCGCCTCCTCGCGGGACCGGCCGAGCACCTTCTGCTGGGCGATCGACACGTTGCCCAACGCGCTCTTGTGGGGGAAGAGGTTGAAGTTCTGGAACACGATCCCGATCCGCTGTCGGACGTAGTCGAGATCGTCGCCCCTCGCCTCGGTGATCGTCCGCCCCTCGATCACGATCCGTCCCTCGTCGGGGGGCTCGAGCATGTTGATGCAGCGCAGGAGGGTCGACTTGCCCGAGCCGCTCGGGCCCAGCACGCAGGTCACGCTGGCCCGGTCGACCGAGAGGTCGACGCCGCGGAGGACCTCCAGGCCGCCGAAGCGCTTGTGCACGTCCTCGAGGCGGAGCATGCCGCGCCCGTCGGTCCCCGCGACGTTCACGCGTTTCCCCCCGTCCCGGGGTCCGCCATGCCCGTCGCGGCGGGCGCCGGGGCCGGCTTGCCGCCGCGTTGGGTTCGCCGCTGCTCGCGCGCGATCAGGTAGTCGACCAGCCGGGCGAGCGGGATCGTCACGATCAGGAAGAGGATCGCCCCGAGGACCAGACCCGAGCCGTTGAACCGCTCCGACGCGACGTCGCGGCCGGCCTGGACGACCTCGATCACGCCGAGGACGCTGACGATCGAGGTGTCCTTCATCAGCGCAATGAAGTCGTTGAGCAGCGGGGGGATCACCTTGCGCACCGCCTGCGGGACGATCACGTAGCGCATGGCCTGGCCGTGGCTCATGCCGAGGGACCGCGCCGCCTCGGTCTGACCGCCGGGCACGGCTTCGATGCCCGCGCGGTACACCTCGGCCATGTAAGCGCCGTACGTGATCGTCAGCGAGATCACGCCGTACCAGAAAGGGGATCCCTCGCCGAACCAGGTGGGGATGCCGAGCTCGCGCGGAATCACGCCCTCGCTCTGGAAGGCGGCGAGCGAGCCGCTGACCAGGAACAGGATCAGCAGGAACGGGATCCCCCGGAAGACGTCGATGTAGGCGATCGCCAGCCATCGGAAGGGCGCCAGAGCCCTGCCGGGGAGCTGGCGGAGCACCGCCAGTATGAGCCCCCACGTCAGGGAGGTGATGCCGCCTACGATCGAGAGCTTGAGGGTCAGCCAGAAGCCGGTCAGGATGGGGTCGAACTCGTCGCCCATGACCCCGAAGTCGAAGTAGTAGTCGAGGATGAAGTCCATCTCGCTCCCGGCGGCAGGCTAATAACTCGGCGGCGCCAATGAGAAGGGGCGCCCGCAGGCGCCCCTTCCAACCATCGCTGCCGGGCCCGGTCTCAGGCGCTCTTGGTCTTGCCCTCGAGGACCGACTTCGGCGGCTTCGTCTTGAAGTACTTCTGGTAGAGCTCGTTGATCGTGCCGTCCTTCTTGAGCGTCGCGAGCGCCTTGTTCATGGCGTCGAGCAGCTCGGTCTTGTCCTTGGCGACGGCGAACCCGTAGAGCTCGTTCGTCGCGATCTCCTCGACGATCTCGAAGCCCTCCTGCTGCTCGACCGCATCGACCGCGACCGGGAGGTCGATGATCACCGCGTCAACCTGGCCCGTCACGAGCGCCTGCGTCGCATCGGGACCCTCCGGGAAGCCGCGGACCTCGCTCGCGTCCGTCTCGTCGTTCGCGTAGGTCTCTCCCGTCGTCCCGTCCTGGGTACCGACGATCTTCCCGTCGAGGTCATCGACCGACTTGATGTCGCCGTCGGTCGGGACGAGCAGCGCCTGCTGCGCCTCGTAGTAGGGGTCGGTGAAGTTGACCTGCTGCTGGCGCTCGGGCGTGATCGTGGACGCCGCGGCGGCGGTGTCGAATTGACCCTGCTGGACGTCGCGGAAGATCGTGTCGAACCCGGTGTCCGTGTACTCGACGTCGACGCCGATCTGCTTGGCGATCGCGTCCATCACCTCGATGTCGTAGCCGCTGATGTCGGGCGGCTGGCCGATCTCGAACGGCGGGAACGGCGTATCGGTACCGACCGAGAGCTTGCCCTCCTCGATCGTGCCGAGGTTCGCCGCGGCGCCGCCCTGCTTGGTCGTCGTACCGCCCCCGCCGCCGCCGTCGTCATCGTCGCCGCAGGCGGCCAGGCCGAGCGTGCCGATCGCGAGCGCGAGCGCCGCGAGGATGGCCCAAAGCCGGGTCTTCGTCATCTGGTGATCCTCCGATTCAGGTTTCGACTGGGCGCGACGATATCGGGCATCCGGGTAACTACACTTTCTGAAGCGAGGACGACTTCGTGGCCGATGAACCAGTCCTGAACAGGCCCTGCGGGGGCCGCTTCTCCGACGTCGTCGAGTCGATCGGGAACACGCCCCTGGTCCAGTTGCCGCGGCTCTCGCCGAAGCCGGAGGTCCGGATCTACGCGAAGCTCGAGGGCCACAACCCGACCGGCTCGGTCAAGGACCGTGTCGCGAAGTCGATGATCGACGCGGCCGAGGCCGAAGGCGCGATCGAGGCGGGCCAGACGATCCTCGAGCCGACCTCCGGCAACACCGGGATCTCGCTGGCGATGATCTGCCGTCGCAAGGGCTACCCGCTCAAGGTCGTGATGCCCGACAACGTCACCGAGGAGCGGACGGAGCTGCTGCGGATGTACGGGGCGGAGATCGTCTACTCCGAGGGCGCGAAGGGCTCCAACGGTGCGGTCGAGGTGGCGCTCGAGATGGCCGAGGAGCCCGGCTACTACATGCCGTACCAGTACGGCAACGAGGCCAACCCGCTCGCCCACTACAACGGCACCGCGCTCGAGATCCTCGAGGAGCTCGACGAAGTCGCCGCGTTCGTGGGCGGGCTGGGAACGGGCGGCACGCTGATGGGCAACGGCCGCCGGCTCAAGGAGGAGAACGCGGACACCCTGCTCGTCGCGGCCGAGCCGATGCAGGGCGAGCTGGTCCAGGGCCTGCGCTCGCTCGACGACGGCTTCATTCCGCCGATCATCGATCTCTCGCTCCTCGACCGGAAGATCATGGTCTCCAACCGCGATGCGATCGTCTGGACGAAGCGGCTCCTCGACGAGGAGGGCGTGTTCGCCGGGGTGTCCGCCGGCGCGATCGCTGCGATCGCGCACCGGATCGCCGCTGAGCTGGAACGCGGCGACGTCGTCTTTCTGATCCCCGACGACGGGTGGAAATACCTGTCGTCGGGCGTCTACACGCGGCCGATCGAGGAGCTCGAGAACATCGATTCGACGGTCTGGTGGTGATCGCGAGGCTGCGCGAGGTCGCAGCCCGCTACGAGCCGCCGGACTTCGCCGAGGCGACCAGCGCCGACGCGACGCTTTTCCTCTGCGCGATCGACCACCGCACGGGGTACCGGGGCGCGCACCGGGTCGGCGAGGCGGGGCCGTTCGAGGGGAGCGACCTGCTCTGGCAGCTCGGGTGGGCTGCCGAGCGGGCCCGGCCGGGGGCGCTGAGCGCGTCCTCGCTGCGCGCCGTCTCGGCGGCCGATGTCGAGGAGCTCTTCCGGGCCGGTGAGGAGACGATCGCCGGCGCCGACGTCCGGGCGCGGCTCTGGCGAAACCTCGCGTCGGGACTCGAGCGTCGCTACGGCGGCGAGGCCGAGACCGTGCTGGCGTCGGCGGCGGGGCGGCTGAAGGGCGAGGGCGGCCTGATCCCGCGGCTCGCCGCCTTCGAGGCGTTCTCGGACCCGCTCGAGAAGAAGAGCTTCCTGTTCGCCAAGATCGCCGCGCGCCGCGGCTGGTTTCGCCCGGTCGACCCCGAGAGCTGGGAGGTCTGCGCCGACAACGTCCTGATGCGCCTGGCGCTGCGCGCGGGCCTGGTCGCGCCGAGCGGGGATCCCGGCGCGGTCCGGGCCGCGACCCGGGAGGCCTTCAGGCGCGTGGCGCAAGAGGCCGGGATCGAGCCGCCGGTGCTCGACGACCTGCTCTGGCAGCTGGGGCGGGAGGACCCTGACCTGCTCGGGACCGCCGGCGGCGCGGAGCTGCGCGAGCCCCCGCGGCCCGAGGGCACCGTCTGGTACTAGTCGGACAATGCGGATCCCGCAGGAGTTGATCGACGAGATGGTCGCCCACGCGCGGGAGGACGCCCCGAACGAGTGCTGCGGCATGGTAGGCGGCCAGGACGGCGAGGCCAGGACGGTTCATCGCACCCGCAACGCCCTGGCCAGCCCGTTCAGCTACGACATCGACTCGAAGGACCTGATCCGCACGTACAACGGGATCACCGAGGCGGGGGACGAGCTGGTCGCGATCTATCACTCCCACACCCGATCCGCCGCGCAGCCGTCCCAGACCGACATCAACCTCGCGCACTACCCGGACTCCGTGTACATCATCGTCTCGCTCGAGGATCCCGACGACCCCGACGTCCGCGGCTTCTGGATCCGCGACGGCCAGGTCGAGGAGGCCCGGCTTGACGTCGCCTGACGGCGCCGGGCCGCTCACCTGCCCGCGCTGCGCGATCTCGCACTCCCTCGACGAGCGCTTCTGCCGCCAGTGCGGGATGCCGCTGGTCTACGGTGGCGCGCGCGAGGAGGAGCCGATCACCGAGCCGCGGGCCCGGGCCCGGAAGGTCAAGCCCCAGTACGCGCGCGGAGAGCTCGTCAAGGTCGGCTTCGCGCGCAACCAGTCCGAGGGCGAGCTGATGCAGGGGCTGCTGCTGGAGGAGGGAATCCCAAGCCTGCTGAAGCGCAGCCGCGGCTTCGACGTGCCCGACTTCCTCGCCGCCGGGCCACGCGACGTCCTGGTGCCGGAGACGGGGGCCGAGACGGCCCGGGAGCTGCTCGCCGACACGAGGCTCCTGCCGTATCAGGAGGAGGCGACCGAGCTCCGCGAGGAGGGCCGCCTCAGGGCCGGCTCGGGCCGCACCCCCGAGGCTCAGCTCGCCTTCTGGGTGATCGCGGCCGCCGTCGTCGCCTTCGGCCTGGTCTGGGTGCTGTACCAGGTGCAGTTCTAGGCCCCCACCGCGGTCCCACCAAGAACAGAAGCACGTGAGAGGCTCGATTGGGAGGTCGTGCCACGACGCACGGGACTTGACCGCGCATACGGCCGTCAACTCCCACCGCGCCGACGCGTGTGCCGTTTCCGGCCATATCCGCCGTAAACGTCACCCGCCTCACCATTCCCTCGATCAACGCTCTTAGGAGCCCGCTGTTCGCACCGGGCCGCCGCGCGGAGACCGCTAGTCCACAGCGGGGCGGGCCGTGGCGCGCAGGTAGTCGCGCCAGGCGTCCTCGATCTCGCGGCTGCGGACCCCGAAGGCGGCTTCGAGCTGGGCTGCCGGGCCTTCGCGCTTGAGGCGCTGGACCATCCACAGGCAGGCTTCTTTGCCGCGCTCCTGCTCGAGCACGTCGAACAGCGTCCCGCCGAGGATCACCGCGTCGCGGCGCGAGGGGGGGAACGAGGGCCGGGAGCCCTCTCGCAGCCGGCGGATCACGGCCGCCCGGTACAGCCCGGTCTGGCGGGCGAAGTACTGCGCCCCGCCCTCGACCAGCCACGCCCAACGGAGGTAGCGGCCGAACCTCCGCGGCGTCCAGGACGGCGGCAGCTCCGAGTTGTTGGCGGCGACGACGAGCTGCGCATAGAGGCGCTCGGCGGTCCCCCGCAGCGCCTCCCGGGAGTCGGCCCCCGCGGCGCGGCGGTCCATGTGCGGGTCATTCAGCACGTGCAGCTCGCTGGACATCGCCCAACCGGCCAGGTACCGGCGGCCGGCCGGCGCCGCCGACCAGCGAGCCGCCGGCAGGAAGGGGTGGGCCATCGCCAGCCAGGCCGGGTTCGGGTGGACCACCACCGTCACCCCGCCGGGAGCGTTGTCGAAACTGTCCTCGAGCCGCAGCCGCAGGTCCTCGAGCCGGTCGAGCAGCCGCTCCGCGTACGCCGAGTCGCCCGTGTCGTGGCGGGCGGTGAAGCTGAGGCTCTCGGTCTCGACCCACGGCATGACCGGGGGCGAGCGTAGCTAGCGGCTTCCCTTGACCTGGACGACCTGCTGGAAGGTGGGGCGGTTCTGCCAGGCGATGTCCGGCTGGCTGACTCCGCCGGTGGCGCGGAACTCGATTGCGTCGAAGCACATCTGGTCGTCGCCGACGCCGCAGCCGGCGTTGTCGCCGTACGGGTTGCGGTCGAGCACGCGCTCGAGGCTCTTCAGCAGCCCGCTCCGGCAGCGCCCCAGCCGCCCCTGGCCGCAGTAGACCCGAGAGAAGCGCCCGCGCACCGGCCTCCCGAGCAGCGTCCGCAGGTCCTTGTTCGCGTACACGTACCAGCCGCCGTTGTAGGCCGATCCGAGGCCCAGGCTGGGCGGGTCGTCGAGATGGTTCATCCCCTCGATCCGGTCGAACAGGCGCTTGCCGAGCGTCGGCTCGAACTCGGCCCGCATCAGCGGCTCCCACCAGGCGTCGAGCAGACGGATCGCCTGCGAGTGCTCGTAGCTGCCGTCGCGGTTGCGGTCGATCCGGTGCGCGCCGGCTCGCGTCCAGGCCCCGAGCCTCCGGACGGCGGCCCGCAGCTTCGCGTTCCGGATCGACGCCAGCGGCCGCGACCGGATCACCGCCAGGGCCAGCGGGAGGACGGTGTGGCCGCGGAGGTCGACCGTGGCGGCGTCCTCCATCGCCTTCACCAGCTCCACCCGGCTGGCCTTCCGCCGCCCGCGGATCAGCCGCCTCACGCGCTCGTCCAGCGTCACCGACCGGTACGTCGGCCCGTAGCTCCAGTTGTCGTCGGCCGACCGGAAGCCGCGCGCCTGCTTGTTGTTCCAGCTCGTCAGATAGCTCTGATCGATCACCCGCGGCCGGCTCTTGAACGGCGTGTAGTCGGCGGTCACGCGCCGCGGGTTGAAGTGGCGCCAGGCATAGCGCGACATCACCGGGAAGTTCGGGTCGGTTCCCCGCCGTCGCACCGGGTTCCAGCCGGAGTTGAAGTAGGCGATGTGGTCGCGGTCGATGTAGAACCAGTTGAACGTGTAGTTGATCTTGTGAGCGGCGCGCTGGAAGCTCCGCGGCGACTTCGTGAACTTCGGGTTGTTGAGCAGCGCGAACCCGAGCGCGGAGTCGACCTCGTGGAAGTACGTCGACCGCAGGCGCGTATAGACGACCGGCTTGCCGCGCACCTTCGCCCTGGCGACGACGATGCCGAGCAGCGTGCGCTCGGCGTGCAGCTCGCGGAAGCCGGGCGGCGTGGGGTCGGCGACGTTCGGCGTCCAGGAGATCGTCTTCTCGAGCACCTCGATCGGCCGGCACTTGCCGCGGAAGCGGTAGTGGTCGGACTTCATGGTCGGGCGGCCGCCGCCGGGCTCGCAGAGCGGCACCGCGAAAGTGTCGACGTTGTCCTGGCCGGCCGAGGTGGCGCTCCAGGCGTAGTCGCGCCCCCGCCCGAGCTGGACGTAGAGGTTGACACCCGGGAACGCGGCGCCCCGGGCGTCGATCGACGGCGCGTGGACCTCCTGCTCGATCAGGATCTGCGGCGCGAAGTAGGCGACCTGGGGGCCGAACACCGCGGTCGCCCGCCCGCCCTGCGACTCGCGGGCCGAGACGAGCAGGGCATTCGAGGCGCCCGCCGGGCCGCCGGCCTGCCGGTACGCCCCGACCAGGCCGTCGAGGAGCCCGTCCCCGTCGTCGATGCGCCGGGGGAGGAAGTCGACATCGGAGCCGACCTGGACCCTCCGCACCGTCCCCGGATCGGGGAGCGCGACGCCCTTCGGATGGCGCGGCCGGACCTCGTAGGGGAAGCGCCCGCGCCGCGCGGTCACCGGCGCCTCCGGGTCCTCGGCGTTGCGGAAGTCATGCCAGACCCGGTAGCCGCCTCGCCGGCCGAATCGCTTGCGCGCCGTCTGGAGCACCTGCGCCGACCCGAGCTCGCCGCCGCCGCCCTTGCCGAAGATGCCGCCGACGAGGGAGGCGGTGGCGATCACGTCGGTCACCCTCCAGTCGTCGGGGCCGGCCGGGCGCCCGATCGCCGCATACTCGCCCGGCATCAGCGATGGGTTGAGCCGTGCCTGCAGGATGTACTCGTTGATGCCGGCGACGTAGCTGAGGGCGTCCTTCTGCCCCTGCCGGAAGACCTTCTGCTTGATTCCCGGCGGGCGCGACCGGTACTGGCGCTCGAGATCGGCCTCGGTGTAGGGGGTGTCGCCCCACACCGATTCGTCCATCTCGACGTTGGCGCCGCCGGCCAGCTCCGACAGCTCGGCCCGTCCCGCGTGGCGGAGCGCATCCATGAAGAAGAGGCGGTCCTCGGCGGCGATGTAGCCCAGGCCGAACATCGCGCCGCCCCGGGTCGCGCCATAAACCTTGGGCACGCCCCATTCGTCGCGGACGACCGTGACGTCAGCGCGCGGGCTGTAGGTGCGCTCGCGGTCGGCGGCCCGCGCCCCGAAGCTGGCGTCCTTGAAGTAGCCGGGGAGCTTCTTCGCGGTCAGCTGCGGGTACTCGAAGAGAAGGTCGCGGTAGAGCGGGAGCTGGTCGGAGTTGTGGGGTGGCCGGGTCCCGTCGATCTGGAACTGGATCAGCTGCGGCCCGTTCGCGAAGCCGTTGGTCCCGGGCGGCAGGACCGCGCGGAAGCCGCCGAAGTCGTCCTCGCGGAAGTCACCGGGCTGAGGCGCCGCAACGCCCGCCGCGGGCAGCGACAGGAGCGCGAGGGCAAGGGTGGCGAGGAGCGGAATCGATCGGCGCGGTGACAAGACGGACCCGGCCCGACCCTATAGCGGCGCCGGCGTCTACGCGTCGCCAGGCGGCGACGGGGTCCCCAGCGGCTCCTCGCCCCGCTCGCGGGCCCGCTCGAGGTCCAGCTCGGTCCGGACGCCACGGGCGGCGAGCGCCTGCTGCGCTTCCTCGAGGGTCTCGCTGCCGGCCACGGCGGCCGCCAGCGGCGCGGCGCCGGCCGCGGTCGCGGCGACGGGGTCGAAGTAGAAGGTGATGGCACCGAGCGGCGTCAGCTCGACCGACCGCAGGCCGCCCCTGATCTCCGCCACGCCGGTCTCGCCACGGGCGCAGCGGACCCCCAGGACGCTGGCTTCGGTCGGCACGACCTGAGCCGCGGTCTCGAGCTGCTCGCAGACGTCCGGCGTCAGCCCCCAGGCTCCGAGCATCGCGCCGGTGGCAGCGACCTCGGAGAGGCGCGCGGCGACCTCGGCGGGCGTCAGCTCGCCATCGCAGCCGGCCCCGTAGACGCCGCACACGACCGGGATCTCCTCGCCCAGCCCGACCGCGGCCGCGAGCATCACCGCGTCGCACAGCGGGCTGGCCAGGCCGGGCTCGTCGCCATGGCCGAGAACGTCGCCGCCGACGTCGACCACGACGAGGAGGTCGGCGCCGAGCCGCTCGGCCGCCTCACCCAGGCCGCGCGCAGTTCCCGCGGCCCCGCCCATGACGTCGACGAGGAGCGTCGGCGAGCAGAGGTAGCCCGCCATCCGCGCCTCGGCGAACGGCGTCCCGAGCGGGGTCGTCGTCCGCTCCTCGGCCAGGACCACGGAGGAGGCGATGGGCTCACCGCCGAGGATCTGGCCCATCCCGCGCGGGCCTGGGTAGGGGTCGATCGGCCAGCGCTCCCAGGCGACGCCGCCGAGCACGAACTCGGCGCCGAACGCCTGGCAGAGCCGGGCCGTCGCGAGGGCCCCGACCACGTCGCCGCCGCCGCCCATGCCGATGACCAACGCCCTGGAGGCGCCGGCCAGGACACGCTCTAGCGAGCTCAGCCGGTCAGGCGAGAACCGGCTCGGCCTCGGAGCAGATCGAGCGGATCTCCTCGGCCGCCCGGTCGAACTCGTCGTCGGCCATCACCGGCGTCCCCTCGAAGGGCAGGTCGCGCTCGATGTCGACCCAGGAGCGGCACCCGTGGTACTCGTCCCGCACCCGCACCGTCACCGGCCGCGGGATCCGGTAGGTCCTCAGCAGGAGGACGTGGAGCGGGTGGCGCCGCTTCCAGTTCAGCCGCTTCTCGGCGTAGTCGGACGTCCAGACGTAGAAGGGAGAGAGGTCATCGACGATGCGGCGGTCGTTGATCGTGAAATGCCCCGCCACCTCGGCCCAGGCCCGAATCCGCACCCGGTCGGGTTGCGGGATGCCGCCGTCCTGGATCAGAGCCCGCGGCGGCGGCTCTTCGTCGGGCCAGACGCCCTCCTCGAGCGCCCGGCGCAGCTCCGGGTGGTGCGAGTTGCGAACGAGGTCGTTCCTCTGATGGTCGAAGGTGGGGTAGAGGAAGAACCGCTCGTGCTCGAGCTCGAAGTGCTTGTTCTCCTCGCGGATGCCCCCCTTGCGGAGCGTCACGAGTTGCTCGCCCTCGGCGAGCGCCCGCACGGTCACAGCCCATTCCTTGAAAGCGATTGGCATAGAGAGTGGTTACCTGGTTGAGGTCGTTTGCGACAACTGGTGGGGAGCGGGACGGCGCCCGTCAGGGGCGGTGGACCGGATCCGCTCCGAGGGCGGGCATTCTAGAGAAGCCGATCCGATCTGCCAAGTAAGTGGTAGGCGTCACAATCATCGAGTTGCTTAACTGTAACTAGAAAAAACGGCTCTGTAGAGCCGGTTGGCTGCTCAGCCAGCATTTTCCAGAAAGTCGAAGAGGACCCGATTGGCGGCCTCCGGGGCCTCCACCTGGCACCAGTGGCCGGCGTCGCCGACCACCGCCGCGCGTCCGTCCGGGGCCGCCGCGGCGATCTCCTCGGCCGCCGGCGGCGGGGTGACGGGGTCCGCACCGCCGCAGAAGGCGAGAACGGGGCACTCGAGCCGCGCCGGGCCCCGCATCGCGCCCTTCGCGACCGCTTCGCAGGCGGCGGCATAGCGCTCGCCGTCGTTGCCGGCGATCGACTCCCGGAACAGGCCCAGCAGGCGCGGGTCCTCGCGACGGCACCGCTCGGAGAGCGCCGTCGCGGCCACCCCTTCGGCGATCTCGTCCATCCGGCCTTCGCGGGCGAGCCGGGCGCGCTCGGTGAATCCGTCTGCCGCCCCTTCGGGCCAGGCGAGGGTCCCGCCGCAGAGGGCGAGGGCATATGCGCGCTCCCCGAGCTCGTGCGCGGCGTGCTCGGCCACCATGCACCCCATCGAATGCCCGGCGACGGCCGCCCGTTCGACGCCGAGCCGGTCGAGGAGCGCGACGGCGTCCGCCGCCCAGCGCCCGATCGACAGCTCCCCGCCGCCGCTCCGCCCGCAGCCGCGCTGGTCGGGCGCGATTCCCCGCCAGCCGCGTTCCTCACAGGCGCGGAGCTGGGCGAGCCAGCCGTTCGCCGTCCCGCCGAGGCCGTGGAGGAAGAGGACCGCCGGCCCCTCGCCGCCGGTGTCCTCGCAGGCTAGGACCACCCCCTCAATCCCGATTCTGCCGGCCATGGCCTCCACCTCCCGGTGTCTCGATCCTGATCACGTCGCCCGGGGCGAGCTCACCCTCCGCCTTCCCCGGCAGCCGTCGTCCGTTCAGCAGGTTCTGGCCGGGCCGCCCGTCGCCGCCGCCGTCGCGGCCGCGCGGTGGGTGCCGGCGGCGCTCGCTGATCAGCGTGAAGCGCATCTCGGCGAGCGCCTCGACCTCGCGGATCAGCCCGTCGCCGCCGCGGTGGCGCCCTTCGCCGCCGCTGTCCCGCCTGATCGCCAGCTCCCGCACCCGCAGGGGGAACTCGGGCTCCAGTGCCTCGACCGGCGTGTTGAGCGTGTTCGACATCGCGACGTGGATGGCGCTGGGGCCGACGGCGTCGGGGCAGGCGCCCTGGCCGCCGCCGAGCGTCTCGTAATAGGTCCAGTCGCGCCCGGCGAAGGTCAGGTTGTTCATCGTCCCCTGCCCCTGCGCGGGGACGGGCCGGGCCCCGCCGAGAGCGGCGATGACGAGGTCCGCCACCCGGCTCGAGGTCTCCACGTTGCCGGCGGCGACCGCGGCGGGCGGCCTCGCGTTGAGCAGGCACCCCTCCGGCGCGAGCACCTCGATCGGCCTGTACGCGCCGGCCGAAGGCGGAGCGTCGGGGTCGGTCAGCACTCGGATCGCGAAGAGCGCGGCCGAGCGGGTGACCGAGAGCGGGCAGTTCAGGTTCCCTTCGACCTGACCGGCGGTCCCGCTGAAGTCGAGGCGGAGGCTGTCGCCGCCGACCTCGGCGACGACGGCCAGCCGCACGTCGCGCTCCTCGCCCGAGGCGTCGTCCTCCATCACGTCCTCGGCCTCGTAGCGGCCGTCGGGGAGATCGGCGATCGCGGCGCGGGTGCGGCGCTCCGCGTAGTCGAGGATCGCGCCGGTGCCCGCCCTCAGCCCCGCCGAGCCGAGGCGGGCGTGGATCTCGCCCAGGCGCTCGGCGCCGACCCGGTTCGCGGCCCGCTGGGCGCGGAGGTCGGCGAGGCGCTCGGCGGGGTCCCGCATCTGGCCGGCCAGCCGCCCCAGGTCCTCCTCGCCGACCCGGGTGGGCGGGATCACGAGCCCCTCCTCGTCGAGGCGGCGTGAGCGGGCGGGCATCCCGCCCGGGGTCGGGCCGCCGACGTCGGCGTGGTGGGCGCGCGAGGCAGCGAACCCCAGCAGCTCGTCGCCGGCGAAGATCGGGCTGACGAGCGTGATGTCCGGAAGGTGGGTGCCGCCGCGGTAGGGGTCGTTGAGGACCCAGTCGTCGCCAGGCCGCTGCTCCTCGCCGAGCACCGCGGCGACCGCCACCGGCATCGACCCCAGGTGGACCGGGATGTGCTCGGCCTGCATGACCATTTCGCCGCCGGGATCGAACAGCGCGGTCGAGCAGTCCCGTCGCTCCTTGATGTTGGCCGAATGGGCCGCGCGGATCAGGACCGCGCCCATCTCCTCACAGGCGGCCCGGAGGGCCCCGGCGAGCACCTGGAGGGCGATCGGGTCCGCTGCCTGGGCGCTCATCGGCGCGCCACGATCGTGCCCGCCGCGTCCACCTCGGCCTCCCAGCCGGGCGGCAGCACGAGCGTCGCGTCGGGTAGCTCGAAGATCACCGGCCCCCGCGCCCGCAGGCCCTCCGGCGGCTCCCCGCGCAGGACCGTCGTCTCGACCCACTCGCCGCCGAACCGGGCCCGCCGCGCGGTCTCCGCGACCTCTCCGGCAGCAGCGCGGGGCGCCGGCTCGCGCGCCGGCTCGGCGACGGCGACGCGGATGTCGACCAGCTCGACTTCGGCCTCGGGATCCCGGTAGCCGTAGCGCCGTTCGTGCGCGGCGGCGAAGAGCTCGGCGAGGCGGGCCGGGTCGGGTGCCGTCTCCGCCTCGACCTCGAGCTCGAACGCCTGGCCGCGGTAGCGCATGCCGTAGCTCGCTCGCGCCTCGCCGGCCTCGAGCCCCGTCCCCGCCGCTTCGACCAGCCCCCGGACCTCCTGCGCGACCCGCTCGGCATCGAGATCCTCGCCGCTCAGCATGACCGTTCGCGCCGTATCGCGGCGCCGCTCCGAGGCGCACAGCCCGAAGGCGGAGAGGACGCCGCTCGCCCGCGGGCAGAGGATCTTCCTGATCCCGAGCTCGGCGGCGATCGACGCCGCGTGCATCGGGCCAGCCCCGCCGAAGGGCATCAGGGCGAACTCCCGCGGGTCGACGCCGCGCTCCACCGTCACCACCCGAAGCGCCCGGACCATCTCGCCGTTGGCGACCCGGACGATGCCCTCGGCGGCGGTCAGCGGGTCCAGCCCGAGGCTCCGGGCCAGATCCGCCACGGCCCGCTCGGCCGCCCCGGCGTCGAGGGTCACGCCGCCCGCCAGGGCACCGTCTGCGGCCAGGTAGCCGAGGACGAGGTCGGCGTCCGTGACCGTCGGCTCGCTTCCGCCGCGGCCGTAGCAGGCGGGGCCCGGCTCGGCGCCCGCCGACCGCGGACCGACCCGCAGGGCGCCGCCGCTGTCGGCCCAGCCGATCGACCCGCCGCCGGCGCCGACCGTGTGGACGTCGACCATCGGCAGCTGGATGACCCGGCCGCCGATCTCACGCGAGCCGGTGCGGCGCACCTCGCCGTCCTCGACCACGCAGACGTCGCACGACGTCCCGCCCATGTCGAAGCCGAGGGCATCCCCCTCGCCGGAGAGACCGGCGAGGCGGGACGCGCCGACCGCCCCCCCGGCCGGTCCCGACAGGACGCTCCACGCACCGGACCGGGCCGCCTCGGCGGCGTCGGCCACGCCCCCGGAGGAGCGCATCACCATCGGCGCCGGAACGCCCGCCGACTCGGTCTGCTCGACGAGGCGGCCGAGGTACCGCCCGAGGAGTGGGGAGAGGTAGGCGTCGATGACGGTCGTCGAGCAGCGCTCGTATTCGCGGAACCGCGGCAGGACCTCATGCGAGGCCGAGACGTGGAGGCGGGGCGCCGCTTCCCGGATCGCCGCCGCCAGCCGCCGCTCGTGGGTGGGGTCGAGGTGGGAGAAGAGCAGGCACACAGCCACGGACTCGGCGCCCGACCCGCGGACCTCGGCGACGACCCGCTCGACCTCGTCGTCCTCGAGCGGGTCGAGCACCCCGTCGGGGCCGACCCGCTCGGCGACCTCGAACCGCAGAGCTTCCTCCACCAAGGGCGCGGGCTTCGGCGCGCAGAGGCGGTAGAGCCGGGGACGAGCCTGGCGCGCGACCTCGAGCAGGTCGGCGAACCCGCGGGTCGTGACCAGCGCCGTCCGCGCCCCCCGCTCCTCGAGCAGGGCGTTGGTCCCGACGGTCATCCCGTGGGCGAACGACTCGAGCCGCGCGGCTGGAGCGCAGGCGCGCTCCAGCACCCGCTCGATCGCCGCCATCACGCCCTCGGACTGGTCGCGGGGGGTGGTCGGGACCTTGGCGGTATGGACCTCCTCGCCGTCGAAGGCGACCGCGTCGGTGAACGTTCCTCCGACGTCGACCCCGAGCAGCACGGGCCGAGGCTATTTCACTTCCGAGACGAGGCGGGGCGGCCCTGAGGCCGCCCCGTCCGCATCTGCCGCCGGGCCGGTGCCGGCCGGCCCCCCGGGCGTCGCTAGGCGGCCAGCGGCGTGGCCTCGAGCGGCTCCTCGAGATGCTTGTGCGACGGGCAGTAGTCACGCCCCGGCAGCGGCTCACGCTGGCAGGGCGTCCCCTTGCGGGTCGACGCGCGACAGTGGCGCGGCAGACCGTCGAGCCCGAGCTCACCGGGCATGCGCTCCAGGTACTCGACACAGAGCGAAAGGTTGCGCTCGATCACCTTGTAGACGTAGAACTGCTCGCTGATCGCGAAGTGCGCGCGCACCTCGTTGAACAGGGAGCGGGCCGGCCGGGCGAAGTAGCGCCGGTCGTGCGCCAGGCGTTCGATCGTCGCTTCGCTTGCCTCCAGCAGGTGCTGACGAGCGGCGCTCGTCCCGTGTCCGTTCTCGATCACTCGGGGTGCCAGATCCCGATAGATCGATCGGCTGAATCGATACATGCCTCCGAATCCCCTTCGGTCGGTTCCCTTGCGCCACCCAAACCGCGAATCCCGCTTCGCAGCCCCGTTTGCCGGGCGGCTGGGCGGAAGTATGCAAGAGGCATATGAAGCAAGCAAGGCTCTTTGTTAACTACGTATTAAGCAGTACAGAGCCGTACCGGATTCTCTCCGACGCGGACCTGCGAGGGGTCAGCTCCAGGCCTCCGATCGGACGCCGCCGCTGGGCTCGACGACGAAATGGACGCCGTCGAGCGCGGGGTCGAGCAGGGGCGCGTCGCGCCGGAGGTGGCCGCCGCGGGACTCGCGCCGGGCGAGCGCCGCCGCCGCGATCGCCCGGGCGAGCGGATACGGGTCCTCGGCCAGAAGGCGGAGCTCCTCCGCGGTCCGCCGGGGGCCGGCGAGGCGCCAGACCCGCTCCCGGGTCGCCTCCGTGGGCGCCTCGAACGGTCGCGCGGCTTCCGCGCCGGCGGGCGCTGCGCGTCCGGCCGCGGCCACTGCTCGCGCCACCCGGCTGCCGAACACGAAGCACTCGGTCAGCGAGTTCGAGGCGAGCCGGTTTGCCCCGTGCAGCCCGGTACAGGCGGTCTCGCCGACGGCGTGGAGGCCGGGGACCGTCGAGGCGCCGTCGAGGTCGACCTTGACCCCGCCCATCAGGTAGTGGGCGGCCGGGGCCACCGGCACGGGCTCGGCGCCCGGGTCCAGCCCCGCTTCCTCGAGCGAGGCGAAGACGGCGGGGAACCGCCCACGGTCGACCGGCCGCAGGTCGAGGAGGACGCAGCCGGTCCCGTCGGCGTCCATCCGGTCGAGGATCGCGGCGGTCACCGCGTCCCGGGGGGCCAGCTCGTCGGTGAACCGCCGGCCGGCGCTGTCGAGCAGCCTCGCGCCCTCGCCGCGCACCGCCTCGGTCACCAGCAGGCCGTCGTGCGGTGTCCCCGGCCGGGCCAGCGCAGTCGGATGGAACTGGCAGAACTCGAGGTCGGCGAGCGCCGCGCCGGCCGCCTGGGCGAGGACCGGACCGGCGCCGATCGCGCCCCAGGGGTTGGTCGAGCGCTGCCACAGCGCCGCCGCTCCCCCGGTCGCGAGCACGGTTGCGCCCGCGGCGACGTGGCCGGCATCGGTCTCGACGCCGGCGCAGCCGCCGGCCCCGGCCAGGAGCGCGATGGCCGAGGTGTTCTCGCGGACCTCGACCCTTCGCTCGGCGTCGGCCATCGCCGCCAGCTTCCCGGTCAGCTCGCGGCCGGTCTGGCTGCCGCCGGCGTGCACGATCCGCCGCCGGGTGTGGCCGCCCTCGAGGCCGAGGACCGGCTCCCCCCGGTCGCCGAGGTCGAACACCACGCCTCGGTCGCGCAGCTCGCGGATGGCGGCCGGCGCCTCCGCGACCAGGACCTCGACCGCGGACGGGCGGCAGAGGCCGCGGCCGGCCGCGATCGTGTCGGCGGCGTGCTGAGCGGGGGAATCGCCGCGTTCGAGCGCCGCCGCCAGGCCCCCCTGGGCGCGGAAGCTGGCTGTCTCCGACAGCGGCTTGCGCGAGATCAGGCAGACGCGGGCGCCCTGCTCGGCGGCGCGGAGGGCGGTCCAGAGCCCGGCCGCCCCGGCACCGACCACGGCCACGTCGAAGGAGTCGCTGGGTGGGATCACGCGGGGGCCGGGGTACGGTAACCGAGCCTTGCCGGCCTACCTCCGCCACCCTCGCTCGTTCGAGCACGACACCGGTGGCCATCCCGAGAACGCTGGGCGCCTCCGTGCGATCGAGGAGCGGCTCGACGCCGAGGACTGGCGCGGTCTCGAGGTGCTCGAGGCGCCGGCCGCATCGGTCGAGCAGGTGCTGCGCGTCCACACGCCCCGGCACCTCGAGCTGATCGAGGCGATCGCCGACCGCGGGGGCGGATCGATCGATCTCGACACCCTGATGAGCGAGCGTTCCTACGACGCCGGATTGCGCGCCGCCGGCGGCGCCGCCCGCGCCGCCGAGCTGTTGCTGGGCGAGGGCGAGAGGTTCGCGTTCTGCGGGCTGCGCCCTCCGGGGCACCATGCCGAGCGCGACCGGGCGATGGGCTTCTGCCTGTTCAACAACGTCGCGATCGCCGTCTCCCACGCGCTCGCGGAGCTTGGGGCGCGGCGGGTGATGATCCTCGACTGGGACGTCCACCACGGCAACGGCACCCAGGAGGTCTTCTACGAATCCGACGCCGTGCTGTTCGCGTCGATCCACCAGAGCCCGCTCTATCCGGGCACCGGCTCGGCCGCCGAGACCGGCGCCGGGGCGGGGGAGGGGTTCACGGTCAATCTGCCGGTCGGGCCCGGCGCCGGCCCGGACGAGTTCCTCTCGCTGGTCCAGCACGTCGCGATCCCGCTGCTCGACTCGTTCCAGCCCGACCTCCTGGCGATCTCGGCCGGCTACGACGCCCACCGCGACGATCCCCTGGCCGAGTGCATGCTCGACGACCGCGCCTACGCCGACATGGCGGCGAGCCTCCGCGACGCGGCCGGCCGCCACGGGGTCGGCGTGCTCGTCTGTCTCGAGGGCGGCTACGCTCCCCGCGCCCTCGCCGGGTCGGTCGACGCGACGATCGCCTCCTTCACGGACCCGGGCCGCGCCGCCCGCCGGGCCCCGGAGGAGCCGGCCGCCGGCCACCGCGATCGCCTGGAGGCGCGCTGGAGCCTCGCCTGACCGGCGCTCAGGACCCGATGCGCGCCCGGGTCTCGAGCTGATCCAGCGGCAGGCGCTCCTCGATCCCGCGCCGGACCAGCGCCGCCTCGTCCTCGACGGCGGCGACCTGCGCGGCCTGGGCCCAGAGCACGTCGGCCTCGATCCGGTTGCGGCGGTGCATCTCGGCTGCGAGCCCACCGAGGTCGCGGAGGCGCTGATCGAGCACGCCGTCCAGCTCGTGCAGCCGTCGCCGCAGCTCGACCCGCTCCCGCCGGCTCTGTCGCTGACCGCGGGCCACTAGCCGTCCCGATCCTCGACCGCCTGCTCGCGGCCGCCCGGCTCCGTGCCCATCTCGCCCTCGATCCGGCGGACGTACTCCTCGATCTCCGCGAGCCGCCGCTCCGCCTCGGCGACCGCCTTCTCCTTCGCCTCGCGCTCGCGCTCGGCGCGGGCGTTGGCCTCGTTCGAGCGTTGCGTCATCTCGGCCAGGGCGCGGTCGGAGTCGGCCTTCGCCCGCTTCAGAAGCTCGAGCTCCTCCTGGACCTGGCGCTCGGCCTCGCGCCGCATCGCCCCGGCCTGGCCGCGCAGCCACGCCGCCGCGGCGCTGCGCAGCTCGGATTCCTGCCGCTCCGGGTCGGCCTCGGCGCGCTCGGCCCGCTCCTCGGCGGCGCGGACCCGCGACCAGGCTTCCTCGAGCGCCGCCGACGACCGCTGCTGCTCGCGCTCGATGTCGCGCTCCAGGGCGAGGATCTCGGCCGTCGCGTGTTCTTCGGCGGCGCGGCGGGCGGCTTCGGCGGCCGCCCCGATCCGTGACTCGAGCGACGCGATCTCCTGCGTGATCGCCGCCAGCGGGTCCTCGTCCTCGCCGGCAACCTCCTCTTCGGCGGCGAGCGTGCCGGCGCCTGGTTCCGGCGGCGGCGAGCCCGCCGGCGGTGGGGTGGAGGAGGTGGGCGGCGGGACGCTGAGCGGCTGCTCCGCGGTGACCGGGGGCGGGGCCGGGGGCGGCGTTTCGCCCAGCTCGCGCAGGACGTGGTCGAGCTCGGAGCGGGTGCCGGCCAGGCCGGCGGCTTGCCGCGAGAACTCCTCGCGGTCGAGCCGGTCCTCGCGGTACATGGACAGGACTAAAGCTCCGAGCTCGCGGCGCTGCTCGACCTCCCGCTCCTCGAGGTCCCTGCGCCGCCGTTTCAGTGCGCCCTTCCTAGCCATCGCCGGCTCCATGATCGCCAAGAACCTCGCGGTATGCCTCGACGACCCGCGCCGCCATCCGCGGCGCGGCGAAGGCGGCGGCCCGGCGGGACCCGTCGAGCCGTGGATCCGGCGCCGAGAGCGCCTTTCGAGCGACGCCTGACCAGACCCCCAGCTCGAACGGCGCGCAGAGGGCGCCGCCGACGCCGCTGGTCGCGAACGGGGCGACGCCGACGGGGGTCGAGAGCACCGGGACGTCGCAGGCCAGCGCCTCCAGCGCGGCGAGGCCGAACCCCTCGTAGTCGGAGGTGACGACGACCGCGCTGGACGCGTTCAGCCAGACCGGCATCAGGTCCGGGTCGATACCGCCGCCGGTGACCAGCCGGGCATCGCAGGCGCGCGCGAGGGCAACGGCGCGATCGTGGCGTTTCTCCGGCCTGACCGGATTGGCGGGAAAGAGGAGGAAGGGCTCGTCTGGATCCAGCCCGAGGCGGCGTCGCGCGTCCGCCCGGGGCATCCGGCCGAACCGGCCCAGGTCGGGCCCGCAGGGGAGGACGGCGCTGGGCGCCGGCCGGGTGGGCAGGCCGGGGCGGCCGCCCTCCGGCGCGAACAGGGCGCGCGAGACGCCGGCGACCAGGTCGGCCTGCCGCGCGAGCCGGCGCGACAGCGGACCGACCAGGCGGTGCCGTACGTCGGTCCCGTGGAAGGTGACGACGAGCGGCCGCGCTCCGGCCAGCCGCGCGCACCAGCCGGCGAGGCCGTAGTGGGCGTGGACGAGGTCGAACCGCTGCCGCCGCAGGATCGCGCGGATGCGCCGGGTCGCCGGCGCGTACTGCTTCCGTCCCAGCGGGAAGCTGAAGAAGTAGACGTCGACCCCGAGCTTGCGGATCTCCTCGACCTGGTCCCGCACCCAGCGCCCGCGCTGGGGTGTCGCGGCGTCCGGCTCTAGGTTGGTGACGACCAGGATCCGCACCGGCGGCAGCGTATCCGCGGACCTGGCCGGGCCCGTGCCAGCGGAGGCTCGGCGTGCGCGGCGGTCTAGCCTGCCGACCATCGCCGTCGAAGGGACGACCGCCGCCGGCTTCGAGCCGCTCCGCCGCGCCTTCCTGCGCGTCCTTGGCCGTGGCCCGGGCGGCGGCGCCTTCACGGTGAAGCGGAGGGGGGAGACGGTGGTCGACCTCTGGGGCGGCCGCGCGACCCACTTCGGAGAGTCGCGCCCGTGGAAGCCGGACACCCTGGCGATCTGCTTCTCGACGACCAAGGGCGTCGCGTCGACCGTGATCCACCGCCTCGCCGACCGCGGCGCGGTCGAGTACGACGAGCCGGTGGCGAGCTACTGGCCCGAGTTCGGCGCCGGCGGCAAGGATCGGGTCACGGTACGCCACCTGCTGACCCATCGGGCCGGGCTCCACAGCGTGCGGGCGGTCGCGAAGGAGGCCGAGGACCTGCTCGACCACGTGGCGATGGAGGAGCAGCTCGCGGCCCGCGCCGTCCCCGCGCCGCGCCACCGTCCCGCCTACCACGCGATCACCTACGGCTGGCTCCTCGCCGGGCTCGCCCGGCGGATCACCGGGCGGGGCCTGGCCGACCTGTCGCGCACGGAGGTCACCGAGCCGCTGGGGATCGACGGCCTCCACATCGGCGTGCCCGAGGAGGCGAGCGAGTTCGTCGCCGAGCCGGTCGGCGCGGCCCTGCGACAGCTCGGGTCGTTCGCCGACTTCAGCGCGCCCGCGTGGTCGCGCCTCCGCTACAGCCGGACCACGATCGAGGCGCTTCACGTCTCCGGGTTCCATCGCCTCTTCGAAGGCCCGCGACCGCCGATCTGGAACACCGAGATGCCGGCGGTCAACGGCGTGATCAGCGCCCGCGCCCTCGCCGACCTCTACGACCCGCTCGCGAACAAGGGGGTCGCAGGGGGCGAGCAGTACCTCTCCGAGGTGCGGGTCCAAGAGCTTGGACGCGTGCAGTCCCGCGAGCGTGACGCCGTCCTCGGCATCCCGATGCGCTGGCGGCTCGGCTATCACCACGCCTTCGGCAACGGCCGGACGGCCCCGATGGCCTTCGGCCACTACGGCTATGGCGGCTCCGGCGGCTGGGCCGACCCCGCCGCCGGCATCTCGGTCGGCTTCGTGACCAACCGGATCGGCTCGCTGACCACGCCGCTCGGCGACCTCAACCTGTTCCGGCTGAACCGCTCGCTGCGCCTGTGCCTGTCGGCGTGAGTTTTCACCGCTGCGCTTCGCCCTTCGTCACGTTCCCGTCTGGATCGGAGACACCAGCCGGCGCAGGATCGCCCTCCAACCAACCGAAGGAGGTCGAGATGCTCTACGCGCTGCTGGGTTACGCCCACGCCGCCGTCCACCGCCGACTGGCCGGGATCCGGCGGGCGCTGGAGTCGGAGCGGGGGCAGGGGACGGTCGAGTACGTCGGGCTGATCCTGCTGGTGTCGCTGCTGATGGTCGGCATGGTCGCGGCGATGAAGGGGTTCAACGGCAAGCAGGGCACCGAGCTCGCCGACGTGATCGTCGACAAGGTCAAGCAGGCCGTCAACAAGGTCACCTTCAAGTGACGGGACCGGGGGCCGGCGTGTCAGACTCGCGCCGTGCCTCCTTCCCGCTCCTACCAGAGGTCGCCGGCCGATCTGCGGCCGGTGACGATCGAGCCCGGATTCGTCGAGACCGCCGACGGCTCGGCGCTGATCTCGGTCGGCCAGACCCGGGTGATCTGCACGGCTTCCGCGGAGGACCGGGTGCCCCGCTGGCTCGAAGGGAAGGGCCGAGGGTGGGTGACGGCGGAGTACGCGATGCTGCCCGCGTCGACCGGCGAGCGCAAGGCACGCGACATCTCGCGCGGCAAGCAGGATGGCCGCTCGGTGGAGATCCAGCGGCTGATCGGGCGCTCGCTGCGGGTCGTCGTCGATTTCCAGGCCCTCGGCGAGCGCAGCGTCTACGTCGACTGCGACGTCCTCCAGGCCGACGGCGGCACCCGCTGCGCGGCGATCACGGGAGGCTACGTCGCCCTCCGAGAGGCGCTCCAGAACTGGGTCGACGCCGGTGAGCTCGACGCCGTGCCACTGAACGGCTCGGTGGCCGCGGTCAGCGTCGGCATGGTCGACGGCGTCGCCCTGTGCGACCTCGACTACTCCGAGGACTCGGAGGCCGAGGTCGACGCGAACGTGGTGATGACCGGCGACGGCGGCCTCGTCGAGGTCCAGGCGACCGCCGAGCGGACGCCGCTCTCGCGCACCTCCCTGGACGACCTGCTGGGCCTCGCCGAGGACGGCATCGCCCGGCTCAGGGAGTCTCAGGACAGCACCCTCGCCTGAACCGATGGCCGCAGGGTCGGAGAGCGCTGGGCGTCGGCTGGTCCTCGCGAGCCGAAATACGCACAAGATCCGCGAGCTGTCCGAGATCCTCGCCGGGCTCGACCTGGAGCCGCTTCCGAACGGGGTCGACCTGCCGCCCGAGGATGCGCTCGACTTCAGGGGCAACGCGCTGATCAAGGCGCGGGCCGCGCGCGCGGCGACCGGGATGGCGGCGATCGGCGACGACTCCGGGATCGAAGTGGCGGCGCTCGGCGGGCGTCCGGGCGTGCGCTCGGCGCGCTTCGCGGGCGAGGAGGCGACCGACGAGGAGAACCTCGCGAAGCTGCTGCGCGAGGTCGGTCCCTTCGCCGACCGCCGGGCCGCCTACGTCTGCGTGATCGCCCACGTCGACGAGGCGGGGCGGGAGCTGACCTTCGAGGGCCGTTGCGAGGGCCTGCTGACCGACGCGCCTCGCGGCGAAGGCGGGTTCGGCTACGACCCCGCCTTCGTCCCGGACGACACCGGCTCAGGGGACGAGCGGACGATGGCCGAGCTCGACCCGGCCGAGAAGCATGCGATCAGCCACCGCGGCCGGGCGGCGCGCCGCCTCGCCGAGGCCCTGGGGGCCGCGGCATGATCAACACCAAGGCCGGCGCCGCCGGCCTCTCGATCGTCTCGAACTCGCTGCTGATCGCGTTGAAGATCGCGGCGGGCGCGATCACCGGCTCGATCGCGATCATCACCGAGGCTGTCCACTCGCTGATCGACCTGGTCGCATCCGTGATCGCCTTCATCTCGGTCCGCATGGCCGACGAGCCGGCCGACCGGGAGCACCCATACGGTCACGAGAAGGTCGAGAACCTGGCCGCCGCGATCGAGGGGATGCTGATCCTCGTCGGCGCCGGGGTGATCGTCTATGAGGCGACCAAGCGGCTCGCCGAGGGCGCGGAGGTCGAGTCGCTGGGCGTCGGTATCGGGGTGATGGCGTTCTCGATCGTCGCCAACCTCATCGTGTCCGCGATCCTCATCCGAAACGCCCGCCGGCACGACTCGCCGGCGCTGGAGGGGGACGCGGCTCATCTGCGGACCGATGCGATGACCTCGGCCGGCGTCCTCCTCGGCCTCGGGCTGGTCCAGCTGACCGGCGCCGAGGCGCTCGACTCGATCACCGCCCTGATCGTCGCGGTCGCGATCGTCACCGCCGGCCTGCGGATCGTCCGCAGATCCTCGGGTGCCCTCGTCGACGAGGCGGTGCCCGAGGACGAGCTCGACCGGATCGAGGCGGCGATCGCGGCCGCCCGTGCGCCGGAGGTCGCGGGGTACCACAAGCTGCGGGCCCGCAACGCGGGCAGGCGCCACTATGTCGACCTGCACGTCCAGTTCCGCCGCGGCACGAGCCTCGAGCGCGCCCACGGCGTCGCCCACGAGATGCGCGATGCGATCGAGACGGAGCTGCGCAACGCCGAGGTGCTGATCCACGTCGAGCCGGAGACGTCGGTGCGCGACCCGGGCGAAGTACGGGGAGGCCCGTTCCGGGCCGGGTGAGGGCTCGGGCGCTAGGGGGAGGGAAGGAGGTTGACCGCGGCGGCGAGGCCGACGGCGCCCACCGTGATCGAGTAGCCGGTGTAATCACCGAGCGCCAACAACAGTGCGGCGATCGCGCAGACGCCGACGACGATGATCCAGGAGAGCCGGGCCAGGGGCACGGGGAGGTATTTTGGCCGAGATGCCCGCTGCCGAGCCTTCCGATGCCTCCGCCCCCCGGGCCGAGGCCGCCGAGCGGGCGCTCGCCTTCCTGACCGAGATGTCGGTCGACATCCGCGGTGGGGCGATCCTCGCCGACGGCAGGGCGCTCGCGGCAAGCGGAGACCCGGCCGCCTGGGGCCCTGCGGCGACGGCGCTGTTCGACGCCGCGGACTTGGCCGACGGGCGTCCGGCCGACCACGTTCACGTCAACACCGAGCAGGGCGAGGTGTTCGGCGTCCGCGAGTCCGGCTTCGCCGCGGTCGCGGTCACCGACCGTTTCACCCTCGCGTCGCTGATCGCATTCGACATGCGGGCCGCGCTGCGCGACCTGGCGGGCACCGACGGGAGACCCGCCTGATGCCGAAGCCCCACCGGGTCCTGCTCGAGCAGCTCTCCGGCTACGCCGACGAAGCGGCCGCGTTCATGCGGCGGCGACGCCACACGAGGCGGCCGTTCGCCCGGGTCTACTACACCGACGGCTCCGCATCCGACCACCCCCCCGGGACGACCGCGGGCGACGCGCTGCACGCGGCCGCCGGCGACCTGATCGAGCTCGCCGAGGACGAGAAGCCAGCCCGGCGGTCACGAGAATGACCGCCGAGGGCAGCGGCTTCCCCGAGCTGATCCCGGCGGATCTGGCGGCGCGCGTCGTCGCGCGGGCGCTGCGGTCGGGCGGGGAGTTCGCCGAGGTCTACGCCGAGCGCCGCTCGGGGCTGTCGCTGTCGATCGACGAGTCGCGGGTGGAGGGCGTCCAGGGCGGCGGCGAGGAAGGCGCCGGAGTGCGCGTCGTCAGCGACGGCATCACCCACTTCGCCCACGTCGACGGCCTCGGTCCCGAGGACCTCGAACGGGCCGCGACCGAGGCGGCCGCGGCGGTCCGCGGCGGCCGGTCGAAGCCGCGGCCACTTCGCGCCCAGCAGGTGCGGCCGGAGCCGATCCGGGTCCCGCCCGGCGACGTGCCCGCGACCGAGAAGGCGGAGCTCCTGCGGGCGGTCGACGAGCGCGGCCGCGCCCAGGGCGGTGAGGTCGTGCAGCTCTCGGCCGGCTATTCGGAGGCTCGGCGCGAGGTCACCGTCGCGAACTCCGACGGCCTCTACAGCGGCGACGACAGGACCCGTGTCCGGCTCGGCGTCCAGGCCGTTGCGCGGCGCGAGGACCGGGTCGAGACCGGCTTCGAGACGCTCGGCGCCCACCGCGGCTTCGAGCTGCTTCAGGACGACCCCGGCCTGATCGCCGAGCAGGCGGCCGGCAAGGCGCTGACCCTGCTGGACGCCTCGCCGGCGCCGGCCGGCTCGATGCCGGTTGTCGTCGGGGGCGGGTTCGGCGGCGTCCTCTTCCACGAGATGACCGGCCACGGGCTCGAAGCCGACCACGTCCAGAAGGACGCCAGCGTCTACGCCGGCCGATTGGGCGAGAGGGTCGCCGAGCCCCTGCTCAACGCGTTCGACGACGGCCGGCTCGCCGGGGAGTGGGGCACGGACGCGATCGACGACGAGGGCACCCTTCGCCAGAAGACGCAGGTGATCGAGGAGGGCAGGCTGACCTCCTACCTCTACGACCGGCTGCGGGCGGGGCGCGACGATGTCGCCTCGACCGGCAACGGGCGGCGCGAGAGCTTCCGCCACCTGCCGATCCCACGGATGACGAACACCTACATCGCGCCGGGGGACGCCGAGCCGGAGGAGCTGATCGCCGAGGTCAAGCAGGGCTTCTACGCGAAGTCGTTCGCCGGCGGGCAGGTCGAGCCGGCAACCGGGGACTTCGTGTTCGGCGTCTCGGAGGGCTACCTGATCGAGGACGGCAGGGTGACCACTTCCTGCCGCGGGGCGACGCTGATCGGGAACTGCATCGACGCGCTGGCGGCGATCGACGGCGTCGCGGACGACTTCGAGATGAAGACCGGGTTCTGCGGCAAGGGCGGCCAGCGGGTGCCCGTCGGGACGGGGCAGGGCCACGTCCGGATCCGCCGGCTCACGGTTGGCGGGACCGCGGTCTGATGGCCGCCGGCGGCGACCTGGAGGCCGCTGCGCGCGCCGGCGTCGAGGCGGCGATCGACGCCGGCGCCGGCGACGCCGAGGCCTACGCGGTCGAGGAGGCGACCCGCGAGGTGCGCGTCCACGAGCGCGAGCTCGAGAGCCTGACCGCGGCGACCGAGCGCGGCGTCGGGGTGCGGGCGTGGATCGGTGGCAGGGTCGGGTTCGCGTACGGGACCGACCTGAGCGCTCACGGCTTGCGCGCGACCGCGACCCTTGCCGCCGAGGCGGCGTCGATCGCCGACGAGGACGAGCACGCGGGGCCGCCGGGAGCGGCCGGGCCACCTCCCACCCTCGACGGGCTCCGCGACGGATCGGTCTCCGCCTGGGGACCGGATCGAGCGGCCGACCTGGCGCTGGCGGTCGAGCGCGCCGCGCTGGGCGGCGACGACCGCATCACCGGGGTCGAGCAGGCGGTCTACGCCGACAGCGCCGAACGGGTGGCGATCGCCTCCTCGACGGGGATGGACGGTTCCTATGAGACGTCGAGTTGCTACGCCTGGCTGCAGGCGATGGCGGCGAGCGGCGACGGGCGCGAGACCGGTCTCGGCTTCGGCATGGCCCGCGGGCCGGCGGGACTCGACCCCGAGGCGATCGGCGCCGAGGCCGCTCAGCGCGCCGTTTCGATGATCGGCGCCGTCAAGCCGGAATCACGGAGCTGCCCCGCCGTTCTCGACACCACCGTCGCCGCCAGTTTCGCCGGCCTGATCGGATCGACGCTCGCGGCCGATTCGGTTCAGCGCGGGCGGTCGCCGTTCGCCGGCAAGCTCGGCGAGGAGGTCGCCTCGGACGCACTAGAGCTCCACGACGACGCCCTCGACCCGGACGGCCTGGCTTCGTCGCCGTTCGATGGCGAGGGTGTGCCGTGCGGTCGGCGGGCCCTGATCGAGGGCCGCCGCCTGCGGACGTACCTCCACGACAGCTACACGGCTCGCCGCGACGGGGTCGAGTCGACCGGGAACGCCGGCCGCGCCGGCTACCGGTCACAACCCTCTGTCTCCGCTTCGAACCTGGTCGTCGGCACCGGCGGGCGCGACCTCGCCGGGCTGTTCGAGCAGGCGGCCGAGGGCGTGTACGTCACCGACGTGGCCGGGCTGCACTCGGGAGTGAATCCGGTCACCGGGACCTTCTCGGTCGGCGCCTCGGGGACGCTCATCCGGGGCGGCGAGCAGGCGGAGCCGGTGCGGGAGTTCACGATCGCCGGCGACCTCGTCTCACTTCTCGGCGCGGTCGTCGCAACCGGGTCCCGGCGGCGCTGGGTCCCGTTCGGCGGGTCGGTCTCGACCCCGCCGGTCCTGGTCGGCGAGATCACTGTCGGCGGCTCCTGAGCGCGGGCGCCGCCAGGCACGACGCCCGCCGGGACCGGTGTTAGGGTGCGCCGCGTTTCCAAGCCCGAGGAGGATTGCCAACGTGACCAAAGCTGAGTTCCTGGACCAACTCGCCGGCGACCACCGGATCGGCAGCAAGAAGGCCGCCGGCGCCGCCGTCGACGCGGTGCTGGACACGATCACCGACGCGCTGCGCAGCGGCGGCGAGGTCAACTTCACCGGCTTCGGCAAGTTCCACGTGGCCGAGCGGGGTCCTCGCCAGGGCGTGAACCCGCGGACCGGGGAGCGGATCACGATCCCGGGGGGCAAGGTCCCGCGCTTCTCGGCGGGCTCCGCGCTCAAGAACAAGGTCAAGGGCGGCTGAGAAAGGCGCCGCCCTTCGCGGACCGGCTCGCGGCCCTCGTCGAAGAGCGCCGCAGTCAGATCTGCCTGGGTCTCGACCCGGATCCCGGCACGCTCCCCGCGGAGATGGCCGCCGGGAGCGGCGCCGAGGCCGCCGCCGCGGGGGTCGGCCGGCACTGCACCGAGCTGATCGCCGCCGCCGGCCCGGCCTGCGTCGCCGTGAAGCTCCAGCTCGCCTGCTTCGAGCGGCTCGGGGCGCCGGGCTGGGCGGCGTTGGGGCAGGCCCGCGACGCCGCCCGCGAGGCGGGCCTGCTGGTCCTCGCCGACGGCAAGCGCGGCGACGTGCCGGTGACCGCCGCGGCTTACGCGCAGGCCCTGGTCGGTGAGACCGCGACGCCATGGGGGCCGGTCGAGGGACTCGGCGCCGACGGCTTCACCGCCAACCCGCTGCTCGGCCGCGACTCGCTCGAGCCGCTGGTCGTCGCGGCGGCCGAGGCGGGCGCCGGGGTATTCGCGCTGGTCCGGACGAGCAACCCCGGCGCCGCCGATCTCCAGGACCTCCCGGCGCCCGACCGGCCGGTGCACGAACGCCTCGCCGAGCTGGTCGCCTCGCTGGCCCGTGACCTCCAGGGCAGCGGAGGGTTGAGCGGCATGGGGGCCGTCGTCGGCGCCACCGAGCCCGAGCACATCGCCCGGCTTCGCGAGCTGATGCCGGCCGCGATCTTCCTGATCCCGGGGGTCGGCGCCCAGGGCGGCCGCCCCGAGGACCTGGCGGCGGCGTTCTCGGCGGGGCCGGCTTCGGGTCTCGTCGCCGCCTCGCGGAGCATCGCCCGGGGCCCCGATCCGGCGGCCGCGGCGGCCCGCCTCCGCGA
>DATFPK010000105.1:0-36913 GCA_035264885.1 Solirubrobacterales bacterium
GCCGCGGCCCTCGTGATCGAAGCCGAGCAGGTCGCCCTGGGGGTTCTTGCGGTCGCCGTGGTGATATGCCCGGACCTCGCTGATCAGGCCGTCGCGGAAGCGGAACCACTCCGTCCCCCGGTTCAGCCGCTGCTCGCCCGACTTCGGGTCCCGCCAGGTCATCGTCCACTCGATCACCGCTTCGTCTCCCTGCTCGATGCCGTGCTCCATGAACCACTGGCCGGAGATCTCCTCGACCGCCCAGCGCGTATTCTCGCCGATCGCCGCGGCGCCCTGGTGAGGGCCGAGCCGCGTGTAGTAGTGGACGGCGTCGCCGGTGAAGTGCTCGGCCACGCGCTCCGGGTCACCCGTGTTGAGCGCCGCGTAGTAGGAGCGGACGTGGTCGAGGTGGGCCACCGGCCCTACAGCCCGTAGGAGCGGCCGATGACGTCGAGCATGATCTCGTCGGTCCCGGCCCCGATCCGGTTGAGCCGGACGTCGCGGAACGCGCGCTCGATCTCGTACTCCTTCATGTACCCGTAGCCTCCGAAGATCTGGACGCACTCGTCGGCGACCTCGCAGGCGACCTGGGAGGCGAACAGCTTGGCCTGGGTGATCTCGCGGACCGGGTACTCCCCGTTGGCGAAGCGCCATGCCGTCGCGTAGTTGAACTGCTTGGCGGCCTCGACCTTGGTCGTCATCTCCGCGAACTTGTGACGGATCGCCTGGAACTTGCCGATCGGGCGGCCGAACTGCTGGCGCTCCTTCGCGTACTCCATGGTCTTCTCGATCATCCGCTCCGCGCCGGCGTGGCAGCCGACCGAGGCGACCAACCGCTCTCCCTGGAGCTCCCAGCTGATGTGGTAGAAGCCCTTGCCGATCTCGCCCAGCACGGCGCCGGCGGGGACCCGGACGTCGTCGAAGGCGATCTCGCCGGTGTCGGAGGCGTGCATGCCGAGCTTCTCGAGTTCGCGGGAGACGGTGAAGCCCGGGACGTGCTCGCCGTTCTCGTCGCGCAGGTCGACCACGAAGAGCGTGATCCCCTCGTGCCGGGCGTCGGGGTCGGTCTTGGCGACGAGGACGATGAAGTCGGCGCGAGGGCTGTTGGTGATGAACGTCTTCGATCCGTTGATGACGTACTCCTCGCCGTCGCGGATCGCCGTCGTGCGGATGCCGGCGACGTCGGAGCCGGCACCGGGCTCGGTGATCCCCAGGCATCCGATCTTCTCGCCCTTGATCCCGGGGACCAGGTACCGCTGCTTCTGCTCCTCGGTGCCCAGCATGTGGATCGGCGGGAGGACCATGTCGGTCTGGACGGCGAACCCCATGTTGGTGCCGCCGGAGCCGGAGTAGCTCATGCACTCGGCCCGGACCAGCGAGTAGAAGTAGTCGCCGCCCTGCCCGCCGTACTCCTCGGGGAAGCAGAGGCCGAGAAACCCGAGCTCGCCCGCCCGCCGCATCACCTCCGTCGGCCAATACGTCTCCTCCCACTCGTTGCGGTGGGGGTGGAGCTCCTTCAGGACCCAGGACTTGAGCGACTCGCGCAGGTCCTCGTGCTCCTCGGTGAAGATGAAGTGCTTGCGCCCCGACGCGTGGTCGGGCTTGAGAACGGTTGAGGCCCCGTTGGTCGTCGCGGTCTCCACATCTCTCCTCTCGCTGGGGTGCGGCCGAGTGGACAGTAGCACTTCCTACTTTCCGATCGCTAGTATTCCGCCGATGGGTACGGGAGAAGGCTCCGGCAAGGTCCGCTACGAGGTCGCCGACGGTGTCGCGACCGTCACCCTCGACGATCCCGAGAAGCGCAACATGCTGTCGGGCCAGATGCTCGGCGAGCTGGTCGGCGCGATGAAGCGGGCCCGCGACGACGACGAGGCTCGCGCGGTCGTCCTCACCGGAGCCGGCGCGAAGGTCTTCTGCGCCGGCGCCGACCTGGGCGGCTTCGGCGCCGACGCGCCGCTGGTCGACAAGCACTTCGCCTCCGACCTCTTCCTCGAGTTCTTCCGCCTCATGCCACGGCTCGGCAAGCCCTCGCTCTGCGCCGTCAACGGGCACGTCCTGGCCGGCGGGATGGGGCTGGCGCTCTCCTGCGACCTGCTGATCGCCCGCGAGGGCGTCACCTTCGGCACGCCCGAGATCAACGTCGGCGCGTTCCCCTACATGATCATGGCGATCATCTATCGCAACGTCCCGCGCAAGAAGGTAAACGAGATGATGCTGCTGGGCGAGCGGCTGAGCGCCGAGGAAGCGGTCGAGTACGGGATCGCCAACAAGGTCGTACCCGCGGAGGAGTTCGACGCCGCGGTCGCCGGCTGGGCCGGCAAGCTGGCCTCGAAGAGCCCGGTCCTGATGCGGCTGGGCCACGACGCGATGTACCGCCAGCAGGACATGGCCCTCGACGACGCGCTCGAGTACCTGCGCTCTCAGCTCTCCCTGACCTTCTCCACCGAGGACATCCAGGAGGGCGTGCGCGCCTTCTTCGAGAAGCGCGACCCTGAATGGAAGGGGCGTTGATGACTGAGCAAGGACGCACCAACCCCGCCGCCCCCGGACGCGAGAGCGAGGACCCGCAGAAGATGGGGACTCTGGGAGCGGGTCCGAGCGGGAGCGAGGAGGCGGCGGGCAGTGGTTCTGCGGGAGCGGAGGGTTCGGCGGGCCGTGATCCTCATTCGGGGGAGGCTGCGGAGGCACCTGCGGGGACCGAGCACGGGGAGCAGACCGGGATGAAGCGGCTGGTGGACGACCTCCACGCGCGCCGCGAGAAGGCGAAGCTCGGCGGCGGCGAGGAGAAGATCCGGGTCCAGCACGAGCGCGGCAAGCTGACCGCGCGTGAGCGGCTCGACCTGCTGGTCGACCCCGGCACGTTCGTCGAGATCGGGATCCAGGCCGGGCCGCATTCCTCGCAGCGAGCGATGGACGGCAAGGAGGCGCCGGCCGATGGCGTGATCACCGGCTGGGGCGACGTCGACGGCCGCCCCTGCTGCATCGCCGCCTACGACTTCACGGTGATGGCCGGCTCGATGGGGATGACCGGCGAGTTCAAGGTCGGACGGCTGCGCGAGATGGCGCTCCAGAAGCGGATGCCGATGATCTGGCTGCTCGACTCCGCCGGCGCGCGGATCCAGGAGGCGTCCGGGTCGATGTTCGCCGGCTCGGGCCACCTCTTCCGCGAGGAGGTGATCATGTCGGGCGTCGTCCCGATGGTCGCCGCGATGCTCGGGCCCTGCGCGGCCGGCACCGCGTACATCCCGGGTCTCGCCGACTTCGTGCCGATGGTCGTCGGCCAGGGAGCGATGGCGCTGGCAGGCCCGCACCTGACCAAAGCCGTGACCGGCGAGGACATCTCGATGGAGGACCTCGGCGGCGCCAAGGTCCACTGCCGCAAGTCCGGGGTCGGCGATCTCGAGGTGGCCGACGACGCCGAGTGCATCGACTCGGTCAAGCGGTACCTGTCGTTCTTCCCACGGAACTGCGAGGAAAAGCCGCCGGTAGGCGAGGCGAGTGACCCCGAGGATCGGATGTCGGAGCGCCTCCTCGACATCGTCCCCGAGTCCTCGCGCCAGCCCTACGACATGTACGAGGTGATCCGCGAGATCGTCGATGACGGCGAGTACTTCGACATCAAGCCGAAGTTCGCCAAGACGCTGATCACCTGCCTCGCCCGGTTCGGCGGCATGCCCTGCGGGATCGTCGCCAACCAGCCGAAGCAGCTCGCCGGCATCCTCGAGAACGACTCCGCCGACAAGGCGGCGCGTTTCATCAACCTGTGCGACGCGTTCAGCATCCCGCTGCTCTTCCTCCAGGACGTGCCGGGGTTCATGGTCGGCTCGAAGGTCGAGCAGGCGGGGATCATCCGCCACGGCGCCAAGATGCTCTACGCGGTCTCGCGCGCGACGGTGCCCAAGATCACGGTCGTCGTCCGCAAGGCCTACGGCGCCGGCTACTACGTGATGAACGGCAGGGCCTACGAGCCCGACCTGATCGTCGCCTGGCCGAGCGCCGAGATCTCGGTGATGGGGCCGGAGGGGGCAGTCAACATCATCGGCCGCTCGGCGATCGAGGCCTCAGAGGACCCGGAGAAGACCCGCGAGGAGATGCTCGCTGCGGTCAAGCAGCAGATCGACCCTTACCTCGCCGCCCGCAACGACCTGATCGACGACGTGATCGACCCGCGTGAGACGCGGCCGACGGTGATCCGGGGGTTGCGGATGGCGAAGGACAAGCGGGTGGAGCGACCGTGGAGGAAGCACGGAGTGTCACCGGTATGAGTCGCCGGTCACCGGTCACCGGTCGCCCGCGCCCTGGCCCGGTGGGCGCGGTGGAGCCCGTTGACCAGACGGCATACCGCGGCGGCGCGAACTCGAAAGCTGTCGTCATCGATGAGGGAACGCGCGAACGCCCTCTCGATCCAATGCTGCGTCTCGTTGGCCGAGCCCCGCGCGATGAGGAGAAACCGATTCTCCTCGGCATTGCTGCCCCGCCCGAATCCCTCGGCAATGTTTGCGCCGACGGAGTCCGCGGCCCGAACGAGTTGGACCCCCAGTGTCCAGAGATCGGCGTTGGGCCAGTCCCGTATGACCTCTCGCAGGTCGTCGGCGAGCGAGACCGCTTGCTGGTAGGCGATCAGGTTCTCGAACTTACCCACCCCCTGGGAAGTGGCTGCGACGGTCGTCCCTCCCCCCTGGCGCCTGGCGCCTGGCGACTGGCGGCTTCGGCATGAGCACCTTCGAGCACCCCGTAATCATCAGCTGCTCGATCAGCGGCGCGATCGCCAACCGCGATCAGTGCCCGGCGATCCCCTACACCCCGGAGGAGTACGCGGCGGAGGCGCGGCGGATCGTCGACGAGGGCGGCGTGCAGATCCACATCCACGCCCGCACGCGCGACGGCACCCCCTCCTACGAGGTCGAGGACTTCCGGGCGATCACCGAGGCGATCCTGGCCGAGGTCGACGACGTGATCATCAACTACTCGACCGGCGCGATCGGCATCCCGGTCGAGAAGCGGATCCAGTACCTGCGCGAGCTGCGGCCCGACGTGGCGGCCCTGAACATGAGCTCGATGAACTACGCGAAGTACTCCCGCCGGCGTAAGGACTTCGTCTTCAAGGCCGTCTTCGAGAACTCGTTCGACACGATCATCGAGTTCCTGAGCGCGATGCGGGAGCTGGGGATCAAGCCCGAGCACGAGTGCTTCGACGCCGGGCACATCGCCAACCTCGACCCGCTGCTCGACATGGGGCTGCTCGCCGAGCCGCTCCAGATCTCGCTGGTCATGGGGGTCAACGGCGGGATCCGACCGAACGCCCGCAACGTCGCCTTCATGTCGGAGCAGATCCCCGGCGGCGCCGAGGGGCCGAACGCCTGGCAGGTCATCGGGATCTCCCGCGACCAGTGGAAGCTGGTAGGCGCGGCGCTCTCCCTGGGCGGCAACGTCAGGGTCGGGCTCGAGGACAACCTCTACCTGCCGAGCGGCGAGATGGCCGGGTCGAACGGCGCGCTGATCGCCAAGGCCAGGCAGATGGCCGAGGACATCGGCCGGCGCGCTGCCACCGTCGCCGAGGCACGCGAGATGCTCGGCTTGGGGAGTCGCCGGTCACCGGTCACCAGTCGCCAGCCGGCGAGCGACCATCCGGGCGACTGACGACTGACGACTGACGACTGACGACTGGCGACTGGCGACTGACGACTGACGACTGACGACCCGTGAACCAGCTACCTCTGAGCGACATCCGCGTCCTGGACCTCACCCGGCTCCTCCCCGGCGGCTTCTGCAGCCTCCTGCTCGCGGACTTCGGCGCCCAGGTGCTCAAGGTCGAGGACACGGGGATGGGCGACTACGTCCGCTGGGCACCGCCGTTCTACGGCGATGAGGACAAGCAGGGCCTGGGCACCCGGTCGGCGCTGTACCTCTCGCTGAACCGCGGCAAGCGCTCGATTCGGCTCAACCTCAAGGAGGAGAAGGGGCGCGAGGCCCTGCTGCGCCTGGTCGAGAGCCACGACGTCGTCCTCGACGGCTTTCGGCCGGGGGTGCTCGAGCGGCTCGGCGTCGGCTACGACCGGATGCGCGATGCGAATCCCGGCATCGTGTACTGCGGGATCACTGGTTACGGCCGCACCGGCCCGAACGTCGAGCGGTCCGGCCACGACATGAACTACCTCGGCCTCATCGGGCTGCTCGGGATGACCGGAGAGCCCGGGGGCCGGCCGATCCAGTCGGCCGGCCAGGTCGCCGACATCGGCGGCGGGGCGCTGATGGCCGCCTTCGGCGTCATGGCGGCGCTGCACGAGCGCGAACGCAGCGGCGAGGGCCAGGTCGTCGACGTCTCGATGGCCGACGGCGCGCTGTCCTGGCTGGCGATGAACGCCGCCAGGTATCTCTGCGACGGCGTCGTGCCCGAGCGTGGGGAGGAACCGCTGAGCGGCGGCCTGCTCTGCTACTTCCCCTACGAGGCCGCCGACGGGTGGGTCACCTGCGGTGCCCTCGAGCCCAAGTTCTGGCACGCGTTCTGCGAGGGGGTCGGCCGGACCGACCTGATCGAGCGCCAGTTCGACAGGCCGGGCTCGGACGCCTGGCGCGAGGTCGCCGAGGTCTTCCGGTCCCGGACCCGGGACGAGTGGCGCGCGTTCGCCGACCAGCACGACTGCTGCATCGAGCCGGTCCTCGACCTCGGCGAAGCGCTCGACTCCGAACTGGTCCGGGAGCGGGAGATGGTCGTCGAGATGGATCAGCCTGAGGTGGGCCCGGTCCGCCTGCTGGGGGTGCCGGTGAAGATGAGCCGCACGCCGGGCCGCCCGGACCGGCCGGCGCCCGCGTTCGGCGAGCACACCGACGAGGTCCTGCGCGAGGCCGGCTATTCGGCCGAGGACATCGCGGCGATGAAGGACGCCGGCGCCGCCGCCGGGCCGGCCGCCGAGGCCACGGGGAGCTTTCTCGCGTGAGCCGTCGGATGAGAGACCCGGCCGCGCGCGGACGCGGAGCGGAGCACGCGTCCGGTAATGGCTTGTTGCGGATGCGGGAGCTGGCCGAGGCATCGGGGGTGCCGGCGGGGACGATCAAGCACTACCTCCGCGAGGGGCTGCTTCCCGAGCCGGTCAAGACCAGCCGCAACATGGCCTATTACTCGCCCGAGTTCGTCGAGCGGATCAGGCTGATCAAACGGCTTCAGGAGGAGCGCTTCATGCCGTTGCGTGCGATCAGGACAGTGCTCGACGAGGGCCCCGAGCGTGCCCGGGCGCTGCTCGAGCTCGAGGACCGGATCGTCGAGCGGGCGCTGGCCGGGGAGCGGACGCGCACGAGCGCCGCCGAGGTGCGCGAGCGCTACGGCGTGCCGAAGGAGGTGCTGGACCGCCTCGAGGAGCTCGAGGTGCTGAGCCCGAACTCGCGCGGCTACTCCCCGTCGGACGTGAAGATCATCGAGGCGATCAGCCGCTTCCGAGCCGGCGGCTACGACGAAGAGATCGGCTTCACCGTCTACGACACGCTTCGCTACAAGCGCTCCCTCGAGGAGCTTGTCCGCGAGGAGGTCGATGTCGTGATGGAGCGCCTGGCGGGCAAGGTGGCGCCGGAGCGGGTCGCCGAGATGCTCCAGGACGGGGCCGAGCCGCTCAAGGACCTGATCGCCGCGCTTCACACCAAGCTGCTCGTCGCCGAGCTTGAAAGCCGTCGCGGCCGGGGCTACGGTGGCGACGGTGACTCGTCCGGCACCTAGCGCGCTAGCGCGCTCCTGGCTGCCCTAATCGTCGCCGTCCTCGCCTGCGGAGCCGGGGCGGCCTCAGCCACCAAGCGCGACGCCGCCGGCGCCAGCATCATCGGCGGCACTGCGGCGAACGAGAGTGACTACCCCTGGATGGCGACGCTGATCTTCCCCCGCTCGGAGCAGAACGCCTTCCGCGGCCAGTTCTGCGGCGGCTCGCTGATCGCGCCGCGGCGGGTGCTCACCGCTGCCCACTGCGTGCTCGGCTTCCGCCCGAGCCGGCTCGACGTGCTGGTCGGCTCCTACGACCTGCGCCGCGGTGACGGAGAGCGGATCCACGTCACCGGGGTCAGCCTCCACCCGTGGGGCACGGCCAGCATCGACCCCAGGTTCGGGCCACTCGTCGCGGAGCGCCGCCGGCGCCTGGTTCCAGGTCGGCACGGTCAGCTTCGGCGCCACCTGCGCCGACCCCCGCCACCCAGGCGTCTATGGCCGGATCGCCGAGATGCGCGGCTTCCTCTTCGACCCGCACCCGGTGCGACAGCCGGAGTTCCGAGGCAGGCCGCAGCTGGCCGGTGAGCCGCGGGTCGGCAACCGCCTGCGTTGCCGGGGGGCGAAGTGGTCGGGAGGGGGCCTGGAGTTCCGGTACGTCTGGGGCGTCAGGACTCCCGACCCCTTCCTGCCGCCGGGCGCGCCGCCGATCTTCGTGCCGGTGACGCGCGGGGAGCGCAAGGAGCCCTTCTTCAGACCGCGGAAGTCCGAGCGCGGCACGGCGCTGGCCTGCATGCAGGTGGGGGAGACCGACGGCGGCGTGATGACGACCCGCTCGCCTTACGTCGGACCTGTGCGCGCCGGCTCCTAGCTCTACCTGCCACGCCGGGCCGGCGGCAGCGGACCAGTCCTATACTGACCTCACCGATTGACTCGTCAGTCAGGCCGGACCGGGAGCCGGTGGTGGCGGGGCTCGGAGGAGAGATGTTGCGCGCCGCAGCGGTACAGCTGAACTCGACAGGTCACGTGGACCGCAACCTCGAGGCGGCCGAGCGACTGGTGCGCGCCGCCGCGGCCGACGGGGCCGAGCTGATCGCGCTACCTGAGAAGTGGAACCTCCTTGCCGGCGGCGAAGAGCTCCTCGCCGGCGCCGAGGCGCTCGACGGACCCAGCCTCAGCGCCGCCCGTGACTGGGCTCGCCGGCTCGGTGTCCACCTGCTCGCCGGCAGCATCGCCGAGCGCCATGGGGACCGAGCGCGCAACACCTCGGTGCTGATCGACCCGCACGGCGAGGACGTCGCGGTCTACCGCAAGATCCACATGTTCGACGTCGAGGTCGGCGGCGTCTCCTACCGCGAGTCCGAGCACGAGGATGCCGGCGAGGAGATCGTCACCGCGGCGCTCGGCGACCTGATCGCCGGGCTGACCGTCTGTTACGACCTCCGCTTTCCCGAGCTCTACCGGATCCTCGCGGTCCGCGGCGCCCGCGTGATCACGATCCCGTCAGCCTTCACCCTCGCCACCGGCAGGGATCATTGGGAGGTGCTGCTGCGGGCGCGGGCGGTCGAGAACCAGGTCTTCGTCGTCGCCCCGAACCAGGTCGGCGAGGCGCCCCCGCACTACCACTCGTTCGGGCGGTCGATGATCGTCGACCCCTGGGGGGTCGTCCTCGCGACGGCCCCGGACGAGGAGTGCTTCGTCGCCGCCGACCTCGACATCGCCGCGCAGGAGCGTGTCCGCGAGAAGCTGCCGTCCCTGGCCAACCGCCGCCCGGCCGCATATGTCTGGCCGCAGCTCCAGGAGGCGGGCGCCTGATGGCGCAAACGGCGACCGCGGACAAGCGCCGGCAGATCCTCGACGCGGCGGTGCGGGTCTTCGCCCGCCAGGGCTTCCACTCCACCCGGGTCTCCGACATCGCCGACGAGGCCGGGGTCGCCTACGGCCTCGTCTACCACTACTTCTCCTCCAAGGAGGAGGTCCTGGACGAGATGTTCACCGAGCGCTGGTCGCTCCTGCTCGCGGCGATCGACGAGGCCGACCGCAGCGACGCTGCGCCCCGCGACAAGCTCGGCGCGGTCGCCGCCTTCATCATCGACTCCTACCGTTACGACCCCGAGCTGATGAAGGTGATCATCGTCGAGGTGACGCGCGCGGCGAACTCGTTCGGCCGTACCCACCTGGCCCAGATCCGCAAGGCCTACGCCTCGATCGCCAAGCTCGTCGCCGACGGCCAGGAGAGCGGCGACTTCCGCCGAGACGTCGATCCGCAGTTCGCGTCGATGACGTTCTACGGCGCGATCGAGCAGCTCCTCTCGGGGTGGATCTTCGAGCTGATCCCCTCGGCCGACACCGACTTCGAGGGCGCGAAGCGGCTGGTCGTCGAGGCGATCTGCGACGGACTGCAGCCGCGCGCCCGGTGACCGGCGTCGCCTTGGTGGTTTACTCACCGGGTCCGGAAGGGAAGCTCGGAACAGGTGGATAACGAAATCGTCAGAAGGCTGGTCTGGTCGGGTCTGCTGGCCGCGACCGGCGCGATCGCCAGCATCGTCGCCGCCCGCGCCTCCTCGCTGATCTACCGGCGGATCTTCGACGAGGACCCGCCCGACTGATCGATGGCAACCCCTGGCGCGACACCACCGCCCCGCGACCCGTCGCAGAAGTCCGTCGGCGAGCTGGTCTTCGAGGTAACGGAGCGCACATCCGGCCTGATCCGCGAGGAGATCGAGCTCGCCAAGACCGAGGTCACCGAGAAGGTCGGCAAGCTGATCCGCGGGTCGATCGTCGGGGCCGTCGCCGGAGTCTTCGCCTTCCTCGCTCTGATCCTGATCATGCACGGCATCGCCTGGCTGATCACCGACCTCTTCTTCGACGACAACGTCTGGGCCGGCTTCCTGATCGAGGCGGCATTCTTCCTGCTGGTCGCCGCGATCGCCGGGCTGGTCGCATACAAGTCCGTGCAGGCCGGGGCTCCGCCGACGCCGGACGCCGCGATCGAGGAGGCCAAGCGCACCCGCGCGATCCTCGAGGGAGGCGGGTCCGATGCCGGCGCTGCGACCCGGGCAACCACCCGCGCGACCGTGCCGGCGAGCCCCGAGAGGGAGGACTCGTGAGCGAGATCGAGCCGCGAAGCCAGGGTGAGGTCGCCCGCTCCACCGCCGCGGCCGGCCGCCCCCGCACCTCGCACGAGATCCGCCGCGACATCGAGGTCCAGCGGACCGAGCTCGGCGTCTCGGTCGAAGCGCTCCGCGACCGGGTCTCGGATCTGACCGACTGGCGACGCCAGCTCCGCGAGCACCGTCAGGAGCTGATCGTCGGAGCCGCCGCGGCCGGGTTCGTGATCGGCGGCATCATCGCCCTCCGCCGCCGCCGCTAGGCGCAAACCCCGCCCTCGGCGGCTGCCGGTCGCTGTCCGACACCCGCCGTAGCCTCGCGTCGCGATGGCCGCCGCAGGCGCCAAGATCCCGCCCGCGCGCGAGATCGTCAGGCTGGTGCTGACGGTCGTCGCGACGCTCGCCCTCCTCTACCTGCTCTACCGGCTGCGCAGCGTCATCGGCCTGGTTCTGATCGCCGTCTTCTTCGCCCTCGCGATCGCACCCGCGGTCAACTGGCTCGACGACCAGAAGGTCCCGCGCTGGCTGGCGATTCTGCTCGTCTACCTCGGCATGGCCGGCGGCATCTTCGGGATCGGCCTCCTCGTCGTGCCGCCGCTGGTCGACGGGGTGAACGAGCTGTCGGAGAACCTGGGGGGCTACCTCGACGACCTGCGTGAGAACGAGACCTTTGCGGAGTACGACGACAAGTACGACATCACGGAGAATCTGCAGGAGCAGGCGAACAACCTGCCGAGCCGGCTCGGCGACGCGGCGGGGACGCTGCGGGACGTCACGGTGGGGGTCTTCGCCCGCTTCGTGCAGCTCTTCTCGATCCTGGTGATCACCTTCTTCCTGCTTATGGACGGCCACCGGATCCTCGACTTCGGCTACAGGCAGATGTCGCCGCTGCGCGAGGGCCGCCTGCGCGCGCTCGCTTCCGACATCTCGGATGCGATCAGCGGCTATGTCTTCGGCAACTTCGTGATCAGCATCCTGGCGGGGATCGTCACCTTCGTGACCCTGACGATCCTCGACATCCCGTTCGCGGTGCCGTTGGCGGTGCTGTTCGCCTTCTTCGACCTGATCCCCCTGATCGGCGCCACCCTCGGCGGGATCCTGGTCGGGATCGTCGTCGCGTTCGTCTCGTTCCCGGTCGGGCTGCTGATCTGGGTCGGCGTCCTGATCGTCTACCAGCAGATCGAGAACAACATGATCCAGCCCTACGTCTACGGGCGGACGGTCCAGATCCACCCCCTGGTGGTGATCGTCGCCGTTCTGATCGGCTCGGCTCTGCTCGGGATCCTCGGTGCGCTGATCGCGATCCCGGCAGCGGCGGCATTCCAGAGCGTGGTCCGCGACTGGTGGCGCTATCGCCAGGAACAACCGCCGATCACCGCTCCCGGCGCCGGCTAGCCGTAGCTCCTGCGCCGGAAGAGGTCGTCGACGAGGGACTCGACCCGGTCGAGGAACAGGATTCCATCGAGGTGGTCGATCTCGTGCAGGAGGCAGCGGGCCTCGAACCCGCGGCTCTCGACCCGGCCGCCCGCGTGTTCGACGACCACGCCGGTCGCCCGCCGCACGTTTGCGGTCAGGTCGGGGAGGCTGAGGCAGCCCTCTCGGGCGACCTCCGACCCCTCGCTCTCGACGACCCGCGGGTTGACGAGGACCAGCAGGCCGTTGTCGGTCTCGGCCTTCGGGTGGCCCCGGACGTCGACCACGGCGACCCGGGTCAGCTCGCCCACCTGGGGTGCCGCGATCCCGACGCAGCGCTCGAACGAGCGCATCGTCTCGACGAGATCGCCGGCGATCCGGTCGGCGCCGTGCCCCTGCGCCGGCGCGCAGACCTGCTTCAGCGCCGGGTCCGGGTAGCGGAGGACCTCGCGGAGGGCCAACGCTAGGAGGGGCCGCCCACTAGAGCGCTTCCGCCTCGAGCTCGCGCAGGCTGACCTCGACCCGGGAGCGTTCCGCCACCGCCTCGAGGTCCTCGACCAGGCCTCCGGCGTCGCCCGGGACCGCGACCTCCATGACCATCACGTAGACGGCATCCTCGCCTTCGCCGGTGCGCCGGGTCTTCAGGTCGGAGATGTTCGCCTCCCGCTGCGCCAGCGCCTCGGCGACGGCGTGGACGATCCCGGGGTGGTCGGCGCCGTAGACGGTGAGGACATGGGTCGGCCCGGGGGTGGGGCCCAAGCCGGTCAGGGAGCTGACCGAGATGCCCTCCATCCCGAGCTGGACGGCGACGGCGCCGAGCCGGTCCTCGAGCTCCGCCTGTCCGATCGAATCAGGCACCGAGACGATCAGCATCACGGCGAAGTGGCCGTGGAGGATCGACATCTGGGAGTCGTCGATGTTGCCGCCGAGATCGAGGAGGGCGCCACTGATCGCGGCGACGATCCCGGGCCGGTCGCGGCCGATCGCGCTGACGGCGTAGTCCACGCGGCTACTCAAGCACGGAGACCGGCACGCTGCCGACGCCGAGGACTCCCGGTCCCACGTGGGCGCCGATGACCGGACCGATCTCGGAGACGAACACCGGGTCGCGGCCGAAGATCTCGCGGCAGTCGGTCGCGAGCGACTCGGCGGCTTCCGGGTCCCGGATGTGCTGGACGACCCAGGCGTCGGCCCCCGACTCGTGGCGCTGGCGGGCGTAGTCGCGCAGGCGCCCGATCGCGCGGCCCCGTGTCCGCACCTTCTCAACCGGGGTTATCTCGCTCTCCAGCGTGAGGATCGGCTTGATCTTCAGGGCCGATCCGACCAGGGCGCTGGCGGCGCCGATCCGGCCGCCCCGTCGCAGATACTCGAGCGTGTCCACCGCGAACCAGATCTTCAGGTTGGATCGCGCTTCGTTCACGCGGGCCACGATCTCCTCGGCGTCGGCTCCCGAGGCCTGGGCCCGGGCTCCCGCGAGGGCGCAGAGCCCGAGCGCCCCCGCCGCGGTCCGGGAGTCGACGACGGTGATCCGCTCGCCGCCCTTGCCGTCGTCGATCAGGCGCTGGCGCGCCTGACCGGCGGCCTCGCAGGTGCCGGAGATGCCGGCGGAGAGGTGCACCGAGACGACCTCGGCGCCGGTGTCGAGCAGCGGCTCGTAGACCTCGACGAAGTCCCCCACCGAGGGCTGCGAGGTGCTGGCGCCGGAGTCGGACGCCCGGAGGCGCTCGTAGAACGAGGCGTAGTCGTCGACCTCCGACTCGGCCTCCTGCTCGCCGCCCACGCTCACGTAGAGGCTGACCACCTCGATGCCGTGGGCATCGATCATGTCCTGCGGGAGGTACGCGGTCGAATCCGTGACCACCGCGGTGCGGGCGCCGGAATTCACCGGGGCCGGTTCTATCACTCGTAGGATCACCCCGTATGACGGCGACTCTCGTCACCGGCGCCTCCGGCTTCATCGGGACGCACCTGGTCCGCGCCCTCGCGGAGCGCGGCGACGACCTCCGCCTGCTCGCCCGTCGCAGCTCGAACCTCGACCACCTGGAGGGCATCGAGTTCGACAGGGTCACCGGCGACGTCACCGACCGCCGCGCGGTACGCCGGGCGATGAAGGGAGTCGGGCGCGTGTTCCACGTCGCCGGGACGACGTCGATGCGGCCCGGCTCGGCCGAGCGCGTCTTCGAGATCAACGTGGTCGGTACCCGGACCGTGCTCGAGGAGGCTCTGCGGGCGGAGGTCGAACGGGTCGTGCACACGTCTTCGGCCGGCGCCGTCGGCCCGGCCAAGCCCGGTGGCACAGCCGACGAGAACCAGGCGTTCACCGCCGGGCACCTCGGGATCGCCTACATCAACTCCAAGCACGAGGCGGAGGTCGAGGCGTTCCGGGTGGCCGCGCACGGGCTCGACCTGGTGGTCGTCAACCCGACTTTCGTCCTCGGTCCCGACGATCCGACCGGCACCTCGAACGGCCTGATCAAGCGCGCTCTCCTGCGCCAGATCCCCTTCTACGTGGACGGTGGCCTCAACGTCGTCGACGTCCGCGACGTGGCGCAGGGCCACGTTCTCGCCGACCGCAAGGGCAAGCCGGGCGAGCGCTACCTGATCGGCGGTCGCAACTTCACCTTCGACCGCCTCTTCGCCGACGTCGGCCGCATCTCCGGAGTGCCGCCGCCGCCGATTAAGGTGCCCCTGGAGCTGACCCGGGTCGCTGCCGGGCTTGGCCGGCGGATCCGGATCCCGGTGCCGGTGTCCGACGACGAGCTGGTCTCGGCGGCCCAGTGGTGGACCTACCGCTGCACGAAGGCCAAGCGCGAGCTCGGCTTCAAGCCGCGCCCCCACGAGGAGACGCTCGAGGACGCGGTCCGATGGCAGATGGACCGGCTGGGTGACCGGCTGGGAAGGGCGCCGCGATCCGACCTCGCGATGCGCGCCTTCGGGCGCTTCCTCCAGGCGGGCGAGCGGGTGGGGCTCGGATGAACGCCGCCGAGCAGGTCGTCCTCTACCGCTGCCGGACGCCGACCGACTTCCTCTGCCCGTGCGGCTCCGTGGCCCGGCGGCTGCGGCATCACGGTGTCGAGCACCGGACCGTCCGGGTGCCCTACCGGCGGGCCGACCGGCCCGAGATCGAGGAGCTGACGGGCCAGCGACGGGTGCCGGTCCTTGTCGACGGCAGCGAGGTGATCCACGACTCGCGCCGAATCAACCAGTATCTGGACTGGAGGCACGGCTCCTGAGGAGCCGAGTACGCAGGCGGATATCATTAGATCGATGACCGAGACGACCAATTCGGCGATCAGCCTGACCGGCGTCGCCACGGAGAAGATCAGGACCCTCCTGTCCGGCCAGGAGGAGGGCGAGAGCCAGGCCCTCCGGGTCGCGGTGCGCGGCGGCGGCTGCTCCGGCTTCCAGTACGCGCTCGCCTTCGACAAGCCGAAGGAGGACGACCACGTCTTCGAGGTCGATGGCGTCTCCGTCGTCGTCGACAAGGTCAGCATGCAGTTCGTCTTCGGCTCCGAGGTCGACTACGTCGAGGGCCTCCAGGGCGCCGGCTTCCAGGTGAACAACCCGAACGTCGTCGCGGCCTGCGGCTGCGGCTCCTCCTTCCAGGTGCGCGAGGAAGCCGCCGACCAGGCGGCCGTCTAGCCGGGCTTCTTCCAGACGACCACGGTCGTCCGCCCCGCCTCTCCCGGGCCAGCGGCCGGAATCGAGGTCGCGGCGCGGGCGGACTCAATCATCTCCTCGGAGACGTCGATCACGAGCGGCTCCCACCCGTGCTCGGCAAGCGCCGCCGAGTAGTTTGCCGGTGCCCGTAGTCCGGCTACACGCCGCCCGGCGGCCCTCCGTCCGTCAGTTCTCGACCTGGAGGGGTGGGCTCTGCCCGGGCGGGCCCTGGGGCGGGGGAGGCGGCGCAGCCGCCTGGGCCGGCTGCTCCGCGCCCATCATCTCCGCCAGCTCGCCGGAGTCGAACATCTCCTCGACGATGTCGCAGCCGCCGACGAGCTCACCGTTGACGTAGAGCTGCGGGAAGGTCTGCCAGTCCGAGATCTCCGAGGTCACCTCGCGCAGGGGCTGCAGGGCGGGGAGGACGTCGACGGCGCCGTAATCGACGCCGAGCTGGTCGAGCACCCCCACCACCCGCATCGAGAAGCCGCACCGCGGCGTCTCCGGCGTCCCCTTCATGAACAGGAGCACCGGGTTCTCGGCGATCAGGGTCTGGACCTTCTCCGTGAGCTGCGGATCGGCCATGGCCACAGGTTAGCTGGGCGCGTCGCCGGGTTCAGCCGGGCGTGGACGTGCTGAGCGAGAGGGCGTGGATGGTGCCGTCTTCGAACCGCGGGCGGACGGCGTTCTTGACCAGGCGGTGCTGGTCGATCCGCGACAGGCCCTCGAACTGGGGCGCCGCCACGATCGCCCGCAGGTGGTCGCCGCCGCCCTCGTCGACCATCTCGACGTCGGCGCCCGGAAGCGCCTCCTCGATCATCCGCTTCAGCTCCCCGAGATCGGCCACGCGGCGATTCTAGGCCGCAACCGAGCGGACGGGCCAGTGTTCTGGCAGGGCATGTCGAGACTCAGCGGGACCAGTGGCGCCGGCGACGACACCAGCCCGGTCTATTCCCGGGCCGGCGGCATGATCGCCTTCGTGCGGCGCAGCGAGGGCGACGCCGACGTCTGGGTGATGAGGGCCGACGGCACCCGGGAGCACCCGGTCGCCGACACCGCTCTCGACGAGCTTCAGCCCTCGTTCTTCCCCGGCGGCGGGAGCCTGCTCTACACGCGCTTCGACGGCAGCCGCGAGTGGACGGTCTTTTCGATCCGGCTGGACGGGACGCGGCGGATGCGCCAGGCGTCCGATGCGACCTTCCCGGTCGTCTCCCCGAACGGCCGTTGGCTCGCCTACACCAAGTCGCAGGATGGGGTCGGCGGGATCAGGCTGATGAACCGCCGCAGCGGCAGAGTCATGCGAGTCACCATCGGCAGCGCCCAGGACCTCGACTTCTCGCCGGACAGCCGCCGGATCGTCTTCACCGGCCAGCGTCCCTGCCGGCGCGGCGGCAACCTCCGCTTCGCCGTCCTGTCGGTGGGCATCCACACCGGCCACGCCGAAATCCTGCGACGGAGCTGCCGGCGGGAGTTCATCTCCCCCGCCTGGTCGCCGAACGGCCGGCGGATCGTCTTCGCCCACAAGCGCAGCGCCGGCCGCGCCGAGGATCTGCGCTTTCGGCTGGGCATGATGCGGCCCGTTGGATCTGCGGTGGCCGGGGCACCGCGCCACCGCCGGGGCGCCAACGAGCTCGACCCGGCCTGGCAGCCGCTGCGGGGAGGATAGGAAGCCGCCCACGGGGTAAACGGCTCGTCGAACCGGAAACGACGAGCGGGGGACATATGCGCAAGGAACGTGCATCGATGATGAGGTCGCGGTGGCTGGCGGTCGCGGTGGCGTCGCTGGGCCTGGCCGGCGGCGGTGCGCTCGCCGGTTGCGGCGACGACGACAACGAGGGGCCCGTCGAGGAAGCCGGAAAGGCGATCGACGAGGGCGCCAAGGATGTCGGCAACGCCGCCGAGAAGGCGGGCAAGGAGGCCGACAAGGAGGTCGACGTCGACGTCGACGCCGACCAGGGCAAGAAGAAGGGGAAGGGCGACTAGAGGGAACGGGGTGGGCGGCGCCTAGCCGCCCACCTTCTCCTTCAGCGTGTCGAGCATCTCCTCGACGCGCACGAACTTGACCCGCGGGCGGCCGTGCGGCTCGCCGCGGCCGACTTCGGCGCGGTCGATCGCCTGCCAGTCCTCGAAGGTGACGTAGCGGACGCCGCGCTCGGAGAGCAGCTCCTCGACCGCGCCGGGATCGGGGTTCTCGGGCTCGAGCAGGCTCCCCGAGTCGAAGTCCGCGAGGAGGTGCTGGACGGTCTCCGTGGCGCACTTCTTGTTGGTGCCGATCACGCCGCTCGGCCCGCGCTTGATCCAGCCCGCCGTGTAGTGGCCGGTCATGTGCCCCGGGTCGTGGGGATCGAGGACGCGGCCGCCTTCGTTGAGGATCGTGCCCCGCTTCTCGTCGAACGGCACGCCGTCCAGGGCGATGCCGGTGTAGCCGACCGAGCGCAGGACCAGCCCGCATTCGAGCTCCTCGCGCTCGCCGGTGTCCTGGGCGCGAAGGGCGCCGTTCTCCTCGACCAGCTCGTTGCGGCCGATCACGATCCGCTCGACCCTGCCGTCGCCATGGATCTCGACCGGCGAGGCTAGGAAGCGCAGGACGACGCGCTTGTTCCGGCCGGCCGGCGGACGCTGCGAGAAGTCGGTCAGGATCTCGACGTTGACGCGGGAGGTCTTGTCGGCGCTCTCGAGGAAGGTCCGGCTGGCGGCGTCGAGCTCGAGCGCGCCGGGGTCGACGATCACGTCGGCGTCGATCATCTCGCCGAGCTCCTTCACCTCGGGGTTCGTGAAGGCGGCCTGGGCGGGACCGCGGCGGCCGAGGATGACGATCTCGCGGATGTTGCTCTTCGCCAGCGCCTCGATCGCATGGTCGGCGGTATCGGTCTCCCGCAGCTCGTCCTCGGTCAGGGCCAGCATCCGGGCGACGTCGAGCGCCACGTTGCCGTTGCCGATCACGACCGCGCGCTCTCCGCTCAGGTCGAAGTCGAGGTGGGCGTAATCGGGGTGCGCGTTGTACCAGCCGACGAAGGCGGTGGCGGCGTGACTGCCGGGCAGGTCCTCGCCGGGGATGCCGAGCTTGCGGTCGGTTTCGGCGCCGAAGGTGTAGATGATCGCGTGGTAGTGGCGCTCGAGGTCCTCGACGTGGAGGTCCTGGCCGACCTTGACGTTGCCGAAGAACCGGAAGCCGTCGCGGGCGGCGGTCTTCTCGTAGACCCGGATGACCGACTTGATCTTCGGATGGTCGGGAGCGACGCCGCCGCGGACGAGCCCGAAGGGCGTGGGGAGGCGGTCGAACACGTCGACCAGCGCCACCGACTCGTGCTTCAGCACCTGCTCGGCGGCATAGAAGCCCGACGGGCCGGCGCCGACGATCGCGACGCGCAACGGGTTCTCTGGAGTGCCGATCTCAGCCATGATCCGTGTCGCTGAGGCGTAACGGTAGACAGCGGACGCGGAAGGATAGGGAAGGCGGCCGCTACCGCGCCGCGCTGAGCTCGGCGGGGACCGTCGCCTCGCCGTCGAGGGCGTCGAGGGCCTTACGGACCGACATCGCGACGCAGGTGAAGATTGGGGTCTCGCGCTCGGTGAAGGCGCTCGACTCGGTCGGGCGGAGCTCCTGGACGAGGTCGAGGAACATGCCGGGCTCGTCGCCCTCGAAGGCGACGACGAACTCCTGGTCGTCGAGGCCAAACGAGTAGGAGGTGTTGATCGTGATCTCGGGGTAGCGGCGGCCGACCTCGATGTGGCTGCGCATGATCCGCATCCGCTCCTCGGCCGGCAGGCCGTACCAGCGCCGCTGTTTGACCATGGGATAGACGAACAGGTACTTCCGCTTCGACGTGCAGATCTCCGGCCGCACCGACTCCTCCTCGGAGTAGGGCGACGGCTTCGTCATCGACAGGTAGGAGTAGGGCGTGTCGGCCCACTTCGCCAGCCCGCTCTGCCCGAGGACCACGTGGAACGTGTGCAGGTCCTCCAGGTTCGGGCTCTGGCTGAGCAGCACCAGGTCGGCGTCGCCGCGCGTTCCTATGGTTGAGTAGGCGCGCAGCGAGCGGTCGATCGCGAAGTCCTCGCAGGCGGCGAGGAACTCGCGCTTGTCGTTGGTCCGCTCCTCCTCGCCGCGGCGGCGCCACGCAGGGTCGATCTTGAAGAACGTGAACTTCGCGAAAGTCCGGTCGGCCATTCAGCGAGCGACGATAGCGCTCGCCGCCGCGCTGGCGGCAGCGGCGATCGCACCGCCCCGCGCCCGGGCCGATGGCGCGCTCACGATCGCGATACTGCCCCCCGGCACGACCGTCGAGCAGCTCGGGGAGATCGACGGAATCGCTCCGGGCCTGATGAGCGCCGGCCTCGGCAGGGTGCCGCCCGAACAGACCTACCTCGACATCACGCAGGGCAACCGCGTCTTCGATTCCCTCTACGGCAGCGAGCTGCCCCGGTTCGGCCACGCCGAGGGGCTCGGCGTGACGCACCTGACCGGCTGGGACGATGTCCTCGCCCGGGCCCGTTCGGCGCCGGCCGACATCGTGCCGGGCCTGCTGGGCTCCCAGGTGAGGCTGGTCGCCGCGGATCTCGCCGGCGCGGCGCAGCTGCTGGCCGCCGACACCGGCGGCAAAGTGTTCCTCGCCGAGCGGGACTGTCCGGGCGCCTGCGAGCGCGGGCCTCGCGTCATCGCGGTTGGCGACAGGGACGAGCTCGCCGAGCGGACCGCGGCGCTGCGCGGCAACGACCTCCTGATCGCCTTCGAGCGCCCGCCGCCCGAGCCGCGTGGTGCGCTGGCCCTCGGCATCGCCGGCCGCGGGTTCGACGGCACGCTCACGTCCGACAGCACGCGGCTCGACGGCTACGTCCTCACCACCGACCTGGCCCCGACCATCCTCGAGCGCTTCGGGGAGCCGGTCCCGTCGGCGATGAGCGGCGAGCCGATCCGTGCCGGGGGCGACCCCGACCCGGCGGCCGTCGCCGAGCTCGGGGACCGTCTCAGCGAGATCGGCGCGCGTCGCGGCCCGGTGATCCGGGCGTCGATCCTCGCCTGGCTCGTCGCGCTCGCCATCGCGGTGGCTGCCTCCCGGGGCCGGCTCGCCGCGCCCGGCCTTCGCCTCCTGGCCCTGGCGGTCATCTACATGCCCTTGGCCCTGCTGGCCGGCGCCCTGCTGCAGCCGAGCACCGGCGTCGAGCGCTTGATCGTCCTGCTCGGCGCGCCCGCCCTCGGCGCCGCCACCCTCGCGCTGTTGTCCGACTGGCGCGCGCTCGCGGCCGCCTGCGGGCTCACCAGCCTCGCCTACGCCGCCGATCTCGTCGCCGGTTCGCCGCTCACTTCGCTCTCCCTGATGGGGCCGAACCCGGGCCTCGGCGTCCGCTTCTTCGACATCGGCAACGAGCTCGAAGCGACACTGGCACCGCTCGTCATCGTCGGCACCGGCGCGGCGCTGACCGCCTGGCGGCCGCGGGACGACCCGGCCCGGGCTGCCGGGGTCTTCCTCGCGACCGGGTTCTTCGCGGCGCTGGTCTTCGCCGCCGGCCGCTTCGGCGCCGACGTTGGCGCCGCGATCGTCTTCCCCGTGGGCGCCGCCGTTGCCGCGGCCGTCCTGGTGCCACGCCGGTTCGGCCTCCTCGCGATCGTCGCCATTCCGGTCGGCGCGCTGGCTCTCCTCGCCGTGATCGACCTGGTCGGCGGCGGTGGCGCCCACCTGACCAGCTCGGTCCTCGACGCCGGCGGCCTCGGCGACCTGGCGGACGTGGCCGAACGCCGCCTGCGCCTCTCCGCACACAGCTTCGAGCGGGCGATCGGCTCGGTGTTCCTGCCGCTCGTCATCGTCGTCCTCGCGATCGCCGTCTGGCAGCGCGAGCGCCTCCTAGCGCTGTGGGAGAAACCGCCGCTGCGGGCGTCCCTGCTCGGCGCCGCCGCCGCCACCGTCGTCGGCACGCTGGCCAACGACTCGGGCGCGCTGTTGCTCGAGATCGGCACCGCCTACCTCCTCGTGATGACCGGCTTCGCCTGGGCCGAGGCTCGCCGTTGACACACCCGGCGGTTACCCTTTCGCGAATGCGCATCGCCCTGGTCACCCCCTACTCATGGACGTATCAGGGCGGGGTCAACAAGCACGTGGACGCGCTGTCCCACGAGTTCCTCGGGCGCGGCCACGACGTTCGGGTGCTGGCGCCGTTCGACCCGCCCGATCGCCTCAGCAGGCTCCTGCACCGGGCCGAGGCGGCGCCGCTCGACCTCCCCGGCCACCTCGTCCCGCTCGGTCGCACGTTCGGCATCGGGGCCAACGGCGCCGTCTCCAACATCTCTCCCTTCCCGGGCGCGCTGACCAGGATGCGCCGCGAGCTGCGCGAGGGCGACTTCGACGTCGTCCACGTCCACGAGCCGGTCGCGCCCCTGATCGGCTGGGATGCCGCCCTCAGCACCAGCGCGCCCGTCGTCGGCACGTTCCACGCCTACTCGACGAAGGCCCTCCCCAACCACGTCGCGTCGCTGCTCGGCGCCCGCCGGGTCTTCAACAGCCTCTCCGCGCGGATCGCCGTCTCGGAGGCGGCGGCATGGACCGGGCGGCGCTGGTTCGGCGGCGAGTACGAGATCGTCCCCAACGGCGTCGACGTGGATGCCGCGCCCGGCGGGCCGAAGCCGCCCAGCGACGAGCTGCGCGTGCTCTTCGTCGGCCGGCCCGAGGAGCGCAAGGGGCTGCCCATCCTCCTCACCGCCTTCAGCGCTCTCGTCGAGCACGTCCCGAGCCGGCTGACGGTCATCGGGGCGACCGGCGAGGAGGTCGCGCGGTACCTGACCGACCCGGAGGTGATGGAGCACATCGACGCCCGCGGGAGGGTCACCGGAGACGACCTCTGGCGGGCCCTCCACGACCACGACGTCCTCTGCGCGCCCTCCCTCTCGGGGGAGAGCTTCGGGATGATCCTGACCGAGGCCTTCGCGGCGGGGACACCCGTGATCGCGTCGGCGATCGCCGGCTACAGCGACGTCATCACCGATGGCGTCGACGGCGTCCTCGTTCCACCGGGCGATGCGCAGCGTCTTGCCGAGGAGCTCCAGCGCGCCCACCACGAGCCCGAGCGGCTCCGCGAGATGGGCGCCGCGGCGCTCGAAAGCGCCCAGCGCTACGCCTGGCCTCAGGTGGCCGACCAGGTGACCGATGTCTACGAGAAGGCGATCTCCGCGCCGAAGCCGGTCGCCCGCGGCCATCGCCTCGCGATCACCGCCGGGTTCGCCCCGGCTGACGGCGGACCGCGGCGGCCGCCGGAGCGCCTGCCATCGCTCGATCCCGTACCGGAGTCGGGCGGGGCTCGGCGACGCCGGATCGTCCGGCGGGTCGGGCTCGGCGTGGGGGGCGTCCTCGGCGTCGGCCTGACCGCGCTCGCCGCCAACCGGATCGGGTTCGACCGCGTCGTCGAGAGCATCGTCCGCTCCGACATGGGGTGGGTCCTGGTCGCCTGCGCGCTGATGGCGCTCTCACTCTTCTTCAGGGCGGGGTCGTGGTTCGCGATCATCCGTGCCGCGCTGCCCCACCGGCCGCTCCGCCGCCGCGACGTCACGTCGGCGACGATGCTCGGGGTGCTGATGTCGGCGACCCTGCCGGCCAGGCTCGGGGAGCCGGCGCGCGCGATGGTCCTCTCGCGCCGGATCGGCCGAATGCGGCAGACGTTCCCGGTCGTGCTCGGCACGCTCGTCTCGCAGACCGTGCTGAACATCGTCGCGCTGGTGCTGCTCGGCGTGATCATCGTCTCCAGCACCGACCTGTTCGCCTCCAGCACCGAGAAGCTCTTCGCCTTCAGCTTCGTCCCGCTGGCGCTGCTGATCGCGGTGCTCGTGGCGCCGGTCGCCTTCCGCCGGGGCGGCAACGGCCGCTTCGCGAGGGTCGGGCGGACGGTTCGCAACGCGGTCATCCAGGTCCGTCGCGGCCTGCGGGTGTTCCGCGAGCCGCGGCTCGGCACGGTCGCCGCGGTCGTCCAGCTCAGCGCCTGGGCGATCCAGCTCGCCGCCTGCTGGGCGCTGCTGGTGGCGCTCGGACTCGACCACCGAGCCGGGATCGGCGCTGCCGCGGCGGTCCTCTTCGCGGTCAACGTCACCGCCGTCGTGCCGGCGACGCCATCGAACATCGGGATCTTTCAGCTGGCGGTGATCAGCGTCCTCCACACCGGCTTCGGCGTCGGCACCGCCAACGCGCTCGCGTACGGGGTCATCCTGCAGGCGGTGGAGATCGCCACCGCGGTCGCGCTCGGGTTGCCGGCCCTCGTCCGCGAGGGAATGACATGGGGCGACCTCCGGACGCAGGCCCTCTCCGCTTCGCCGGTGCAGCTCTCGCCGGAGCCGCGGCGCAGCGACCGCGCCGGCATTCGTTCTTGAGGCGTGTTCTCGTCGTTTGGCTCACCCCGGGGCGGGGCAGTTTTCGCCTGCGCGCTATGGGTACGCGCGCTTCGAGACGAAAAACCGGAAGCAAGGAGAAGAGACACCCACATGGCCGACCTCAACGAACGCGACACCAAACTCGTTCAGTTCCTGAACGAGGCACATGCCAAGGAGAAGGAGCTCGAAACCGCCCTGCAGCTCCACATCGGCATGACCACGAAGGCGCCCTACAAGAAGCGCCTCCAGCAGCACCTCAGGGAGACCAAGGACCACTCACGCCAGCTCGAGCGCCGGATCAAGAAGCTCGGCGGCAGCGACCTGATGCAGTCGGTCGAGAAGACCGCGGCGACGGCCGTCGGCAGGGCCCGCGCAGCGGTCAAGGGCCAGGTCGACGCCGTGCGCGGCGTCGCTCCGATCGGCGGCCCCAGCGAGGCCGAGCAGATGCTCAAGAACGCCCGCCAGGAGTACGCCGAGTAGGGCCAGGAGATCGCCGTCTACCTGACGCTCGAGGCGTTTGCCGAGAAGGTGGGCGACAAGGAGACCGCCCAGATGGCCCGTTCGATCCTGCGCGACGAGGTCCGGATGGCGAAGTTCCTCGAGCGGCAGATCAAGACGCTCACCAACGGCGTCGTGACCTCCGAGGTCCCGGCATCGCAGCGCAACAGCGGCGGCCGCCGCCGTCGGCGCTCGTCCCGGAGTGGCTCCGGGTCTCGCCGAAGCTCGTCGTCGAGCTCACGGAGCAGTTCGCGCAGCCGGTCCTCGAGCTCGCGAAGCAGTGGAGCGCGCAGCGGCAGCTCTCGCAGCTCCGGCTCGCGCAGCTCACGCTCGGGCCGCAGCGGCTCGCGCACCTCGGGCCGCTCGCGCAGGAGCTGACAGGCAGACGGTGGCGCCCGGGGCCGGCCGGCCCCGGGCGGGTCACCGCTTCGCGAAGACGACCCGCACGCCCAGCGCGACCAGCACGGAGCCGGTGAGCCGGTGGATCCAGCGCCGGACCCGTTCGCGGCGAAGCTCGGTCCGGGCCCGGGCGGCGGCCCCCGCGAAGGCGAGGAGCCAGACCAGGGTCAGCACCGCGTGCGTGGCCGCGCCCGGCTTATCGGCAGCTCACCGCCGCGGTCGGTGCCGGCGATCAGCTCGTCCGGTGCCTTCTCCTTCGGGATGAAGCCGGACTTCATCCCGAAGTACACCGCCTGGGGGTGGTGGGCGACGATCGCGACGGTCGACTGCTCGGGCTCGACCGCGTAGCCGCCCGACAGGGTCATGCCGATCTCCTCGAGCCCGAGCAGGCGCCAGACCTTCTCGTGCTCGGACTGGTCCGGGCAGGCCGGATAGCCCCAGGAGTAGCGGCGGCCCTGGTCGCGCGCGATGCCGAGGTCGCGCCGGACCTCCGCGTGCAGCCATTCGGCCAGGCCCTCGGCCGCCTGGACGCCCAGGCCGTGGACGAAGAGCTGCTCGGCGAACTCTCCCTCGCCCTCGAGGCGGCTGATCAGCTCGCTGACCTCGGGTCCGACGGTCACGCCCTGCAGCGCCACGACGTCGCGCTCACCCGAGTCCACGGGCCGGAAGAAGTCCGTGAGGGCGATCCGGTCGTGCCTCGGCTGGCGCGGGAAGGCGAGCCGCTCGAGCTCCCGCCCCGCGTCCTCGGGGTCGAAGACGACGAGCTCGTTCCCGTCGGCGTTGCAGGGGAAGTAACCGAGCCGGGCCCTGGGTCGGAGGTAGTCCTGCTCGCGCCACATCCGCTCGAGTTTCGCCGCGAAGCCCTCTTCCTCGCCATCGCCCTCGACGATCCGTCGCCACTCCTCGCCCTTCTTGCCGCGGCCGCCCCAGTGCAGCTTGAAGAGGACGTGGCGGTCGAGGTAGGCGAAGACGTCGTCGAGGTCGACGTCGACGTCACGGACGCCCCAGAACGGAGGCTGGGGGACGGGGACGTCGGTGCGGGCCGCGGAGCGGACGCTGTCGTCGGTCGTCGGCGGCCCGTCGTCCACCCTCTCCCCTTGGTCCCGGAGCGTCTTGGCCTCGGTCTTGATCTTCTCGAGCAACGAGGAACGAGCGGCGTCGTCCACGAGCGCGTCCATGGTGTCCAAGCCGGCGAAGGCGTCCTTGCAGTAGAAGACCCCCGGCTCGTAGACCTCGTCGGACTCCCGCCCCTTCGGGTAGAGCGTGCGGCGGCCGAAGTCGCGGTTGATCGCGGCACCGCCGATCAGCACCGGGAAGCCGAGGTTCCGCTCGTGGAGCTCGGCGACGCAGGTCGGCATCTGCTTCGAGGTCGAGACGAGCAGCGCCGATAGGCCGATCGCGTCGGCATCGTGCTCGACCGCGGCGTCGATGATCGTGTCGACCGGGACCTGCTTGCCGAGGTCGACGACGGTGTAGCCGTTGTTGGTGAGGATCGTGTTGACCAGCGACTTACCGATGTCGTGGACGTCGCCGAACACCGTCGCGATCACGACCCGGCCCTTCGTGTGCCCCTCGATCCGCTCGAGGTAGTTCTCGAGCCGCGCCACGGCGCGCTTCATCACCTCGGCCGACTGCAGGACGAAGGGCAGGATCAGCTCGCCGGCGCCGAACTTGTCGCCGACCTCCTTCATCGCGGGAAGGAGGACCTCGTTCAGGGTCGGCACGGCGCCGATCTTCTCGACCGAGCGGTCGATCCAGTCCTCGACCCCCTCCTTGCGGCGGCGCAGGATGTGCCAGTGAAGCGCCTCCTCGGGCTCCATTCCCTCGGTCGGATCGCCGGCCTCCTCCTCGGCTTCCTCGCCCTTCTGCTCGAAATGGCCGATGAAGCGCTCAAGCGCGTCGTCGCGGCGGTTTAAGACGAGATCGTCGGTCAGCTCACGCCCCTCCTCGGGGATCTCCGGATAGGGCGTGATGTGGTTCGGGTTGACCATCGCGAGGTCGAGCCCGGCCTGGACACAGTGGTGCAGGAAGACCGAGTTGAGGGCGGCCCGGGCCCGCGGCGAGACCCCGAACGAGACATTCGACACGCCCAGCGACGTCTTCACGCCGGACAGCTCCGACTTGATCCGCCGGATCCCCTCGATCGTCTCGACCGCCGACGGCTTCCACTCGTCGTCGCCGGTGGTCAGGGTGAAGGTGAGGGCGTCGAAGATCAGCGCCTCGGGGTCGAGTCCGTGCTCCTCGCAGGCGAGGTCGCGGATCCGCCGGGCGATCTCGACCTTGCGGTCAGCGGTCTTCGCCATCCCCTCCTCGTCGATCGTCAGCGCGATCAGCGCCGCGCCGTGCGCCTTCGCCAGCGGGATCACCCGGTCGGCCTTGTCACGGCCGGCCTCGAGATTGATCGAGTTGACGATCGCCCGGCCGGGAATCTGCTCGAGCGCGGCCTCGATCACCTCGGGCTCGGTCGAGTCGACCTGGATCGGCGCCGGCTGCGTCAGGGAGATCCGCTTGACGACCTGGCGCATCTGCTCGTCCTCGTCCTGGCGCTCGGTCAGCGCGACGCAGACGTCGAGCAGGTGGGCGCCGCCGCCCACCTGGTCCTCGGCGACCTGGACCAGCCCGTCGTAGTCGTCGGCGAGCAGTAGTTCCTTCGCCCGGCGCGAGCCCTGGGAGTTGACCCGCTCGCCGATCAGGGTCGGCCGCGGCTCCTGGACCAGCGGGGTCGAGGTCATCATCGAGGAGACCTCGATCGGCTCGGTGCCGGGACGCTCGCCCGGCGCGCGGTCGCCTACCCGTGCGCGGATTGCGCGGATGTGATCCGGCGTCGTGCCGCAGCAGCCGCCGACGATGCCGACGCCGTAGCGCTCGACGAACTCGCCGAGCGTCGCCGCGAGCGGTTCCGGCTCCTCGGGGAAGATCGTCTCGCCGTCCGGCCCCTGGAGCGGCAGTCCGGCGTTGGGAATGCAATGGACCGGCAGTGGCGAGCGCTCCCCCAGGAAGCGGATCGCGTCCCGCATGTCCTCGGGGCCGGTGGAGCAGTTGAGCCCGATTACGTCGACGTCGAGCGCCGTCAGCGTCGTCAGGACGGCCTGGATGTCGGTGCCGAGCAGCATCTTGCCGCCCTGTGGGAGGAGCGAGACGCTGGTCTGGAGCGGCAAGGTGCGGCCGGTCTCGCGGAACGCCTCCCGCGCGCCGAATACGGCCGCCTTGACTTCGAGGATGTCCTGGGCAGTCTCGACGATGATCAGGTCGGCGCCGCCCTCGACCAGCCCGCGAGCCTGCTCGGCGAAGACATCGACGAGGCGGCGGAACGAGATGTCCCCCAACGTGGGGTCGTCCGAGGCGGGCAGGAAGCCGGTGGGCCCGATCGAGCCGGCGACGAAACGGCTGGGGCCGGCGGCGCGGCGGGCGATCTCCGCCGCCCGCCGGTTGATCTCGAGCGTCTCCGCGCCGAGGCCCCACTCGTCGAGCTTCAGCCGCGATCCCTGGAAGGTGTCGGTCTCGACCACCTCCGCGCCGGCGTCGAGCATCGAGGCGTGGACCCCCTCGATCACGTCGGGTCGATTGAGGACGAGCGCCTCGTGACACTTGCCGGCGAGCCCGCCGTAGTCCTCCTGCGTCAGGTCGAACTGCTCGAGCGTCGCGCCCATGCCCCCGTCGAACACGATCACGCGTTCGCGGGTTGCGGCTATGAAGTCACGTTCGTCAGGCATCCGGTCGTCTCCATCGTTCCCGGCGGTCGCACCGTACGTGCCTCCGGGGAGGCCTGCCGGTTGCGGCGGCGTCTCGGGTCCGGGTCCCTCGGCCGCTCTGGATGGCTCGATTCAAGGATACAAGCCCGCCGAACGTGCTCAGGCGCGGACGCCCGGGCGCTGGCTTCAGCGCCGACCGGGCATAGGATGTCTCCGCATGACGGGTGCCCGAGTGCTCCGGCGGACGAGGCGAAGCCTTCCATTCGCGCTGGCGCTGCTGGCGGCGGCGGTTCCGAGGGCGTCGGCCACCACGTTCGTCGCCGACCGGCTGACCGACAACCAGACCAACGGCTGCGCGCTCGGAGGTTGCACGCTGCGGGAGGCGGTCCTCGCCGCGAACGTCCACGCCGGCGCCGACGTCGTCGCGATGACCGAGGGGCGCTACGTCCTCCAGCGGGCGGGAACGGGCGAGGACGCCGGGCAGACCGGGGACCTCGACCTGCGCGGACCGCTGACGATCACAGGGGAGGGGGCCAAGAAGACCTTCATCGACGCCCAGCCGATCGGCATCTCCGCTCCGGACTCCGGCGACCGCGTCTTCGACCTTCACGGTGGCGACGTGACCGTGCGCGGCATCCGGATGGACAACTCGGAGGTGAGAGGGGACGGCGGTGCGATCCGTGCCGTGGGCCACGGGTCGCTCCTCCTGCGCGGAACCGGCGTCGGGGACGCGACCGCCGCCAGGGGCAGGGGCGGTGGGATATTCACGCAGCGTGGCTACTCCTTGCGGCTCGTCGAGTCGCGCGTCGACAACGACCACGCCGGCCGCTCGGGCGGCGGCATCTACTCCGTCGGGAAGCTGGTGGTCACGAACAGCGCGGTCGACGACAACCACGCCGGTGGCAACGGCGGGTCGATCTTCGCGGCCGGACGGACCGAGATCTCGCGCAGCGCGATTCACGACTCCGAGGCGCGAAGTTTCGGCGGCGCGATCGGGGCGAGCGGCAGGTTGACCCTCAGGAGCAGTGTCGTGAGCGACAGCCGCGCGCGCCTCGGCGGCGGCGGCGTCTGGCTCAAGGGCGGCGCGGCCCGCGACTCGATCAGCCGTACGACGATGGTCTCCCTGCACGCCGAAGGTCCGTCGGCGAAGGGCGGCGCGATCCTCGTCGACGGCCCCCGCCTCGGGATCACCAACTCGACCATCGCCTATGACGACTCAAAGGGGGGAGGCGCCGGGGTGGCCGTGGCCAGCGGCCGAGTCCTCCTCTCGAGCTCCACGGTGACCCAGAACGACTCGCGGCGGCGCGGCGGCGGCCTGCTCTCCGCGGGCGGAGTCGTCGCGATGCGCAACACGATCGTCGCCGCCAACAAGGAAGGACGCCGCCCCAGCGATTGCGTCGGGAGCATACGCTCGAAGGGCCACAACCTCTCGGGCTTCCACTGCGCCGGTCTCGGCGCCCGGGGCGATGTCCGCACCAGGCACCCCCTGCTGGGGCCGGTCCAGAATCACGGCGGTCCCAGCCCGACGGCGTCGCTGCGAAGCGGCTCGCCGGCGATCAACGCCGGGGGACCGGGTTGCCCGCCGCGTGATCAGCGTGGCTTCCGTCGCCGCGGGCGCTGCGACATCGGCGCCTTCGAGTTCCGCGGCCGGCGCGGCGGCTGACGGCTCCTAGCCGCGCCGGAAACGGTTCAGCCCGCGCGCGTTGAACAGGCGGGCGGCGCGGCGCAGGAGGTTGCGGCGCTTGTCGGTGTAGGGGTACCAGAAGAGCTCGCGGTCGCCGCCGAAGCGGGTGACGACGATCGATTCGGGCCGGCAGTACTTCTTGATCCCCCACTCGCCGTGGCGGAAGCCGACGCCCGAGTCCTTCCAGCCGCCCATGGGCACGTCGGGCGCGAGGTAGTTGGTGAGGACGTCGTTGACGTTGATCGCCCCGCACTCGACCCGGCGGGCGACTGCCTCGGCGTGGCGCTTGGCGCCGAAAACCGAGCCGGAAAGGCCGTAGCGGGTGTCGTTGGCGAGCTTCAGCGCCTCCTCCTCGTCGCGGACCTTCATCACGCCGACCACGGGCCCGAAGGTCTCGTCGCGCATCACCTTCATCGAGTGGTCGACGTCGACCAGGACGGTCGGCTCGAAATAGTCGCCCTCCCCTTCGGCGCGCTTGCCGCCGGTCAGCGCCCGGGCGCCGTTCTCGAGGGCGTCCTCGACGTGGCCCTCGACGATCTCGGTCTGGTTCGGGGAGGTCATCGCGCCGACCTCCTTGCCGTAGTCGGCGCCGTCGGCTCCCTGGCGCAGGCCGCTGACCTCCTCGGTCAGCTTCTCGAGGAACTCGTCGTAGACCGGCTCCTCGACGTAGATGCGCTCGACCGACATGCAGATCTGACCTGAATTGGCCATCGACCCCCAGGCGGCGGCGTTGGCGGCGCGCTTCACGTTGGCGTCCCGTAGAACGATCATCGGGTCCTTTCCCCCGAGCTCGAGGGTGACGGGCGTCAGCGTCCCGGCCGCCCGCGCCATCACCTTCTTGCCGGTCCGGTCGGAACCGGTGAAGTGAATGAAGTCGGCCTGGTCGATCAGCTCGGTCGCCGTCTCCGCCATCCCGTTGACGACGTCGACCACGCCGGGGCCGCCGATCTCGTCTTTCCACGCCTGGGCCACCTCGTTGAGGCCGAGCGGCGTGAACTCGGACGGCTTGAAGACGACCGCCGCCCCGGCCTGCAGCGCCGGGATCGCGTCGCCCAGCGAGAGCATCAGCGGGAAGTTCCAGGGGCTGATGATCCCGACGACGGGATAGGGCCGGTGCTGGACCCGCAGCTTCTTGGCCGCCATCAGCGCGGAGTGGGGCCGCACCTTCTGCTCGCCGATGAACCTGTCCGCCTTCGACCCGTAGAAGTTGATGAGGTCGGCGAGGAACACGGTCTCGCTGGCGGCCTCGGCCCGGACCTTGCCGGTCTCCGCCTGCATCGTGTCGGCGACGCGGTCGTGGTTGTCGAGGAGCCAGTCGCGGAGCCTTGCGAGCACGCGGTAACGGCCCTTGTTGCCGAGCGCCTCCCACTCGGGCTGGGCGGCGCGGACGCGCTCCACCGCGCGGCGGACCTCTTCGGGCGGGGTGATCGGAACCTCGCGCAGGACCTCTCCGGTCGCCGGATTGCGGACCGCGAAGATTCCGGCCGCGCCGGCCTCGGCTCCCGCTCCGTTCGTCGCCTGCTGGGCTGCCGTCGCGCTCTTCACCTGAACCGCTCCTCTCGCGTTTGGCCGGGTGGCCAATCCTAGCCCCACTCCTTGTGGACGAAGTTTTCCTCGCGATTGAGGAAAACTCGTCCGCTAGCGGGACGCGGCGATCCGGAAGAGGGCGCCGTCGATCGAGGTGACGAAGATCCGGCCGTCCGGGGTCTCGCCGAAGGAGCTGACCGAGCCGGGGACCAGGCCGGTGGGCCTCTCGTCCCGGGCGCCGCCGAGGGCAGGGATGAGGCTGCGGATCTCCCCGCCGCAGTAGTCGGCGTAGACGTAGCGGCCCAGCAGCGCCGGCAGCGAGCGGTCGCGGACCACGTAGCCGCCGGTGATCGAGCAGCCCGAGGGGCCGCCGGGGGCGGCGTAGACGCCGTGGCCGTAGACGAAGATCGGCCGGGTCGTGCCGCCGGGGTCCGGCGTCCCGCTGTTGGCGCAGTCGGAGCTGCAGTCATACGGCGCCAGGCCCTCGAACGCGTCCCAGCCGAAGTTGGCGCCGTTCGCGGCGGCGACGGTCGTGTAGTCGAGCTCCTCATAGCGACTCTGGCCGACGTCGGCGATCGCGATCCGGTCGGGGCGCCGCGCCAGCTCCTGGAACGAGAAGCGGTAGGGGTTGCGCAGCCCGTAGCTGAAGATCTCGTCGCGCCCTGGCCGGCCGACGAAGGGGTTGGAGCGCGGTACCCGGTAGGGCCGGCCGCGCTTCGACGGGCGCGGGTCGATTCGCAGAATCTTCCCGAGCAGCAGGTCGCGGTTCTGCGCGTTGTTCGGTGGATCGCCTTTCGCGCCGCCATCTCCGGTCGACGCGTAGAGCAGGCCGTCCCGGAACTGGAGCTGTCCGCCGTTGTGGTTGGCGTGCACCGGGTGGGGGAACGAGAGGACCGGCCGGCGCGAGGCGGGCAGGGCCCGCGCCGGGCGGTCGGGTGAGCGGCGGAACTCGTCGATCTGGATGTCACCGCCCCGGTCCACGTAGTACACGTAGAAGCGCCCGCTCTTCCGGTATCCGGGCGGGAACGCCACCGACAGCAGCCCCTGCTCACCGCAGCCGGCGGGCAGGTCGCCGCAGACCGTGAGGCTCGAGATGTCCAGGAACGGCGACGGCAGGAGACGCCCGCGCCGCAGGACCCGGATCACCCCGCCCTGCTCGACGACGAACAGCAGCTTCGGATAGCCGGGGGCGCCGGTGACGTGGACCGGCCGCTGGAAGGTCCCGAGCGCGCGCAGCTCGAACCCGCCGGCGCCGTCACCCGCCGCCGGTGCCCTCGCCGGGACCGCGACGAGGGCGGCCAGCGCCGCCGCCACCGCCAGCAGCCGCGACCTCATCGCGGCACGAGGCGGTACACGGGCCCGTCGAGCGAGACCGCGTAGAGCCGGCCCCGCGTGTCCTCGCCGAACCCGCTGGGGCTCGGCACCCTCAGCCCGGTCGACGGCGCCCGCCGCACTCGGCGCAGCGTCGGCCTGAAGCTGCGGATCAGCCCCTCGCAGAGGTCGGCGAAGACGTAGCGCTTGTAGAGCGACCGCAGCCGCCGGTCGCGGACGACGAACCCGCCGATCACGGTGCAGCCCTGGCTGCGCCCGTAGGCGTAGACCGGCTTGATGCTGTGCCGCGCACAGGCCCCGTCGCACTCGAACGGGGCGAATCCCTCGAACTCGTCCCAGCCGAAGAACCCGCCACGCGCCTTGCCGATCGGCTCGTAGTCGACCTCCTCGAAGCGGTCCTGGCCGACGTCGCCGATCACGATCCGCGGCCGCCGGGCGGTGATTCCGTCGAACGAGAAGCGCCAGGGGTTGCGCAGCCCGTAGGAGAAGATCTCGTTGCGTCCGCGGCGGCCGACGAACGGGTTGGAGCGGGGAACGATGTAGTCGCGGCGGCCGCGCGGGTTGCGCGGGTTGATCCGCAGGATCTTGCCGAGCAGCGTTCGTTTGCTCTTGGCGTTGTCGGGCGGGTCGCCGCCGGCCCCGCCATCGCCGGTCGCGATGTACAGCAGCTTGCCCAGGAACTGGAGCTGGCCGCCGTTGTGGTTGGAGTTGACCGGGTGGGGGATCCGCAGCACGGTCCGTCGTGACCCGCGCGCCGCTCGCAGCGCGCCGCGCCGGCGGAACTCGTCGATCCGCAGGTTGCCGGCATTGTCGACGTAGTAGACGTAGAACCGACCGCTGCGCTTGTAGTCGGGCGGGAAGGCGACCGAGAGCAGGCCCTGCTCCCCGCCGTACCGGACCAGGCCGGTGATGTTGAGGAACGACCGGCGCACCTTGTGGCCCCGCCGCAGGACCTTGATCCGCCCCGGCTGCTCGACCACGAAGAGGAGCCGCGGGTAGCCCGGGGCGCCGGCGACGTAGACGGGATCGTCGAAGCTGCCGATCCGCTTCAGCCCGACCCCGTCCCCGGGCCGCGCGCGGGTGGAGTCGGCTCCGGCAGGGAGCGCGATAGCCAGCGCGAGGCAGGCGGCCAGGACGGCGGCGTATCTCATCGGAGGCCCCAACACGCGAGACATGCGAAAGGACCTCTACTTTCGCGGGGCGAGCCGGTAAACCCTGCCGCCGAGGGAGGTCACGTAGAGGCGGCCGCGCGAATCCTCGCCGAACGAGATCGGGTTCCGCACCGTCAGGCCGGAGAAGCGGGCCCTCCTGACCCGCCGCAGGCGCGGGACGAAGCTGCGGATCCGGCCGGTGCAGAAATCGGCGAAGACATAGCGGCCGAAGAGCGAGCGCAGGCGCCGGTCGCGGACGACGTAGCCGCCGAGCACCGTGCACCCGCGGTTGCGGCCGTAAGCGTAGACCGGCTTGATCTTCCGCCTGGCGCAGCGGCCGTCGCACTCGTAGGGGGCGAAGCCCTCGAACTCGTCCCAGCCGAAGAACCCGCCGCGAGCCGAGCGCAGCGTCCCGTAGTCGATCTCCTCGAACCGCTCCTGACCGACGTCGGCGATCGCGATCCGCGGCCGCCGCGCCGTCACCCGGTCGAACGAGAACCGCCAGGGGTTGCGGAGCCCGTAGGCGAAGATCTGGTTGCGGCCGCGGCGGCCGACGAAGGGATTCAAGCGGGGCACCGAGTACGGCGCCGGCCCGCGCGGGTTGCGCGGGTCGATCCGGAGGATCTTGCCGAGCAGGCTGCGCGGGTCCTTCGCGTCATCGCCCGGGTCGCCGACGCCGCCGCCGTCGCCGGTGCCGATGTAGAGGAAGCGCCCGAGGAACTGGAGCTGGCCGCCCATGTGGGTCGTGTAGGGCTGGTGAACGATCCGCATCACCGGCCGCCGCGATCCGCGCGCGGCGCGGAAGCGGGTGCGGCGCTTGAACTCGTCGATCCGGATGTTTCCGGCGCTGTCGACGTAGAAGACGTAGAAGAGGCCGTTTCGCCTGTAGCGGGGATGAAAGGCGATCGAGAACAGCCCCTGCTCGTAGTTGAACTGAACCCGCCCGTGGATGTCGAGGAACTCGCCTCGCCTGCGGCCGCGGTTGAGCACGATGACCCGCCCCGGCTGCTCGACCACGAACAGCAGCCGCGGGTATCCGGGGGCGGCGGTGACGTAGGTCGGGGTGTTGAAGCGGCCGACCTTGACCAGCTTCACGCCGCCCCGCCCCTTGCCGGGCCCCTGGCCGGCGGTCGCGGCGCCGCTCGCGGTGGCGGCGAGCGCCACCAGCAGCCCGGCCGCGACCCGAAGCCTCATCCGGCCGGGTCCAGCCGGTAGACCGAGCCGGTCTGCGAGGTGACGTAGATCCGGCCGGCCGCGTCCTCGCCGAAGGACGTGATCGCCGGCACCTCGACGCCCAGCGCCCGGTCGTCGCGGGCGCGGTCGTCGGCGGGCACGAAGCTGCGCAGCTGCCCTTCGCAGTAGTCCCCGTAGACGTAGCGGCCGTAGAGCGAGCGCAGGCTGCGGTCCCGGACGACGTAGCCGCCGGTCACCGAGCAGCCCTGGTCGCGTCCGTAGGTGTGGACCGGCGGGATCGCGCCCGGGGCGGTCTCGTCCTCGTTGTAGCGCGCGGTGCCCTCGAACGCCGACCAGCCGAAGTTGCCGCCGGTGACCCCGGGGTGCGCGACGTCGATCTCCTCCTGGCTGTCCTGGCCGACGTCACCGATCCACAGGCTGCCCTCCGCGCGGTCGAACGAGAAGCGCCAGGGGTTGCGGAGCCCGTAGGCGAAGATCTCGGGCCGCGCGCCCGGCCGGATCCGGTTCCCGGGCACGACCGAGTATGGCCTCCCGCGGGACGGCCGCGGGTCGATCCGCAGGAGCTTGCCCAGCAGCGTCCCGAGGTTCTGGCCGTTACGGCGCGGGTCTCCCGCCGAGCCGCCGTCGCCGAAGCCGATGTAGAGGTCCCCATCCGGCCCGAACAGGACGAGGCCGCCGTTGTGGTTCTCGAACGGCTGGTCGACGAAGAGGACCTCGCGGGCGCTGCTCTCGTCGGCCACCAGCGGATCCTCCGCCGAGCGCCGGTACTCGACGATGCGGCTGTCGCCCTTGACGTCGGTGTAGTCGACGTAGAAGCGGCCGGTCTTGCCGTATTCGGGCGCGAAGGCGATCGAGAGGAGCCCCTGCTCGGAGCCGGTGCTGACCTGGCCGCTGATGTCGAGGAACGGCTTCCCTCGCAGCTCGCCTTCGCGGAGGACCCTGACGACGCCCCCCTTCTCGACCACGTAGAGGTCGCGGGCCCCGCTGGCGCCGCCGGACGCCGGCTGCGCGACGTAGATCGGCTCCTCGAAGTCGCCGACCTTGGCCAGCTTGACGCCGCCGCTGCCGTCGCCCACGCGCAGCGGCCCCCCGGTCCGCCCCTGCGGCGGCGGGGCGGGCGGCTGCTCGGTGGTCGCGGTGGTTTCGTCCTCACCGGACGATCCGCAGGCGCTGAGAGCCAGCGTGAGTGCGACCGCGACGACTGTGCGTCCGCGCAGGCTCATGCCCGCATACGTTGACA
>DATFPK010000106.1:0-9054 GCA_035264885.1 Solirubrobacterales bacterium
TCCGGCGACATGTACTCCGGCGTGCCGACCACCGCCCCGAAGCCGGTCATCAGCGTCTTTTCGGTGAGCGACTGCCCGGTAGCCTTGGCGACGCCAAAGTCGATCACCTTCGGCACCGGCTTGTCGTCGTACATCGCCACGAGGACGTTGGAGGGCTTGACGTCGCGGTGGACGACCCCGGCGGCGTGCAGGTGGTCGAGGGCGGAGGCGACCTGGTCGAGGATCGGGAGGGCCTCATCGGGCAAAAGCGGGCCATCGGCGATGCGCTCCGCGAGGGTTCGCCCCTCGACGAACTCCATCGCGATCACCAGCGAGTCCTCGGTCGCCACTGAGTCCCAGATCGCGACCACATTGGGATGGTTGAGCGAGGCACCGACCCGCGCCTCGCGGCGGAATCGCGCGAGGGAGTCCTCGGGGGAGTCGGTGGGCAGGACCTTGAGCGCGACCTGGCGGCCCAGCACCTCGTCCCGGGCGAGGTGCACGCGCGACATCCCGCCGCTGCCGAGTCGCCCCTCCAGCCGATAGCGGCCGGCGAGGAGGTTTCCGTCGGTGTCGTTCACGGCGGGCATTGTGACGTTCCGGGAGGCATCCGGTGCCGGGTCCAGAATGGGGTGCCGATGAAGGTGGTGATGGGCATTGACCCCGGCGCCGCGAACCTGGGCTTCGGCGTGGTCCGGGTCGAGGGGGCCCACATGGTCGCTCTCGACGGCGGCGTGGTCGAAACCGGCGCGGATCTGCCGATCGAGCGGCGCCTCGACCGCATCCACCGCGCCCTCGCCGAGCTGATCGAGTGGCACGAGCCGAAGGCCGTCGCGATCGAGGACCTCTATTTCGGCCGCAACGTACGCTCTGCGATGGCGGTCGGCCAGGCGAGCGGCATCGCGATGCTGGCCGCAGCCCAGCGCGGCATCCGGTGCTTCACCTACACGCCACAGGCGATCAAGATGGCGGTCTGCGGGTCCGGGTCGGCGGGCAAGCGGCAGGTCCAGAAGATGGTCGGCACCCTGCTCGGCCTGCCCGAGGCGCCATCGCCGGACCACGCCGCCGACGCGCTCGCGGTCGCCATATGCCACGGGGGCGCGGCGGGCCGCGGCCAGGCTCTGGAGGCACTCCAGCCGCAGCTCTCGTCGCGGGCGGTGCGCGAGCGGCTGGCCGGATGATCGCCGCGGTTCGAGGCGAAGTGCTGCTGCGCCGGCCCGATCACGTGGTCGTAGAGGCCGCGGGGGTGGGCTACAGGCTGACGGTCTCCTCGGAGACGCTGAAGTCGGTGCCCGCGGCGGGGCGCGAAGCCTTCCTGCACGCCGAGCTGATCGCCCGCGACGACTCATTGGCGCTCTACGGGTTCTCCTCCGAGGAGGAGCGTGACCTGTTCCGGCAGCTCGTGTCGGTGAGCGGAGTGGGGCCGAAGGTCGCGATCGCGGTGCTTTCCGGCGGACCCTCCCGGCAGCTACTGCGGGCGATCGCGGGCGGTGACGCGAAGCACTTCCAGGCGGTGCCGGGGATCGGCAAGCGGACGTCGGAGCGGATCATCGTCGAGCTGCGCGAGAAGGTCGCCGGCGAGCTCGAGCAGGAGGTGGCCGCGGCGGTCGCGGAGGGCGGCGACGCCCACGCGATGGCCCGCGACGGGCTGGTCAACCTCGGCTATACGCCGCCGGAGGCGGAGGACCTGCTGGACGGCGTCGACGCCGCGGAGCCCGAGGAGCTGATCGCCGCGGCGCTGCGGCGCGCGGGCGAGTCGCGGAAGGAGGCGGCATGAGCGAGGACCTGACGCCGTCGCCGCCCGGCGTGGCGGGGGGACGGATCCGCACGCCCGGGGTCGGGGAGCCAGAGGGCGCGACGGACGACGCCGAGCCACGCGTTCACGACGCGCAATCCGTGGACGGGGACGATGACCTCGACCGCTCGCTGCGGCCGCCCACCCTGGACGACTTCGTCAACCAGGAGCAGGTCACCGAGCAGCTCGGGATCTTCATCGAGGCCGCGCGCCGCCGAGGCGAGCCGCTCGACCACGTCCTGCTGGCGGGGCCGCCCGGACTGGGCAAGACTTCGCTCGCCTACATCGTCGCCGCCGAGATGGGGGTGCCGATGGTGCAGACGGCGGGACCCGCGCTGGAGCGCAAGGCCGACGTGGCCGCGTTCCTCACCGCGCTGGAGCCGGGCAGCGTGTTCTTCATCGACGAGATCCACCGCCTGGGGCGGGCGATCGAGGAGACGCTCTACCCGGCGATGGAGGACGGGCAGCTTCCCGTGGTGCTGGGGCAGGGTGCGGGGGCGCGGACCGTGACCCTGCCGCTGCCGCCGTTCACCCTCGTCGGGGCGACCACCAGGAGCGGGCTGCTGACGACGCCTCTGCGCGACCGGTTCGGGGTCTGCCACCGGCTCGAGCACTACAGCCCCGAGCACCTGGCGGAGATCGTCCGGCGCTCCGCCCGGATCCTCGACGTAGAGATCGAGGAGCACGGGGCGGGCACGATCGCCCAGCGCTCGCGCGGGACGCCGCGGGTCGCGAACCGTCTGCTGAAGCGGGTGCGCGACTACGCCGAGGTCAAGGGCGCTGGGGTCGTGACGGACGAGATCGCCGCCGCCGCCCTCGAGATGCTCGAGGTCGACGAGGGTGGCCTCGACCGCAGCGACCGCACCCTCCTGCGCACTATCGCGACGAAGTTCGCCGGCGGACCCGTCGGCCTCTCCACCCTCGCCGTCGCGATCGGCGAGGAGGAGGACACGATCGAGGACGTCCTCGAGCCCTACCTCCTCCAGGAGGGCCTGATCAAGCGAACCCCACGCGGCCGCGTCCTCACACCCCGCGCCTTCGAGCATCTGGACCTCCCGGTCCCCGACGGCGCCGCCAGCCTCTTCTAGCCAGCACGGCGATCCTGGCCTCGGGCGGAGCTTTGCTCCGATATGCGGGACGTTTCTCCGCGCCGCCGGCGCGGGCCGCGCTCGCCCGGCCGGCCTCGCCGCTCTCTTCTACCTGCCCCACCGCCGTACGAGCCAAGGGGACCGCAGGACTCTCCGCCGGGTACGCCTGAAGCAGGGTCCATCCACGCCTGAAGGGCGCTCGCCGCGTTCACTACCCTTCCCCGCGATGCCTTTCTTCATCTGCCCCAACTGCGGCAACCGCGAGCTCAGCGGCGACCGGACGGCGGGGTTCAGCACCCGCCCCAAGGGCTGCTCCAGGTGCGGCTTCGGCTTCGTCTTCGAGCTGCTCGACGACTACTACCCCGCCCCGAACGCCGCCTTCTTCGTCTGCGATCAGGAGACGCGGGTGATCGACGCCGGCAAGGGCAGCTTCGAGCTCACCGGCCTCAAGGACGAGCAGGTCATCGGCCGGCCGGTGCGCGAGGTCCTCGGCCTCGACTGGATCGACCACGGCGACGGCGGTGCCGAGGCGGATGTCGACAACGACGGCATCACCGACCCGATCGAGACCTCGCTCGAGTGGGGCGTCCGGTCGCTGGGCAAGCGGGTCTCGGTGAACGCCGAGGGCGATCTCCCGGCCGAGGCGGTTGCCGACGTCTTCCCGGCCTACGACGACGACGGCGGCCTCCTGCTCGTCCTGACGCCCGAGAACTAGGTCGCGGGCCGCGACAGGCATGGCCCCCACCGTGTTGAATCACTGAGCATGGGCGCGCGCCGCCGCAACCTCTTCATCCTGCTTTTCGTCGTCGGCCTGATCGTCGCCTCCGGGGTGGTCATCGCGACCAAGCAGACTCGTCTCGGGCTCGACCTCAAGGGCGGCGTCGAGCTCGTCTACCAGGGCCGACCGACCCCGGCTCAGCCCGAGGTCACCCCCGCCGCGATCGACCGGGCGATCGACATCATCCGCGAGCGGATCGACAAGCTCGGCGTCGCCGAGCCCGAGGTCTCCCGCCTGAGCACCGACCAGATCACGGTCAGCCTGCCCGATGTCACCAACGCCGAGCGGGCCCGCGACCAGGTGGGGACCACGGCCCAGCTGTATTTCTACGACTGGGAGCCGAATGTCGTCACCGACCAGAAGGCGCGGACCGGCGAGCCGGGCAGCGGTCCCGAGGATCCCTTCAACGACCTCTACGAGGCGGTCACCGTCGCTTCCCGGCAACCGCCGAGCTGCGACGGCTGCACGATCGGCCCCCGCTTCTATCTCTTCACCAAGGGTGAGAACCCCGAGCTGGTCGCCGGACCGGAGACGGCGAAGTCCGACCTCTTCATAACCCCGACCGGCAAGCGCCGCCCGTCCGACAAGGGCCAGGTGCTGCGCGTCCCGCGCGGGACCATCGTGGTCGCCGACGACCCCACCACCGACCCGGCCTGCCTGACGAACGACTGCTTCTTCGTGCTCGAGGACAAGCCGGCCCTGTCCGGGGACGACATCCGCGACCCCGAACAGAACTTCGACCCGACGACCAACGCCCCGAACGTCACCTTCAACTTCACGGACGAGGGGCGAGAGAAGTTCCAGGACGTGACCCGCCGGATCGCCCGCCGCGGCCAGGCGCGGGCGATCGGTGTCGTCGACCCGAACCAGGCCGCCGGGCTCTCCGGCCACTTCGCCGTCGTCCTCGACAACGAGGTCAAGTCGCGCCCGATCATCAACTTCCAGGAGAACCCCGACGGCATCGACGGACGGACGGGCGCGCAGATCTCCGGCCTCGAGGGCATCCAGGAGGCGCAGGACCTGGCGACGTTCATCCAGATCGGTGCCCTCCCGATCAACCTGAAGCTGATCTCCGAAAGCCAGGTCTCCGCGACCCTCGGCCAGCAGGCGCTCGACCAGGGCCTGCGGGCGGGGATCGTCGGGCTGATCCTCGTCGTCCTGTTCCTGATCGCCTACTACCGCTTCCTCGGCGTGGTCGCGGCGCTGGGCCTAGCCGTCTACGCGGTCTTCTTCTTCGCGCTGATCAAGCTGATCCCGATCACGATGACCCTGCCCGGCATCGCGGGCCTGATCCTGACCATCGGCGTCGCCGCGGACGCCAACATCATCATCTTCGAGCGAATAAAGGAGGAGGTGCGGGCGGGGCGCACCCTCGGCACGGCGATCGCGGTCGGCTACCGGCGCGGCATCGCGACGATCGTCGACGCGAACGTGATGACGCTGCTGACCGCGTTCATCCTGTTCGTCCTCGCGACGGCCGGCGTCAAGGGCTTCGCCTTCACCCTCGGCGTCGGGACGATCGTCTCCCTCTTCACGGCGGTCGTCTTCACCCAGGCCTTCCTCGGCATCTTCGGCCGCGGCCGGGTCCTGACCTCGCCCCGCCTGCTCGGCGCGACCGCCGAGGAGCGGGTTCGCTGGCACTTCGACTTCACGGGGCTGTCGCGCTGGTTCTTCTCGATGTCCGGCGTGATCCTCGCGGTCGGCGCGCTCTCGCTCGCCGGCAGCGGCCTCAACTTCGGGATCGACTTCGAGTCGGGCACCCGTCTCAAGTTCGCGCCGGCCCAGGACGCGACGGTCGAGGACGTCCGCAGCGTCCTCGAGGGGGAGGGTCTCGGCGGCGCCGAGATCCAGGAGGTCTCCGACGAGGCCTTCGGCGACGGCTTCCAGATCCAGACCGGCGACCTGCAGCCCGGCAACGTCAACAAGGTCGAACGGGCGCTCGACGGCAGGTTCGGGATCCAGGAGGGCAGCTTCCAGAACACGAGCGTCGGCCCGACGTTCGGCGAGCAGGTCGCGCGCAGCGCCGCCTACGCGATCGTCTTCTCGCTGCTCCTGATCTCCGCCTACATGGCTTTCCGGTTCGAGGGCAAGTACGCGGTCCCGGTCCTGATCGCGCTGGCCCACGACATCCTGATCACCGCGGGCGTCTACTCGCTGACCGACCGCGAGGTCTCGAGCGCGACGGTCGCAGCCTTCCTGACGATCCTCGGCTACTCGCTCTATGACACCGTGATCGTCTTCGACCGAATACGCGAAAACGTGCCGCGGATGCCACGCGCGGCCTTCTCGCAGATCGTCAACCGGTCGATGAGCGAAGTCCTGACCCGGTCTTTGATCACCGGCCTCTCCTCGGTCTTCCTGGTCGGCATGCTGCTGGTCTTCGGCGGCGAGACACTCAAGGACTTCGCCTTCGCGATGATGGTCGGGATCGCGTCCGGCACCTATTCGTCGATCTTCATCGCGGCGCCGGTCCTGACCCACTGGAAGGAGCGCGAACCGGTGTATGCGCAGCGGCGGGCCCGGATCGAGGCGGCGAGGGGAGAGGTACCCGCGTTCGCCGAGGAGCTCGAGGTCGCCAAGGTCGACCCGCGGACCGAAGATGCAGATGGGCTGCCGGCCCGCGACGAGGAACGGCCGGTTCCCGCCGAGCCGGGCCCGGATGGCGGCGGCGATGGGGCGCTGGGCGACGAGGACCTGGTCGAGGCCGGTGCCGCCGCCGACGGCACGACCCCCGGACGGCCGCCGAAGAGCCAGCGCAAGAAGCGCCAGCGCCAGCGCCGACGCAAGCACGGGAGGCGACGATGAGCCTCGTGGTCTGGTTCACCATGGGCCTGGCCATCTGGCACTTCACGGTCTTCGTGCCGGACAGGTTCTGGCAGGGGATCGTCGGCGCGCTGCTAGGCGCCGTCTTCGGCGCCATCGCCACGGGAGCAGTTCACCTGGTGGCCACGGGGCGGACCATCGGCGACACCGATCTCGCCACCGCCCTGGCGGCCATCCCCGGGGCGCTGATCGGGATCGCGGTGGTCTACGCCGTCGGCGTCCAGCGCGAGCGCGCCGAGCTGCGCGGGCTCTAGACATCCCGCAACCTGCGGGCGCCGCGGGGGGACGATTCCGTCCAACCCCCTTCCTAGCCTGGGCACGTGACGGAGCCGGTCAAGGCCCTGCGGGCGGAGCCCTACTCATACGCCGAGGCGCGGGCCGTCGCCGACGCGCTGGGGGTCAGCGAGCCGGTCGCGATCACGCTCGTCCGCCGCGGCTACCGGACCCCGAAGGAGGCCGAGGCCTTCCTCGACGCCGCCGTGGAGCATGACCCGGCCGGCTTCGACTCGATCGGGGAGGTCACCAGGCGCGTACTGGGCGCGATCGCCGCCGGCAAGCGCATCACCGTCCACGGTGACTTCGACGTCGACGGTGTCTGCGCGACGGCGCTGACCATCTCGACGCTGCGCGAGCTGGGCGCCGACTGCGACTGGCTGATCCCGGATCGCCTCGCCGAGGGCTACGGTCTCGCAGAGGACGGCATCCGCCGGCTCGCCGAGCGCGGCACAGGCCTGCTGCTGACGGTCGACTGCGGGATCACCGCGGTCGAGCAGGTCGCGCTGGCGGGCTCGCTCGGCATGGACGTCGTCGTCACCGACCACCATCAGCCGGGCGAGTCCCTCCCCGACTGCCCGGTCCTCCATCCGGGGATCAGCGGCTACCCGTTTCCGGACCTGTGCGGGACCGGAGTCGCCTGGAAGCTCGGCGAGGCGCTACGGGTGGCGGCCGGAGTGGCCGGCGCCGAGACCGATCTCGACCTCGTCGCGCTGGCCACGGTCGCCGACCTCGTGCCGCTCGTCGGGGAGAACCGGACGCTGGTCCGCCGCGGCCTCGCGCAGATCCGGCGTGGTTCGCGGCTCGGCCTCCGCGCCCTGACCGCGGCGGCGGGCTGCGAGATCGAGCGGCTCGACGAGGGCGACCTGGCGTTCAGGCTCGCTCCTCGGATCAACGCCGCGGGCCGCCTGTATCGAGCCGACGCCGGCGTCGAGCTGATGCTCACCGGAGACGAGGCGCGGGCGCGCCGGATCGCGGAGGAGCTGGACGCCGCCAACCACGAGCGCCGCGACACCGAGCGCGAGGTGCGGAATGGGGCCGAGGCGGCGCTCCGCGAACTGCCCTCCGATCTGCGCGAGGCGCCCGGTCTGGTGCTCGGCGGGCGCGGCTGGCACCCCGGCGTCGTCGGGATCGTGGCGTCCAGACTCGTCGAAGACCACTGGCGGCCGGTGGTCCTCGTGTCGCTCGACGAGGCGGGTGGGGGGAGAGGGTCCGGCCGCAGCATCCCCGGCTTCGACCTGCTCGCCGGGCTTGATGCCTGCTCTGAGCACCTCGCCGGCTTCGGCGGTCACCGCGCCGCAGCCGGGCTCGAGCTGCGGCCCGGGCGCCTGGCCGAGTTCCAGCATGCCTTCGCCGAGCACGCCACCTCGGTCCTGAGCCCGGCGGAGCTCACCCGGACCGACCGCGTCGACGCGATGGTCGGCGGGCCCGCCGTGGGCCTCCCGCTCGCCGAGGAGCTCGAGCGGCTGGCGCCATTCGGGATGGGGAACCCCGGGGTGCGGCTGCTGGTGCCGTCGGCGCGGGTGCGGGACGTCAGGCCGATGGGCGAGGGGAAGCATTCGCGCTTCAGCCTCCACAGCGGCGCCTACCGCTCCCAGGCGATCGCATTCGGCCGCTCCTCGATACCGGTCGGAGAGGAGGACGCCGTCGACGCCGCCGTGAGGCTGGAGGTGAACCACTGGAACGGATCGGTGGAGCCGCGGCTCGTCCTCCGCGACCTCTATCCGGCCGAGGCGGGGCCGAACGGCGGCGGCGAGGAGGATCCGAAGGGGCACTCCTGCGAGTGCGAGGCCGAGGAGTGGTGGCAGCGGCTCGAGCGCGAGGCGGACGCCGACCCCGGCGGCTGGCCGCCGGCCGGCGTAGCCGAGGGTGCCGGGGCCCGGGAGAGGGTGCGCCGCACCGGGTCGCCCGCAGCCGTCCTGGCCGAGCTGGTCTCCTGCGGCGAGCCGGTCCTGGCGATCTGCGCCGACGCGGCGCGCCGGGCCGAGCTGGTGACCGGCGCCAGCGGGCTCGCGCGCTTCGCCGCCGGTCAGGGAACCGTCCTCTGCGGCCGCTGCCCGGCATCCGCCGGGGACGCGCAGGGGGAGCCGCCAGGCCTCGTCCTCGCCGACTACGACGCCCTGGCGCTTCATCCCGATCTCCCCGGGGGCTTTCGCCACGTGGTGCTGGTCGATCCGCCGCCGTTCCGCCACGGCGAGATCGGGGCGGCTGTGCCGTGCGGGGGCGGCGGCTACCTGCACCCGGTCTGGGGCCCGGCCGAGCATGCTTTCGCGGTATCCGTCGTCACCCACTCGCTGTCGCTGCGGGGCCAGCTCGCC
>DATFPK010000107.1:0-30715 GCA_035264885.1 Solirubrobacterales bacterium
GCCGCCAGCGTCTCCGCGGTGGCGAAGCCGGCCTGCTGCAGCCGCCGCGCCAGCTGCGGGATGGGATCGCGCTCGGCTTCGCGGGCGCGCTCCTCGGCCTCGGTCACGGACGACATCACCTCGCGCAGGCGCCGCTCCCGCTCGGCCTCCTCGGCGCGGAGCTGGGCGAGCCGTTCGGCTGCCTCGGCCCGACGCTCCGCCTCCTGGGCGCGCTGTTCGACCTCGCGCACCCGTTGCTCCTGCTCGGCCTGGACGCGCTGGATCTCCTGCTGGACCTCGGTGCGAGCGCGCTGCTCCGCCTCGGCCCGGGCCTGCTGCTCGGCGACCCGGCGCGCCTCGTCGGCCTGGGCACGGATCCTCTCCTCGGCCTCCTGGCGGGCCTTCGCCGCGCGCTGCTCGGCCTCCGCCTGTAGACGCTGCGCCTCGCTGAGGCGGCGAGCCGCCTCGGCCCTGATCCGCTCCTCCTCCTGGCGGATCGCCTCGACCTTCGAGCGGACCTGCTCCTCGGCCGCCTGCACCGCCGGCGCGGCCTGGGGCTGGAGCGGTGGCGGCTCGACCGGTGCAAGCTGCTGGCTCGCGGTGTCCGGAGTCTCGAAGGACGGGACGGCGGGCTCTGGGGAGGCCGGTACGGGTTCGGCGGGAGCTTCCGGCTGCGGCTCGCCGGCGGGCGGCGGCGGAGCGCCGGCCGGTGACGGGGCGGCGGGCAGAGCCACCTCCTCGGGCACGGGCATCGGAGCAGGCGCGGCCTCAGGCGGAGGCTGCTGGGCCGGCTGCGCGCCTTCGGAGAGAAGCTGCTGCCCGGCCGGCTTCTGCTTCCGGCGACGGCGGCGAGACACCTTCCCCCGGCCGCCGTTGGCCGCAGCCTTGTCCTTCTTGCCGCCGAGCTGAAGGCCGAACAGGCTGAGGCTCATGAACCCCTTCTTGGCCGGCGCCGGAGCCGGGGCGGCAGCGGGCGCAGGCGCTGCCGTCGCGGCCGGCGCGGCTTGCGAAGTCTCGGGCACTCCTTGCGAGCCAGGCAGCGCCGCGGTCGAGGCAGCCGGCGCAGGTTCAGGCCCCTTGCGGCGTCCGAACCTCGATCGGCCGCTCTTCTCTGCCTGGGCAGCCTGCTTGGCGGCCTCCTTCTCGGCCTTGGCGAGCGCCGCGCGCTGCTGCTTCTCGGCTCGGGCCTGGGCGCGGCCCGGCGGGCCGGACGCGCGGCGGGCGGCGCGCTGCTCGCGCATCCGCTCCCGCTCGGCCCGGCGCTCCTCGCGCTTCGCCTGGCGGCGGTCGCCGCGGCTTCCCCCTCCCGCGGCCGAACCTGGGGCTCCGGCGGCAGCCGGCGGGGCGGCGCCGGGTGGCGCCGCGCCGGTCGCCGGCGCCTCCGCCGCCTTCGACTTCTGACGGCGCTGCATGACCATCACGATCAGCAGCAGAAGCAGGATTGCGCAGACGAGGCCGGCGACGAAGAACTCGATGTTGTCGCTGACGAAGTCCTTGGCTTCCTCGGGGAAGCTCTGGTCCCCGTCCGCCTCCGACCCGCCCGAGGGCGGCGCCTGGCCGCCAGTCTGCCCCGGTCGTTCTGCCTGTGGGGCCCCGCCTGCATCGGCCTCCGGCGCGCCCGCTCCGCCTCCCTGGGCGTTCTGGGCCGGCGCGGCGGGAGCCAGCGGCCCGGTCGCCAGCAGGGCGACGAGGACTGCGATCAGCGGCAGCCTGCGCATCGCGCGAAATCCTTGCATCGGAGGCCCCATTCTGCGCGAACCCTACGCACCCTGCCAACGATGCCGAAGTTTCCGGACGTCGCTCAGCGAAAACGCCCCTTGAACTCCCGCTCGACCTCGCGGCGGACGTCCCGGGCGGCGATCTCGCGCCGCCGGTCCCGGCCCTCCTTCCCCCGTGCCAGGGCCAGCTCGACCTTGGCGTGCCGCCCCCTGAAGTAGATCCGCGTCGGCACCAGGGTCAGTCCCCTCTGCTGGGTCTTCCCGATCAGGCGCTCGATCTCGGGGCGGCGCAGCAGCAGCTTGCGGGGCCGCTCGGGCTCGTGGTTCTCCCGGCTGGCGGGAAGGTAGGGCGGGATGTGGAGGTTGCGGAGCCACACCTCGCCCTTCTGGACGACGGCATAGGCGTCGGTCATCTGGGCCTTCCCCTCGCGCAGCGCCTTGACCTCCGTGCCGAGGAGCTGGATCCCCGCCTCGAGCTTTTCGAGGAGCTCGAACTTGTGGCGTGCGCGCCGGTTGGTCGCGACGTCGCCCGACTCCGCTGCCCGCTTCCTAGCCATCCGCCGGCTCCAGGTCGGTCCGGCCCCGCGGCGCCTCCACCTTCTCGACCCGGACCGAGACGGGGTCCCCGAGCCGGACCTTCCGGCCGGTCTTCGAGCCGATCAGCGCCGTTTCCGGCTCGTTCAGCTCGAATCGCTCGCCGCGCAGCCGCCGGGCCGGCAGGAAGCCTTCGTAGACGTCGGCCAGCTCACCCGCGAAGCGGACGAAGGCGCCCGCCCCCACGACGCCCGAGACCTCGCCCTCGAACTCCGTGTGCCAGCCGCCCTCGAAGAGCTCGCGCTCGAGCAGGAACGCGGCGCAGACATCGTCGCTGTCGCGCTCGAGCCGGCCTGCGTCCCGTTCGCGCTCCGAGCAGTGCGCGGAGGCCTCCCGCACGTCTTCGCGGCTCGGCGGGTCCTCGCCCTCGCCCATCGCGGCGAGCAGGGCCCGGTGGTCGACCAGATCGGGGTAGCGCCGGATCGGCGAGGTGAAGTGGCAGTAAGCCGGGCTGGCGAGCCCGGCGTGGCCGAGGTTGCGCTCGCTGTAGTGGGCCTGGCTCAGTGACCGGAGCACGAGCGAGGTATACGCCTCGCGGCCGTGGCCGCGCCTTGCCGCCTCGGAGGCGACAGCTCGGCTCGCTTCCGCGACCAGCCGGCCGGCCTCCTCCGGGGTCGGACGCTCGGGCAGCGCCGGCGTGGGCAGGTCGAGGCTCGCCAGCTGCTCGAAGAGCCGCCCGACCCGGGCCGGGTCCGGCGGCTCGTGGACCCGGAAGGTGGCGGGTACGCGCTTGCGCTCCAACAGGTCGGCGACCCGCTCGTTGGCGAGGATCATCAGACGTTCGATCAGCCGGTGCGCCTCGGTCTGCTCGACGCCGCGTGCGCCGCTTACGTTGCCTTCCTCGTCGAAGGAGAACTCCGGCTCCCTGGAGTCGACCTCGAGCTCGGCGCCACGCCGCAGGCCTCCCAGCGCCGCCGCCGCGCGACGGCACAGGTCCAGCGGTTCGGCCACCGCGGGCGGTGCGTCCCCGCGGCCCGCGAAGATCTCGTCGAGCTGGTCGTAGTCGAGCCGCGCCTGCGAGAGGATCCGGCTGCGATAGAACGAGACGTCGCTCGGCCGGCCGCGCGCGTCGAGCAGGACCTCTGTCGTCACGGCCAGCCGCTCGACACCTGCCGCGAGGCTGCAGGCGTCGCTGCTGAGGGCCAGCGGCAGCATCGGTTCGACCGTGGCCGGGGCGTAGGTGCTGTTGCCACGGCTGAGGGCCTCCCGGTCGAGGCCGGTGCCCGGCTTCACGTGGGCGGCGACGTCGGCGATGTGGATCCACAGCCGGATGCCGTCCCCGTCCCGCTCCGCCGAGACCGCGTCGTCGAAGTCGCGCGCGCTCGCCGGGTCGACGGTGAACGTGGCCATCTCGGTCAGGTCGCGCCGCGGTCCCGGCTCGCGCGAGGCCGCCGCGGCCGCGGCCTGCGCCTCCTGCTCGTGCCGGGAGCGGAATCCGCGCCAGCCGAGCCGCTCCCACAGCAGCGCATCGACGACGTCACGGGCGATGGCGGGGCGCCCCAGGTCGCGCCGGACCCGAGCCCTCCCGCGAGCCAGCTCGGCGAGCACGATCCGGCCGTCCGCGCGACGGTCGGCGCGGTCGAGCGGCACCTGCGGGCCCCGCTCGAACAGCGGCTCGCCGACGAGGAAGCGCCCCCGCCGTCCCACCAGGAGCACCTGCCGGCGAGGGCCTTCGCTGCGCTGCGCGCGGCTCACTGCCCGGCGGCGCCGCCGGCCCTGCCGGCGAGGACGCCAAAGGCCTTGTCGAGCGCCTCGTCCCGCGGCGTCGCGGGATCGTCGAGTGCCGGGACGTCGGGCTGTACCCCGCGCCCCGCGAGCGACTTGCCGTCGCCGGTGAAGTACTCGCCGATCGTCAGGTCGAGCGCGCCGCCGCCCGCGAGGTCGATCACCTGCTGGAAGACGCCCTTGCCGAATGATCGCGTCCCCACCACGGTGGCCCCCGCGTCGGCGGCCAGCGCGGCGGCGAGGATCTCGGCGGCAGAGGCCGTGTCCCGGTTGATCAGCACGGCCAGCGGCCGCCGGGGCAGTGGGTCGCCGACAGCCTCGTAGACGGCGTCGCCCTGAGTGCGCGACTCGGTCTTCACCACGACGGCTCCCTCGGGCAGGAAGACGCTCGAGGTCAGGATCGCCTCGCGGAGCAACCCACCGCCGTTCCCCCGAAGGTCGATCACGACCGCCTCGGCCCCGCGTTTCTCAACCCGCTCGACGGCCGCGCGCAGCGCCTCGCCGGCCCCCTCGCTGAAGCTGATCAGGCCGACGTATCCCAGCCGCTGTGCGCCGACGTCGCGGGTACGCGACACGGTGACCGGGACCTGGATCTCGGCCCGCGTGAGCTCGATCGTCCGGCGCCGGCCCGTCGAGGGGCGGACGACCCCCAGGGTGACCTTCGTCCCCTCCGGCCCCTTGATCCGCGCCGTCGCCAGCTCGGAGTCCTCGCCCGCCACCGACTCGCCGTCGGCCGACACGACCACGTCCCCCACGTGGATCCCCGCCCCGGCCGCCGGAGAGCCCGGGAAGACGCGGCCGACCCTCAGTCCCCGCGGCACCTCGCTCACCGTCATGCCGACCCCGGAGAACTCGCCGGCGATCGATTCCTCGAAGCGGTTCAGGTCCTCGGGGTCGAAGTAATGGGAGAACCGGTCCTCGAAGCGGCGCCGCAGGGCCCGGACCATGCCGTCGACCGAGGCGTCGGCGAGCCCCCCGCTGTCGGTTGCGCGGAAGTAGTTGTCCTCGATCACGTCGAGGGCCTCGGCGTTGAGGCTGGCCGCGTCATCGACGAACACTTCGCGAAGCGCCCCCGGCAGGGTCCCCGGATGCCCTCCGAAGTAGAGGCCGGCGCAGAGCGCGGCGATCAGGGCGGCGGCGACGGCCGCCGGGGGCAGGCGGCTCATCCCTCCGGGGGACCTATACCCGCAGGAAGCGGCGCAGCGTCACGCCGGAGCCGAGCGCCGAGACCAGGACGGCGCTCGCGAAGAGGATCGCGACGAGCAGGGGAAAGGACAACGTCGTCTGGTCCTGGGCCGCGACCAGGGCGAAGGTGTCCGACAGCGGATCGACGATCGTGACCTTTCCGAGCCACAGGATGAGTATGGCGACCGCGCCGCCGACGAAGCCGACGAGGACGCCCTCGATCATGAACGGCCAGCGGATGAACCAGCGGGTCGCGCCGACCAGGCGCATGACCTCGACCTCGCGCCGCCGGGTGTAGATCGAGAGCCGGATCGTGTTCCCGATCAGCATCAGCGACGCGATCAGGAGCAGCCCGGTAATCACCAGCAGGACGATCCGCAGAGCGCCGGTGACCTGTTCGATCTCACCGCGCTCCTCGGAGCGGTCGAACACCGACTCGATAACCGGCGAGATCGGCTGCGGTTCTCCGCTCGGGCCCGGAGGAGTGATCGCCTGGCGAATCGCGTCCAGGTTGGCGGCGTCGTCGGCCTTGACGACGAAGTTCGCCGGCAGCGGGTTCGAGTTGAGCTGCGCGGTGAGGGTGTCGTCCTCCAGGTCGGCCTTGAGCTCCCGCAGCGCCTCTGCCTTCGACACGAAGCCGACGGATGAGACGTTCGGGATCACCGCGAGGTCCTCACGCAGGGATGCGATCTCCGCCTTCGTCGCGTCGTCGAAGACGGCCACGCGCAGCTCGAGGCTGCTGCGCACCTCGTCGCTCTTGGCCTGCGCCGTCTGCAGGACCGGGATCAGGACGCCGAGCAGGATCACGGTGACGATGGTCGTGACGATCGCCGCCAGGCTCGGCGCCGCGTTGCGGCGCAGCGCCCGGAACGCCTCGCGGATGAAGAACCAGAGCCGGCCCATCACCGCTCTCCCGCCTCGTGGCCGTTCGTCTGCCCCTCGACGCCGACGCCCATCTCACCGCGCATACGGACGCCGAACTCGGTGGTCGACTCCTCGGTGTACCCGCCGGTGACCTCGTCGCGGACGACCCGGCCCTCGAACAGCTCGATCACGCGGCGCTGCATCTTGTCGACCATCTCGCGGTCGTGCGTCACCACCAGGACCGTCGTGCCGGTCCGGTTGATCCGGTAGAGCAGCTGCATGATCCCGATCGAGGTGACCGGATCGAGATTCCCGCTCGGCTCGTCGGCGAGCAGGAGCGGTGGATGGTTGACGAACGCGCGAGCGATCGAGACGCGCTGCTGCTCACCGCCGGAAAGCTGGTCGGGGTAGTTGTGGAGCTTGGTCGAGAGGCCGACGAGACGAAGCGTCTCCGGCACCTTTTCGCGGATCTCCGTACGGCTGGCGCCGATCACCTGGAGGGCGTAGGCGACGTTGTCGTAGACGGTCCGGTTGGGCAGCAGCTTGAAATCCTGGAAGACCGTGCCGATGTTGCGCCGCAGCTGCGGGATCTTCTTCTCGGGGAGGCTGCCGATATCGCGGCCGGCGACCCGGACCTCACCCTCGGTGGGTGCCAGCTCGCGGATCAGGAGCTTGATCAAGGTCGACTTTCCGCAGCCCGTCGGCCCGACCAGGAACGCGAACTCGCCGCGGTTGATCGCCAGCGAAACCCGCTCCAGCGCCAGATGACCACCCGGATAGACCTTGGTGACGTCGTCGAGCTCGATGATCGGCGCGCCGCCGCGGCGGGGCCGCCGCGGCGCTTCCTGCCCCTGTCTCTTGCCTCGGCCCATGCGGGAGCGGAAGCGTAGGGAAGGCGCCATGGCCATCTCGCACGACTCGTTGCAGGGACCTCGCCGGCCCGCTGCCCGAGATCCGCGGATGCCCGTCCCGGCCTTCGTTCGGTTGCGGATCAGCCGGGCATCCAGGCGCGGGCGGCGCCGAACGGCGGCGCGTAGTGGTTGTGCCGGTAGCGCAGCGAGAAAGGCTGCGAAGCGACGCCGCCGACTTCGGCTCGGACGAGCCGGCCCCGCCGCTTCCTCCGCAGAGGGGCCCGGAAGACCCCGAATCGGTCGGCCTCCAGCCTGCCGACCGCACGCCAGCGGCCGCCGCCCCTGACCCGGATCGTGACGCGTCCGGGGGCGGCGCCGGGGGTGCGCCCCCAGAGCCACATGCCGCGCCCGGTTCGCAGCGCCACGAACGGGAACCGGAACGCCTTCAGGGCCGGCTTCGGCCGGTCGCTGCTGATGTCGCCGCCGTTCAGGTAGAGGCCGGACTCGTAGACGCCGCCGTAGGGCTGGCTGGGCCCGGCCTCGTCCCTCAGCTGGAACCAGAAGACCGTGCTCACGCCGGCGCGCCACATTCGATAGAGCGCTTCCGCCGCCCAGCGGGCGTGCAGCCCCAACGGCATGCCGCCGATGTCCGGAGGGCGCGAGTCCCAGCCGAACTCGGCGGCCCAGAACGGCACCGGTTTGGTCGAGCTGACGATCCTCCCGGCGCGCTCCGCCGCCCGCAGAAGGTGCGTCATCTGCGGGAGGTCGCCGAGCGACACGTCGTCCGGACCCGGCGCGGAGGCCGTCGGGCCGCCGGCGGTGTAGGGATTCGTCGCCCAGACGTCCAGCCTCGCCCGCGCTCCGCAGGCGGGGACCGGATTGCTCCTCCCCCGCATGCAGAGCAGGGCCCGCATGAAGCGGAGGGGGCCGGTCGACACGCCGTCCCGCGCCAGCGGCGCGAGCCCCGCCGCGACCACGACGTTCGTGGACCGCGCCGACTTGACCCCCCGGGCGAAGGACGCCAGCAATGCGCGGTACATCTCCGCCGATACGAGCTCACCGTCCCGGTACTGGGGGCTGAGGAAGAAGCTGTGATTGGGCTCGTTCCATGCCTGCCAGTAGCGGACCCGCGGCAGGGCGCCTCTGCCGTCGTACCTGCGGGCGGCCGCCTCGGCGAAGTGACCGAACGCGCCGGGATCGGGATCGCAGGGATGGTCCGGGTCGGGGCTCCGGCAGCGCTCCGCCCACTCGGGTGCTCCATACAGGAGGAGCAGTGGCTGGAGGCCGTGCTGGGTGGCGAGGCGCACCTCGCGGTCCACTCCGCTCCAGTCGTACATCTGGTCGGCCGGATCGGCCGGATCGTTCACCAGCCGTGCCGGGCGCTGCTTCGCGATGAAGCGCCAGTCGGCCAGGATCCTCACGTAGCGGGCGCCGGCGGCGCGGGTCCGCGCGTAGGCGACCGCGTCACCCTGCGAGTAGGTGTGGAGGTCGACGAGGCCTGTCGCGAGCGGGTGCGCGCCGGCCGCCTGCGCGGCCGCGGGAGCGGCCAGGCAGGCGAGCGCCGCGAGCAGGGCGAGGCGGATCCTCATGGCGCTCACACCTACCCGGTTCGGACGGCGCGAGCGCCGGTTGCCGCGCGCCCGGCCGGCTCAGCCGTGCCCGCCGTGGATCGGCGGGTGGGAGACGATTGGCTTCTTGAGGAGGGCCTCGCGAGCCTGTTCGATGATCCCCGAGGCGGTCAGGTTGAAGTGCTCCATGCAGGCCTCGGCCGTGCCCGAGACGCCGAACTCGTCGCCCAGGCCGAGGGCGAAGATCGGCACGGGGTGCTGCTCGGCCGCGGCCTCCCGGACGGCGTCGGCGAGACCGCCGGCGACGCGGTGCTCCTCGGCCGTCACTCCCACCCCGGTCTTGGCGAGCGACTCGATCACCGCATCGGTGTCGAGCGGCTTCACGGTCACGACGTTCAGGACCTCGGCCTCGACCCCATCCTCGCGGGCCAGGGTCTCGGCCGCGTCCAGCGCCCGCCACACCATGTGACCGGTGGCGATGATCGAGATGTCCTTGCCCTCGCGAAGGACGTCGGTGCCGCTCCCGAGCGTCTCCGGGATCTCCTCGTAGACGATCGGGGTCGAGGGACGACCGAACCGCATGTAGATCGGCCCCTCGAAGCGCTCGTAGGACTCGATGACCGCCCGGTAGGCCTGGTTGTAGTCGGCCGGCACGACCACCCGCATGTGCGGCAGCACCCGCATCAGCGCGATGTCCTCGATCATCTGGTGGCTCGCGCCGTCCTCCCCGAGCGACACGCCGCCGTGGCTGGCGCCGATCCGGACCTTGAGCTGGTTGTGGGCGATCCCGAGCCGGATCTGGTCGTAGGAGCGGCCGGTGGCGAAGACGGCGAAGGTGGATGCGTAGGGCACCTTGCCGGTGGCGGCGAGCCCGCAGGCCATCGACATCATCCCGGCCTCCGCCGCGCCGCAGTTGAAGAAGCGCTCGGGGAACTTCTTGCCGAACTTGATCGACTGCGTCGAAACCGCCAGGTCGGCGTCGAGGGCGACGACGTTCTCGTCGCGCTCGCCGAGCTCGACCAGGGCGTCCCCGTAGGCCTGACGTGTTGCGATGGGTTCGGTCTTCGCTTCGGGCATCTTGGAGTCGCCGGTCGCCGGTCGTCAGTCGGTGGAATCGGCAGGGGCCGGGATCTCAGGACCGGAGTCCGGCGGCGGGGTGTCGGAGCCGAGCGCGTCGGTCTGTTCGCGGTAGCGCGTCTCGAGCTCCTCGAGCGCCTGCTCGGCCTGCTCCTGGCTCGGCGGCTTGCCGTGAAACCCGAACCGGCCCTCCATGAACGACACTCCCCTTCCCTTCTTCGTCTGGCAGACGATCGCCGCCGGCCGGCGGAGCGTGCGGCTGCGCTCGAGGGCCTCGACGATCGCGCCCATGTCATGACCGTCGATCTCGATCGCGTCCCAGCCGAACGCCTCGAACTTCGCCCGAACGTCGCCGGTGTCCATGACCTCCTCGGTGGTCCCGTCGGTCTGGAGGTGGTTGTAGTCGATGACCGCGGTCAGGTTGGGGACCTCGAAGTGGGCGGCGGCCGCCACGCCCTCCCAGGTCTCGCCCTCCTGGATGTCGCCGTCGGAGAGCACGCCGAAGACCTGGACGTTGTCGTCGAGCTCGTCGAGCCGGAGCGCGAGGCAGATGCCGACGCACATCGACAGGCCCTGGCCCAGGGACCCGGTGGAGACCTCGACGCCGGGAGTGCGGGTCATGTCCGGGTGGCCCTGGAGGTGTGACCCGATCTTGCGCAGGCCCATCAGGTCCTGGTGCGGGAAGTAGCCGTGCTCGGCCAGCGCGGCATACTGGATCGGCGCCGCGTGGCCCTTGCAGAGGACGAAGCGGTCGCGCTCGGGCCACGACGGATTGCGCGGGTCGTGCCGCAGCACCCGGTAGTAGAGGGCGGTGACGACGTCGGCGGCCGACAGCGACGAGTCGAGGTGCCCGGACTTGGCGACCGCGAGCATGCGGACGCAGTTGATCCGCAGAACGGTCGCATAGCGCTCGAGCTCGGCGACGGAGGCCTTACGGCCATCGTCGAGGGGCGGCGCGGGGTCCGGAACTGGCTTCAGGTGCATGTGGCGCGAGGGGTCGGAGGCAGCGCGCGGATCAGGGTCGGGGAGGCTAGCAGCGGACCGCACGAGCACGACCCTACGAGGGGACGAGGATGGCGCCCCCGTGGGCGACCGTCGCAATTTGCGGTCTGGTAAGGGTTGCGAGATGCCGTCCCGCGCCCCCCTCCTCCTGGCGATCCCTGCCCTCCTCGTCTCCGGCTGCGGCTGCGGCGGTGGCGGCGGCGGCGGCGAAGACGATGGGAGGGCCCAGGCCCCGAAGGGCTCTGCCGGACATGCACCCGCACCGGTGGCGGGCGACCGAGGCGCGGCAGAGGCGTCCGCGGGCCCCGCCAGCGCGAACGAGCCGTCGGAACCGGCGCCGGACGCCGGAGTCGAGGACCGCCCCGGCGGCCCACGGGACCAGGCCGCGGTCGCGCTGGTCCGGCGTTACGTGACCGCTCTCGACGGCGGCGACGGAGCGACCATCTGCCGGATCGTGGCGCCGAAGGCGCTGCGGCGCGTCCCGTTGCCGCGCCGGCGGCGGACCTGCGCGGCGTCGGTGAGCGCCTCGATCGGCTACCGCAACCCGCGCGGCTCCCCGCAGTGGCGAGGCGCGGCTGTCGTCGGGCCTCCGGCCGTCACCCGCGCCCCCTACGGCGCCCGCGTGGTCGTCCCGCTGCGGACCCGGTTCGCCGACCGCGCCTACGTCTCGCGTGAGGACGACGTCGTCTACCTGCGGCCCAAAGGCGAGGGCTGGCAGATCGCCAAGCCGAGCGCGGTCTTCTTCCGGGCGATCGGCCGGGCGTCGGTGCCGCCGACCGTCCTCGCGCCGCCGCGCTAGGACGCCTCCGGACCCTCGGCGCCGGTCAGGCGGCGCGGATCGGCGAGCAGCACGAATCCCCAGCCAACCGCGGCCAGCAGGGCGACAATGCCGATCGCCTGGGCGATCCCGCCCTCGAGCAGGAAGGTCAGCGCCGCACCCACGGCGCCTGCCGCGACCGTGAACGCCAGCTCGGCGGGCGGGCGGGCCCGCGCTCCCCCAGCAGCCGGCGCCGCCTCCTCTCTCGCAGCCCCCGGGTCGAACCGGCCACGCAGTGTCAGGCCGAACAGGAGCGACAGCGAGGGAAGCAGGACGGCCAGGCCCACGGCGACGCTGAGCAGGGTCGCGACGAGGGTCGAGCGCGACGCGGCGGCCTCCGTGATGGTCAGACCCGGCAGGATCTCGGGCGACTGCGCGAGCCCCCACCCGGCGACGATCGCGGCGACGGCGACCGCGGCCGTGTAGCGGGCGGGCTCGAATCGCTCCGCCCGGACCAGGAAGAGCGTCGCGATGCCGGCGAGCGCGGAGACCAGCACCGCGGCGAGGCCCGCGCCCTCGGTGAGGCCCTCGTAGAGGTGCTCGGCGTCCCCGTGAAGCACGGCGAGGCCGCCGAGGGCCAGGAGACCGGCCACGGCGCCCGCGACCACCGCCCGCCCCCGGAATGCCCCAACGAGGGAGCGATCGCCCCTCCGGGCGGCGTCACCCGCCAGGAACACGGCGGCGGTGTAGGCGGAGAAGGCGACGGCGAGGACGCCGATCAGCATCGACGTCGGGTTGAGCCAGCTCGAGATCAGGTCGCCCTCGGCGTTGCCGACCGGCACCCGGCCGGAGGCGATCCCGCCGATCGCCGCGCCGAGGGCGAACGGGGTCAGGACCGAGGAGACGGAGAAGAGCCCGAATCCCCAGCGCGTCTCCCCCACGCTCCGCACGACGTATCCGGCCCCCCGCAGGACGATCCCGAGTGCCGCGAGCAGCAGCGGCGCGGCCAGAGTGGAGAAGATCGAGCCGAACGCCTCCGGGTAGGCGGTCCAGCAGATCACAAGGACGAAGACGAGCCAGACGTGGTTCGCCTCCCAGACCGGCGCCATGGCCCGGTGGGTGTGGTCTCGCAACCGCTCGGCGCCTTCCCCGCGAGCGGTCAGCTCCCAGAATCCCGCGCCGAAGTCGGCGCCGCCGAGCACGACGTAGGCGGCGAGCCCGAAGAGGATCAGCAGGATCGGGATCTCAGCCAGAGACACTGGCCGGCTCTCCTTGTTCATCGAGCGGGGCCCGGGCGATCCGCCGCAGCACCCACCCGGTGATCACCCCGAGGCCCGCGTAGACGGCGGCCAGCGCCGCGTAACCGACCAGGATCCCGTCGGCTCCGGTCACGGCCTCCTCGGTGCGCATCACGCCGTAGACGATCCACGGCTGCCGGCCGACCTCGGTCACGATCCAGCCGGAGACCAGGGCGACGACGGCCAGCGGACCCGCGGCGACGACGGCTCGATAGAACCAGCGCGAATCCGGCAATCGGCGGCGCCGGACCCACGAGACCAGGAACCACCCCGCCAGCGCCGCGAGCCCGGTGCCGATGCCGACCATCGCCTGGAAGGCGAACCGCACGACGTTGATCGGCGGCTGGTCGTCGCGGGGGACGGTGTCGAGACCCCGAACTTCGGCGTCGGGGTCGTGGTAGGCGAGCAAAGAGAGCAGCTTCGGGATCGCGATGCCGCCGTTCACGTCTCCATCCTCGTACCAACCGCCGATGTGCACCGGTGCCCCCTTCTCGCTGTGCCCGACGCCCTCCAGCGCCGCGAGCTTGACCGGCTGGTTCTCGGTGACTTCGCGCGCCGCCCAGTCCCCGACCACGAGCTGAGCCGGCGCCGCCACTGCGGCCGCGATCAGGGGCACCACGAGTGCGGTGCGGACGTAGCGGGTCCGCTGCCCGCGCAGCCACAGCAGGGCATAGCCCCCCGCGACGAGGAAGCCGGCGACGATGTAGGCCGCGAGATACATGTGGACCAGCTCGTGCCAGAGATGGGAGTTGCCGAACAGCGCTTCCCACGGCCTGACGTCGACGGTGTCCCGCCCACGCAGCTCGAACCCCGACGGGTTGTTCATCCAGGCGTTGACGGCGATAACCATCATCGAGCCGGTGAAGCCGGCGACGATCACGGGGATTCCGGTCAGCAGATGCAGACGCGGCGAGAGCCGGTCCCATCCGTACACGTAGATCGCGATGAAGATCGCCTCGAGGAAGAACGAGAACCCCTCGAGCGCGAACGCCAGCCCGAACACGTCGCCGAAGGTCGACATGAACTCCGGCCAGAGCAGGCCGAGCTCGAACGAGAGGATCGTCCCGGTGACCACCCCGACCGCGAACAGCGCGATCATCACCTTCGACCACCGCTTCGCGATCGTGCGGTAGAGCGGATCGCCGGTGCGCAGCCAGGCCCACTCCATGAAGACGACGAAGGCCGGGAAGGCGACACCGAAGCAGACGAGCGGGATGTGGACGGCGAACGAGAGGGCCTGCATCTGGCGCGCCTCCAGCAGGTAGTCCTGCTGCACGGGGGCCAGCGCCGCCAGGTCCATGACCCGAGGCTACCTGCGGCCGACCCGCAAAACCCTGCTCTTGGCGCGGCCGCGCTCGCCGAACCGGAGGACCGTCAGGTAGGCCCGCCGTGAGTCGATCGCCGTCGTCCAGAAGGTCCCGAAGCGGCGGCGGCGGGCGAACAGCGTCCGGCTTCCCCGGCGCCCCAGACGCCGGACCCGGAGCTGCTGGCGCCGCCCCGCCGAGCGGACGTAGAGGAGGGCGCGGCCGGCCAGGGTCGGCGAGCCGAGGGCGATGGTGTGGGAGACGAGCAGCGTCTTGACCCGCCCGCTGCGAAGCCGGGCGACGCGGATCGCGTTGGACCGCGGGCTCGCCCGCGTGAAGGCGACGCGGCCGTTCGAGAGGCTCGGTCGCCCCAGCAGCACGGGCGGCCGCGCCCGCGCGACGGTCCGTACCCGGCCGGGGTGTGCGCGGTGGAGGATCCGGCGTGTCCGGATCGCCTGCCGCCCCCTGCCGCGGCCGGTCAGCCAGACGAGCCAACTGCCGCTGACCGCGACCTCGCGCACACCCGGCGCGCGGTATGACGCGACCTCGCGAAGCGAGGGTCGCAGCAACAGGACGATGTTGTCGCGGCGCAGCACCGCGACGTAGGGTCCGCCCACCGCCGGATCCGTGCCGGGGAGAAGCTCGAACCCACCGCGGCGACGGATCAGGCCGCGCTGTCGCCTCCCCTGGACGACCAGGGTGCCCCCGTAGGCGGAGGGGTCGGCCGCCGCTGCGCGAACGGGCTCGGCACGAGCCAGAGCCGGGGACTCGTCGGCGCCGGCGACGTGGGGGGTGATGACCAGGGCGATGGCGACGGCGCCCAGCGCCCCGGCGTCCCCGAGGCGGAAGCCGTAGTAGATCCCCGGGCGCTCGGCCATCGCCGCTGCCATCCGGATGCCGGCGGAGAGGTCTACGAAGGGCCCGATGACCAGAACCGGCAGCGCCCGCCCGGCGCCGAAGGCGAGACCGGCGATCGCCCCGAGCGACGGATCGCCGACCGAGAGGCAGACGCCGGCGAGGGCGAACAGCCCGAAGCTGAGGACGAAGGTGGTGAAGCCGAGGCCGAGCAGGACCCCGTAGAGGAAGCCGGTCAGCGGCATCGGCAGCCGGCGGCGCCACGGCTCGGGCAGCTGCCGGCGGATCTGCGGCCTGATCGGCGCGCGCCGGGCGTCGGCCAGTCCCGCCGCCACGGCGAGGCCGGCGGCGAGGAGGAACGCGAGGCGCCCGCCGGTGCCGGCCAAGTCACCGATCGCGGCGAGTCCGCCGAATGTCACCACGCCGCCGAGGGGTGCCCCGAGCGCGAAGGCGAGGCAGGAGACGATCGCCAGCGCACGGCCACCGCGATGACCCGTGGGCCCGAGCGTCTCGATCACCGAGAAGCCGCATGGGGACCAGGTTCCGGTCAGCCCGGCGAGCAGTGCCACCGCCGCGACCGCCGCGTCGAGCCCGCTCAACAGGGGATCCTCGTGTCGTAGTAGGTGACGCAGAAGACCCGCCTGCCGCCGTAGCAGTAGCCGGTCAGCGAGGCGTCGCCGTTGATCCGCCTGCCGCTGTACGCGCAGCAGTCCCAGAGCTTGCGCACCTGCCCGAAGCAGCAGCGGTACCACCCGCCCTGCAGCTCGCCGTCGAAGCCGTAGACCCTCCCGGTCTCGTCGCAGATCCGGGTTCGCGGGGCGGGTGGCAGGGGCCGGCCGTCGGGATCCCGGAGGAGCGTCCCGTCGTTGTCAACCGGCCGGCCCCTGCGGTCGACGCGGCGCCCCAGGTTGTCGACCGGATGGCCTCCGGACGCGCTCAGCGGGAACCCGCGCGAGTCGACCCTCGGCTCGCCGAGGGGGTGCAGACAGGAGCCGGTCGTGTAGGTGTGCCCGCAGAGGTGGTAGGCCTCGCTCTCCCCCGGCTTCACCGCCGCGGCGACCGTACCGCCCGCAGACGCGAGGAAGAGCGCCCGCCCGACGCGCGAGAGGAAGCCGCGCCGAGAGGTCTCCGCGGCCAGCGATTCGAACGGGTTTCGGTCCTCAGCCGACAGCGGCGCCTCCGCGGACGCGGCGCCGCTGGCCGGTCGCCAGGACGCTCTCGAGCTGGGCCAGGTTGTTGAACGTCCCCTTGGCGAGCACGACGCCGTCGAGGTCGGTGACCACGGCGTAGGGACTGCCCGGCACGCTCATCGCCGACCAGGCCCCGGCGTCGATGTCCTCGTCGAAGACCTCGACCGCGAAGGCCGGCTCGCGGGCCAGGGAGTCGATCGCCGGCTCGAGGCCGCGGCAGATCCGGCAGGAGCCGGAGACGAAGACCGCCAGCGCCAGCTCGGTCCGGGGGCCGGGAACGCGGCGGTGAACCGGGGCGACGCGGGCGCCGAGCTCCGGTCCCTCGGAAGGGATCTCCAGGGCCGAGGACGGGCCGAGCCGGAGACGCAGCATCCCGATCTCCCTGGCCAAGGCGAGAAGCGCCACGGCAAGCCCGGCCGATGCCAGAAGGGAAGCGACCAGACCGATGCCGAGCCAGCCCTCCGTGGACGGCGCCTCGTAGGGCAGGAGGGCGGCGAGGACGAACGCGACGGCGAGCGCGAGGTTCCGCGCGATCGACGCACCGCCGACCTCAGAGCGCGCACCGAAGCAGCCGCAGGGCTGGCCCGCCCGCCCGCGCATCATCGCCGTCCCCATCGCGCCGGCCATCGCCAGCATCAGCGCCGCGGCGCCCAGAGCCGCGGCGTCGCTGCCCGCAACGACGCCGGGGGCAAGGCCCGCCTCGGCCACGATCAGAGCCGCCCAGGCCACCCAGCCGGTCCGGCCGTGAAGGCCGAAGGTGCCCAGCGCCAGCCGCGATCGCTCGGGCGCGCCCAGCTTCATCAGGGCCGCGGCGATCAGCACTCCCCCAAGTGCGAGACGAAGCAGAAGCCCCGGCATCGCCGCAACCTAGCAACCGAGGGGCGCGGCTTTCGCCGGGTCAGCCGACCGCTTCGACCCAGTCGATCTGCTCGCCGCAGAGCTCCTGCGCCCGGGCGGGATCGGTGAAGGTCACGCTGGCGTCGGCGCCGGTCGCCGTCGACAGGACCAGCGGGCCCAGCCCGAAGGCCTCGCCGCCGCGGCCGGGCCCAACGCCTGCGTCGTCGTAGGACAGGGCGATCCGATGATCACCCGGCGCGAGGTCGACCAAACCGAGGGGGACGAACCCGCTGCCGTGGTCGAGCGCCGCCTCGGCGGAGCCGACGCCGCGGCCGTCGATCGAGAGCGAGAGGTCCCCCCGGGACGAGCCGCCGATCCAGGCCCCATAGGCGCCCTGACTGGGGATCCGAACCTGGCCGGTCGCCCGGCTGGACGAACCGGGATAGACGATGCCGGGGTCGTTCTGGCCATACGGCCAGTCGTCCGGACGGTTGAGCTCACCGAGCCTGATGACCGTCGGCGCCGGACGGCGCGAGACCGCGAGCCTGGTCGAGCCGGCTGTGGCGGCGAGGGCGCGCAGCTGCGCGCAGTCGGGCCGCGCCACGGGCCCGGGCTCGCCGATCCCGAGGTGAAGGAGGGGCGGCGCCGCGACGGGCGGCGCCTGCCAGACCTCGTAGTAGTCGCCCTCGCTGACCAGCTCGAAGGGCAGCGGCGGCCGGCTGGCGAGCGGTGAGCGCCGCAGCACGAGCGTCCGGTAGGCGAGCAGGCCGCCGAGGTCGAAGCGATCGACGTCGGCGGCCTCCCCCTTGTCCAGGGAGGTGCCGTCGGCCAGCGGCACCACCCGGCGCCGCAGCTCCGAGGCCCCCTCGGGGTCGGCGTCGCGCAGGAAGTGGCGGACGCCGTAGGGCTCGTACTCGGTCATCAGCGCCGGGCCCTGGCCGGCGATCTGCTCGCCGATTCGCTCGAGCTCGGCCAGCCGGTCCCGGGGCGCAAGCCACTCCTCGTCGTAGGCGAGCGCATTCGACCAGAGGACGCCGATGGCGATCGCGGCCAGCGCGACGCCGCCCTCGATCCTGGCGCCGCGGTCGATCAGCGCAGCGGCCCCGGCGGCGCCGGCGAACAGCACTGCCGGCGAGGCGGTCGCCAGGCCCTTGGCGTCGACCCACGGAGAGCCGACCACGACGAGGACTGCGGTCCCCACGACCAGCGCGCCGCAGAAGATCCCCGATGCGACCGCCGCCCGGCGCCAGGCGACGACCGCTCCCGCGGCGGCAGAGGCGAGGACGACGAGAATCAGGACGGCGGTCGCGGCCGGGTCTACGGGGTCGATGCGAAAGTCGCCGACCGGCCAGATCCCGGCCGCCTGCCAGACCGACAGGGGCTCGATCAGATTGCCCACCTCCCTCGGGTCGGTAAGGGCGCCGGCGTCGCGCGGCGCGATCCCTCCGCTGATCAGCCACGGCAGCGTGACCAGCGCCAGCGCACCGGCGAACCAGGCAGCGGCCCGGGCGGCCTGCGCTGGGGTCTCGCGGCGGAGCGCGAGGACCAGGGTCAAGCCGAGCGCCGGCAGCAGCCAGATCGCGGCGCCGCCCGGCGATAGCACCGCGATCAACGCCGCCGAGACGAGAACAGCGGGGAGGACCGCGCGCCAGGACCTCCAGCCCTCTGCCGCGACGGGCAGGAGCGCCGCCAGGCCGGCCAGGAGCGCGACCGAGGCCATCTCCTTCACCCCGCCCCACAGGTAGTACGCGAAGAGGAGGGCCGGCTGGGCGGCGAGGAATGCGGCCGCCGCGCGGAGCCAGGGTGAGTCGATCAGGCCCCCGGCGATCGAGTAGAGACCGCCGGCGATGATGGCGCCGAGCACCGCCATGTAGGGCTGGAAGAGCCAGGCGGGGTCGGTGCCGAGGATCTCCGAGCTCAGGCCGAGCGGGAGGAAGGCGCCGATCGGGTACCCGCTGCCGAGGTTGAAGTCGAGGGTCGCCTCGTAGGAGGAAGGCGCGAGGCCGCCGAGGTCGCGGCCGTGCTCGATGATCCGGTCGGTGATCGCAAGCCAGGTGGCGGTGTCGTCGAGCTTGACGTAACCGGTGAAGGTGGCCTCGCCGCTGAGCACGATTGGCGCGGCATACACGGCAAACGCCCCAGCGGCCGCCAACATCCCCCAGAGCGGCGGGCTCACGCGCTCCCACGGCCTGGCGAGGACGATCCCGACCGCCGCCGCGACCAGCGCCAGCGGGGTGTAGAGCTCGGCGAACGAGCCGGAGATGGTCGCCAACTCCCCGATCAGGATCAGGCCGGCCAGGCCGACCGCCGGCAGAAGGAGCGACGGGACGGGGATCCGGACGAGCTCGCGCACCAGCAGCCCGCAGCCGACCGTGAGCGCCAGGAAGAGCGCCGGGAAGACGATCCAGGAGACGATCACCGGGTCTCCTCAGTACTGCTGCCGGCCGGGCTCAGCCGACGGGGACGACCGCGCCAGAGTCGACCAGCTCACGCGCCTGCCCCGGCTCGGGGTCATAGACCTCGATCTGGGTGTCCTCATCGGGGAAGGCGACGTAGAGGCCGGTTTCGCTGTCCGCTCGCTGGAGCGCCCGGCCGCCGCCGTCGACGTCGAAGACCTCCTGGCCGGTGTTCGACGCGAGCTCCTGGAGGACCTGGTAGGCGTTCTCCTGGCGGTAGTTGGCGACGGTCAGGAACGGCTTCTTGGTCTCCGGCTCCTCACCCTCGGGGAGGTAGCGGATGTACGTCCGCCCGTCGGTGATCTTCGTGACCTCGTATTCGACCCCGGCCCGGGGCCCGATCCAGTAGACCGGGTAGCCGACGTCGGAGACGGTGTCGGCGAGCTCGTCCTCGGCGACCACCTCCACCGTCTTCTCGGCCTGGGAGCCGTTCCCCGCCGGCTCCGTGCCCGAGTCATCATCGTCCCCGCGCAGGAAGAGGAGCCAGATGAGTATCACCAGGGCGACGACGAGGACGACCACCGCCGAGATCGGCAGCTTGCCGAGCGGGCCCGGCAGGCCCGAGTCCGATCCCTCGGATCGGCGTCGCCCCACCCGGTCCTCGGGTGGATTGCCGGTCTGCCCGCTCTGGTCGCCTGGATCAGCCACTACGCGCTAGTACGACGTCTGGACAGAGATTCCTGTCGCGCTGGGCAGCGGCAGGCAGTCACCGTCGGTGTCAGGTGCCCTACGGCGTGACCGAGATCGCGAAACTCTTCGCGGTGTTGCCGCTGTTCGCGTTAGGCGTGGCGACCGCCATCCGATCGCCGGCGCTGAAGGCGACCGTGAACGGGCCTCCGGAGCCGGTGGTCTGGCCGCCCGTGATCGTGCATGTCGCGGCCGTGCTGGCGCCGTTGATGCGCAGTGTGTAGGTGGCGCTGCCGCCCTGTGCGGCCGCGTTGAAGCAACGCATGCCGGTGACGGTGCCGCCAATCGCGACGATCTGCTGAACGTTGGCCTCGGTCGCGTTCTGGCCGCCAAGGCCCACAAACGCGTTGTTGTTGGCAGCTTGCGCGCCGCTGCTGAAGAGGATTTCGTTGACTCCGGCCGCACCGGTGGGCCCCGTGGGCCCCGTAGCGCCGGTCGCGCCCACTCCGGTCGGGCCGGTCGGGCCGGTCGAGCCCGTCGCTCCGGTGGGGCCGGTCGGTCCAGCGGGACCGGTCGGGCCGGTTGCGCCGGTGGCGCCATTCGTCCCGTCCTGACCGGTCGGGCCGGTGGGACCGGTCGGGCCGGTCGCGCCATTCGTCCCGTCCTGACCGGTCGGGCCGGTGGGACCGGTCGGGCCGGTCGGGCCGGTGGCGCCATCGGTGCCGTTGGTTCCGTTGGTTCCGTTCGTTCCGTCGGTGCCGGCAGCGCCCGTGGGACCGGTCGGACCGGTGGCGCCATCGGTGCCGTTGGTGCCGGCAGCACCCGTGGGACCGGTCGGGCCGGTGGCGCCGTCAGCGCCGTTCTGGCCGTCCTCGCCGCTGGGGCCGGTTGGCCCCGGCGGGCCGGTCGGTCCTCCGGCCGGACCCGCGGCGCCGGTGGCACCTGTCGGGCCGGTCGCGCCAGTCTGGCCGTCGTTGCCGCTTGGACCGGTGGGACCCGTGGCACCGGTCGCGCCGTCAGTTCCGTTGTTGCCCGTCGGGCCCGTCGGGCCGGTCGGTCCGGTCGCGCCCGCCCCTGTCGGGCCGGTCGGGCCGGTCGGGCCCTGCGATCCGGTCGGTCCCTGGGGTCCGGTCGCGCCGTCGTCACCCTGCGGGCCGACGACGCCCTGGGGGCCCGTGGGGCCTGCCGGGCCCGTGGCGCCGGTCGGGCCGGCGGGCTGCAAGGTCTTCGGGTTGAAGAGAACCCGCTGCTCGCCCTTCTTGCACTTCTGCTTCTTGCCGACGATGCGAAGGGAGCCCTTGCCGGGCTGCTTCTTCTTGACGCAGCCGTACATCGGCCCCTGCTTGACCGCAGCCGAGGCGGGAGTCGCGACTAGGCCCGTGAGGGCAAGGACGAGGACGAGACACAGAGCCGCACTGGGTCGCGGCAGGGCGATCTTCAAGTTGGAGCTCCTGGGACGAGTGGGATCGGCGTGCCAACGCCGGTGAAGAGATTCCTTGTACCGCAGCGCATGGAGGCCGGATAGGGATCGACGGCGATTCATTCCGAGTTCAAACCCCCCCCACGCAGGCGTGTCGTCGATTTTTGGGGGCCGCGAAGGCCCCCGGCGGGTGGACTTTCGCCGCGACCTCATCAGCACAGCACGGCGATGTGGAAGGACCGGTCGTTGGCGGCGTTCACCTTGTCGTCGCTGGTGAAGACACGCACCTGCGTCGGCGCGCCGGTGACGGGGACAGGCTCCGCAAGCCCCATCCGTGTCCCCAGATAGCTGTTCTGGGGAGTGATGCTGGCGACGGTGGCGACATACGCGCAGGCGTCGACCGAGGTGCTGAAGGTGAGCAAGTAGGTTCCCGTTCCGGTCCGGCTGGCGCTCGTCAGGCCACTCGACTTTGCGACGGTGCCGTTCGAGTTGATCGAAGCCCAGAGGCTCGTTGCGGACGCGCCGGCCGGTCCGGTGGCGCCGGTGGCGCCGGCAGAACCCTGCGGTCCCGTCGCGCCCGTGGCGCCGGCGAGGCCCTGCGGTCCGGTGGCACCCTGGACGCCCGTCGGGCCGGTCGCGCCGGTCGCGCCCTGGGGACCGGTGGGGCCCTGCAGGCCCTGCGGCCCGGTCGCGCCGGACGCGCCCTGAGGACCGGTGGGACCCTGCAGGCCGGTCGCGCCGGTCGCGCCCTGAGGACCGGTGGGGCCCTGCAGGCCCTGCGGGCCCGTCGCGCCGGTCGGACCCTGAGGTCCGGTGGCGCCCGTGGCGCCGGCGGGTCCCTGGGAGCCGGTCGCACCGGTCGTGCCGGCGGGTCCCTGGGAGCCGGTCGCACCCGTCGGCCCGATGGCGCCCGTCGCTCCGTCAAGTCCATTCTGGCCATCGGCACCTGCCGGACCCTGGGGGCCGGTCGCACCCGTGGCGCCGTCAGCCCCGTCCTGGCCGTCTACGCCGGCGGCACCAGTGGGGCCAGTGGCGCCATCAGATCCGTCCTGACCGTCGGCACCTGCCGGGCCCTGGGGGCCGGTCGCACCCGTGGCACCGTCGGCGCCATCCCGCCCGTCCTGGCCATCGGCGCCGGCGGGACCGGTCGCTCCGTCAGCTCCGTCCTGGCCATCGACGCCGGCCGAGCCCTGCGGACCCGTGGGGCCGGTGGCACCATCAGTTCCGTCCTGGCCATCGGTGCCGGCAGTGCCCTGAGGGCCGGTCGGACCGGTCGCGCCGTCAAGTCCATCCTGGCCATCGGCACCTGCAGGCCCCTGGGGACCGGTCGGGCCCGTGGCACCGTCGACGCCATCCTGGCCGTCCTGGCCATCGGCGCCGGCCGGCCCCTGAGAGCCGGTCGCACCGGTCGCACCGTCGGCACCGGCAGGGCCCTGCGGGCCGGTCGGGCCAGTGGCACCGTCGATGCCATCCCGGCCGTCGGCGCCTGCCGGGCCCTGGGGACCGGTGGAGCCGGTCGCGCCATCAGTTCCATCCTGGCCGTCGGCGCCTGCGGGGCCCTGGGGGCCGGTCGCACCGGTGGCACCGTCAGCACCGTCTACACCGTCGGCACCAGTCGGGCCGGTGGAGCCATCAGTTCCATCCTGCCCGTCGGCACCAGCGGGTCCTTGGGAGCCGGTCGCTCCGGTCGCCCCGTCAAGTCCATCCTGTCCATCGGCACCGGCCTGGCCTTGGGGACCAGTCGGGCCAGTCGCTCCGTCGGCTCCGTCCTGCCCATCGGCGCCGGCCGAGCCCTGCGGACCCGTGGGGCCGGTGGCGCCATCAGTTCCGTCCTGGCCGTCGGCGCCGGTGGGGCCCTGAGGGCCGGTCGCACCGGCTGCACCGGTCGCGCCGTCAAGTCCATCCTGTCCATCGGCACCGTCAGGCCCCTGGGGACCGGTCGGGCCAGTCGCACCGTCGGCGCCATCCTGTCCGTCCTGTCCGTCGAGACCGGCAGCCCCGGTCGGGCCGGTTGCACCATCAACCCCGTCCTCACCGTCGGTCCCGGCCGGACCCTGGGGACCAGTTGGGCCGGAGGCGCCATCGCCGCCGTCCTGTCCATCGGCACCCGCCGGACCGGTCGGTCCGGTCGCGCCGTCAACTCCATCCTTGCCGTCGGCTCCCGCGGGGCCGGTGGGGCCCGCGGGACCCACGGGGCCGGCCGGACCAACAGGACCAACAGGGCCAGGCGCGCCAGCGGGACCGGTCGGGCCGACGCCGCCGCGCGGTCCGGCGCCGCCAGGCGTACCCGGAGTGCCGGGCGTGCCGGGGGTGCCCGGGAGGCCGGCAGCAGCCTTGAAGACGATCCGCTTCTCCCCCTTCTTGCAGCGGGCCCGCTTACCGACAAAGCGCATTGCGCCGCGATTCGGCTTCTTGCTCTTGACGCAGATGTAGAGGGCCGACCGGGTGGTGGGGGCGGCTGAAGCGACCGAGGCCGCGAACATGACGAGAGAGAGGGCCAGCGCCAGGCAGAGCCCAGCGCGGACGAGACGACGGGAAAGCATGCGTTGCGTATCGACGGGCCCGCATCCGCCGTTTAGCAACTATCGCTACGACATGGGGCTAATCAGGACGACGACGCCCAAATTTCGGTACACAGCGAATTCTCATACGGTCCGCATACCGAATCACGCCTGGGCGGATACCCGGCCGACCGCCAGATCAGCCGATCGCGACCATGCGCTCGATCGGCACCCGGGCCCGGTCGGCGAGCTCGACGGGGACGCTGACCTCGAACTTCAGGTCGCGAAGCGCGTCGCGCAGCTTCGGCAGCGTGATCATCTTCATGTACCTGCAGAAGGCCATCCGGTTGGCCTCGAACAGGCTCGCCTCCGGCGCCACCTGGCGCAGCGGGTGGAGCATCCCGTTCTCGGTCGCGACGATGAACGAGCCGTCGGGGTTCGCCTCGACGTGCTCCAGCATCCCGGAGGTCGACAGCATATGGACGCCTTCGGGCTCGATGTCGCCGGCTGCGACGTACTCCATCGCCTGGGTCGAGCAGCCGCACTCGGGATGGATCAGGAACTCCGCCTCGGGGTGCTCGTCGCGCATCGCCGCGATGTCGCCGGGACGGATGCCGGCGTGGACGTGACACTCGCCGTCCCAGACGTGAAAGCGCGAGCGCCGCGCGGGGTCGTCCCGCAGACCCGTCTCGCGTTCGACGAACGCGCCCAGCCACATGTCGGGGCCGAACAGGATCGCGGTGTCCGGTCCGTGTTCGGCCCAGATGTGCTCGACCACCTTGACCGCGTTCGACGACGTGCAGCAGTAATCGGTCTCCGCCTTCACCTCGGCCGAGGTGTTCACATACATCACCACGATCGCACCCGGGTGCTTGGCCTTCCAGGCGCGGAGCTGGCCGGCGGTGATCGAGTCCGAGAGCGAGCAGCCCGCCCCGAGGTCGGGGATCAGGACCGTTTTGTCCGGCGACAGGATCGACGCCGTCTCGGCCATGAAGTGGACGCCGCAGAAGGCGATCACCTCGGCGTCGGTCGCCGCGGCCTCCCGCGAGAGCTGGAGCGAGTCTCCCGTCAGGTCGGCGACGTCCTGAAGCTCCGGCAGCTGGTAGTTGTGGGCGAGGACGACCGCGTTGCGGGTCGCGGCCAGATCGCGGACCTCGGCGCTGAGCTCGGCGACCTCCTCCGCCTCGAGGGGAGCCGGCATTCCGGGTTGGATCGTCGGGAGCTCCTGCACGAGCCCATTCCTTTCCTGATGTTCGCTGGGCCGGCGCACCCGTGGACGCGCCTGAAACCAGTCGAATGACCTGAAGGAAGCATACCCGCGCGACCGGTGCGGCAAGCTTTGTCTGTGCCCGAGCTGCCCGAGGTGGAGATCACGGCGCGCCGCCTGGACGCGGCGCTTCAAGGCGCCCGCGTCGAGACGGCGACGGCACCCGGCATGAACACGATGAAGACGTTCGACCCGCCGGTCGACGCGCTGGCCGGGCGTGCCGTGGCGGCCGTGCGACGGGTCGGCAAGATGCCGATCGTCGAGTTCTCGGGCGAGGGGGACGCTCCGCCGCTTTCCCTCCTCATCCACCTGATGTCCGCGGGTCGCCTGCAAGTCTTCGACAAGCACGCCTCGCCGCGGGATCGCGCCTCGCGACTCCTGATCCGGCTGGACGACGGCCGTGAGCTGCGGCTGCGCGAGTTCGGCACGAAGCAGCGGGCTTGGGCGAAGCTGATGCCGCCGCCCGAGGTCCCGCGCGACGAGATGGTCGCCACCCTCGGACCGGAAGCCTGGCCGGCGCCCCCGCGCGATCGCTTCGCCGAGCTGATCGACCAGCCGCGACACCTCCACCCCCTCCTCCGCGACCAGCGGGTCGTCGCCGGGATCGGCCGCTCCTGGGTGGACGAGATCCTCTGGGAGGCGTCTGTGTCCCCGTTCAAGAAGGGCTCCGAGCTCGACCAGGAGGAGATCGACCGCCTCCACGCCGGCCTCGACATCCTCGGCGCGGCGGTCGAGACCTACGAGGAGACGATCGGCGACCGGGTCCCAGACAAGCTGCCGATGCCCTTGCGGGTCCACAGGCGCGAGGGGGAGCCCTGCCCCAGGTGCGGCGCGACCATCGAGGCCGTCTTCTTCTCCGAGCACCAGACCAACTACTGCCCCCGGGAGCAGACCGGCGGCCGGGTGCTGAAGGACCGTCGCCTGTCGCGACTGCTCAAGTAGCTAACGGGCGAAGAGGCGCCGGGCGACGGCCCTCCCGACCGTGAGCGGATGGTTGGCGACGGTCGCGATCCGGCCCCCGATCGACGCCGGGTCCCGGGCCACCCCGAGCTGGCGCAGGATCGTCCCGGCGTCGAAGTAGATCCGCTCGCCGACCAGGCGGTCCTCCTCGAAGAGGAACATCGCCAGAAACCGCATCTCGAAGCTGCGCCCCGTGGGCGGGAGGCCCCGGAGAGGGCCCATGTGCGTGCCGTAGAGCATCGCCTCCACGAGCACCGCGTCGTCGGAGTGATGCAGCGCTAGCAGCTCGTTGCGCTGGTCGGGAAACGCGGTTCTGGTCTCCTGGAAGTAGGCGTCGACCTCCTCGGGCCCATCGTGCACCTCCCCGGTGGCAATCAGCTCATACCTCGGATGGTCGAACGTCGCCATCGTGACGTCGAACTCGTGGCGGTTCTCCGACTCCATGTGCTCGCGGACGATCGACTCGCGGCGCTCACGGAGGGCGCTGGCCGGCGGCATCGACCCCATCCGCCTCAGGCCGGGTGCAGCAGCATCGACAGGTCGAGAGCCGGCGCGGAATGGGTCAGGGCCCCGACCGAGATGAAGTCGACGCCGGTCTCGGCCACGTCGCGGGCGGTCTCCAGGGTGATGCCTCCCGAGGCCTCGAAGGTCGCCCCGGGCTTGCCACCGCGCAACCGGACCGCGGCGGCGAGCTTGCGCGGTTCCATGTTGTCGAGCAGCAGCCGCTCGGCCCCGGCGGCCAGCGCTTCCTCGACTTCGCCGAGGTCGCGGCACTCGATCTCGACGTCCAGGTCCGGGTAGGCATCCCGGCACCGGCGTACGGCCTCGCCCAATCCGCCCGCCAGCTCGACGTGGTTGTCCTTGATCAGGATCGCGTCGTAGAGTCCCATCCGGTGGTTCGCGCCGCCACCCGCCGCCACAGCGGCCTTCTCGAGCGCCCGCAGGCCGGCGGTCGTCTTCCGAGTGTCGAGGATTCGCGCGCCCGTGCCGCTGACCGCGTCGACGAAGCGCGCCGTCAGGGTCGCCACTCCGGAGAGGTGGCTGAGGAGATTGAGCGCGGTTCGCTCTGCCGCGAGCAGCCCGCGGGCGTCGCCGGTGGCCAGGAGCACCTCCGCCGGGACGTCGGCTTGCCACTGCGCCTCGACCGCGACGCGGTCGACGTCGTCGACGCCGCACTGCCGCAGCACCTCCTCGGCCGCGGCGAGGCCGAAGACGACGCCGGGCTGCTTCTGGAGCACGCGGGCGCGGGCTTGGGTGCCCTCGGGGACTGTGGCGGCGGCTGTGAGGTCGCCGGGTCCGAGGTCCTCGGCGAGCGCCATCGCGGCGAAATCCGCAAGTGCCGGCGAGCCGGCGTCCACATGCATCGACCCAGGGTAGTGCGGAGCGAACCACCTCACGTTTCGAGGGTCTGCGACGTTTATTCCCCAGTGAGCTCTCTCCCGCCGTTCCAGGACCTGCTCGACAGGCACGCCGATGACGTGCTCGGCTTCCTGGTCGCGGCGGTCGGACCGCAGGACGCGGAGGACTGCTTCCAGGAGACATTTCTGTCGGCGCTCCGGGCCTACCCCCGTTTCGGGGAAGGCGGGAACCTGCGCGGCTGGTTGCTGACGATCGCCCATCGCAAGGCGATCGACCACCACCGGGCCCGTTCGCGCCGGGCAAAGCCGGTCGGCGACGCGCCGGAGGTCGCGGTTGAGGACCGCGGACCGAGCACGGGCATCTGGGCCGCGGTCGCCGGGCTGCCGCCCAAGCAGCGGACCGCGGTTGCGCTCCGCTTCGCCTGCGACCTCCCCCACAGCGAGATCGCCGCGGCGATCGGCAGCTCGGAGCAGGCGGCCCGGCGGAGCCTTCACGAGGGCATCAAGAAGCTGAGAAAGGAGCTGGCATGAACGGCAACGGCAGGCTTGACGTGGGAACGCTGATCGGCGATGCGGTCCGACGCGAAGGTGACGCGGGTCGCCTGGCTCAGGAGTTCGCCGGCCGGGCGGAGGTTGCAGGGCTGCTCGACGTCGCCTTCACGGTCGTCGACTCGCCCTTCGGCCCGCTCACGATCGCCGCCACACCCAAGGGCCTCGTCAAGGTGGGCCTGCCCAATCAGGATCCCGAGGATGTCGTCGAGGTCCTGGCGGCGCGGGTCTCACCACGGGTCCTGGAGGCGCCCGGCCGACTCGACGAGGCGCGGCGGGAGCTCGACCTCTACTTCGAGGGCAAGCTGCGCCGCTTCGGCCTGCCGCTCGACTGGCGCCTCACCGCCGGCGACTTTCGCCGCCGGGTACTGCGTCGCACCGCGCGAATCCCGTTCGGCGAAACCCTCTCGTACACCGAGGTCGCCGCCGAGGCCGGCAACCCCCGCGCCCAGCGGGCCGCCGGCTCGGCGCTCGGCTCGAACCCGATCCCGATCGTCGTCCCCTGCCACCGGGTCCTGCGGACGGGGGGCGCGCTTGGCGGGTACGGCGGCGGGCTGTCGTTGAAGGAGGAGCTGCTGCGGCTGGAGGGCGCTCTCTAGGTCAGTCCGGACCAATCCAGGTCATCGTGAACACCGGTCCCGACTGCGTAGATCCCTTCAGCCCGCCGTCTTCAACAGGTAGTCGCGGATGAACTCGTCGATGTCGCCGTCGAGGACGCCGCTCGTATCGCCGGACTCGTAACCAGTGCGGTGGTCCTTGACCCGCTGGTCGGGGTGGAGGAAGTAGCTGCGGATCTGCGAGCCCCAGGCGACGTCCTTCACCTCACCGCGTTCCTTCTGAAGCTCCTCCGCCCGCTTTCGCTCCTCGAGCTCGATCAGCTTGGAGCGCAGGAGCTGCATCGCAACTGCCTTGTTCTGGGTCTGGGACCGCTCGTTCTGGCATTGGACGACGACGCCTGTCGGCACGTGGGTGATCCGGACCGCGGAGTCGGTCTTGTTGACGTGCTGGCCGCCGGCGCCCGACGCGCGATAGGTGTCCACCCTGATCTCGGTGTCGTCGATCTCCACCTCGACGTCCTCGTCGACGAGCGGGCCGACGTCGACCTGCGCGAAGCTGGTGTGGCGGCGGGAGGAGGAGTCGAACGGGGAGATCCGAACCAACCGGTGCACCCCTCGCTCGGCCGCGAACAGGCCGTAGGCATTCTCGCCGCGGGCGATGAACGTGGCCGACTTGAGGCCGGCCTCCTCCCCCGGCGATGCCTCCTTCATCTCGACCGCGAAGCCGCGCCTCTCGGCCCAGCGCAGGTACATGCGCAGCAGCATCTCGGCCCAGTCCTGGCTGTCGGTTCCACCGGCGCCGGCGTGGACGGTGACGACGGCGTCGCCGCCGTCGTATCCGCCACTGAAGAGGCGCGCCTCCTCGAGCTCGGCCAGTCGCCGCTCGATCGACTCGAGCTGGCCGTCGAGCTCGGCGGCCATCTCGGCGTCGTCCTCGGCCATCTCAGCGAGGTCGGAGAGATCGGCGGCGTCGGCCTCCAGGCCGCGGAACATCTCGAGCCGCTTCTGCGCCCGCGCGTGCGCGGCCGACGTGCGAGCCGCAGCGTCCTGGTCGTCCCAGAACCCGGGCCGCTGCATCTCGGCCTCGAGCCGGTCTATCTCCCCCTGGAGCGAGGCAGGGTCAAAGGTAGTCCGAGAGCAGGGACAACTGCTCGCGGATCGCCGCAAGGCGCACGGGGAGCGGCTCGGTGGAGGCGACATCGGCCATGTCGAGAATCCTAGGGCGCTAGGGGGCGCGAACCGTACGCGAGCGGGCGCCGATGCAAGAGCCGTGTCCGCCGTTGGTGAAGCTGGGCACCTCCGCGTAGACGCGCTTTCCCTTGAGCGTCTGAGAGCGGACTCTGAAGCGCCACTCGGAGTCGAAGTTCGTCTTCATGTGGGCGACCTTCTTGTCGGCGCCCCGCCGGACCATGAAGACGTTGACCGGCCAGTCACCGCCGCTGCAGAAGTGCGAGACCGTGGAGTTGCTGACGACCTTGCCCGAGAGGGTTCTCGCACCTCGATCGACTTTGATCGTGACGGCATCGATCGGATACTTGTGGTGCGTGGCGCCCGCGACAGCCGCCCAGGTCAGGCCACTCCCCAGGGAGGCGATCAGCATGACTGCGAGGCATGGCCTGGGTCGTCTCATCCGCATGGCCACCATAGACCACGTCCTGAGCAGCGCCTAATTACCTCGGTGAGTAGCCGCCCCGCCGTAGGGCCTCGCCGCGATCCTCGAAGGCGCGCCAGCTCGATACCAGCCCGTCCCGCAGCTCGAACATCCAGGCCATCTCGTCCTCCCGGGCGAGGCTCCCGTCCTCGGCCCAGTGCCACCGCCGCGTGATCAGGGCGACAGCGCGGTTCTCGTCCTCGTAGAGCTGGTCGAGGATCACCCGCTGCTGCACGCCTCCGGGCGCCCGCGTCGCCCAGACCCGTGCCGCCTCCACGCCCTTGCGCAGCCCGCGCGCCGCATGGATCTCCACCTCGGGATGAAGAACGGCGACGAACGCGTCGAGGTCGCCTTCGTTGAAGGCGCGGATGAACTCGCGGACGGGGTCTATGGCGAGGTGACGGTACGGGTCCGCCCGCCGGCGGCGCCAGCCGCCACGGCCAGGAGGGTCAGGCGCCGTGGCACTTCTTGTACTTCTTCCCCGAGCCGCACCAGCAGGGGTCGTTGCGACCGATGTTCTCGCGATCGGTGTTGACCTTCGTTTCGACCAGGCCGCTGCCGCCGT